>CAZXLQ010000167.1:0-11611 GCA_964641945.1 uncultured Clostridia bacterium
ACCCGGCCCGTCGACGGCTCATACGTCCGGTGTGGACGGCCCGCGAACGTCCGTGCGCCATTCGGACGCTGCCTCTGCATCGGGGTCATCTTCGACACCGAGCACCTCGTACAGCCCGGAAGCGAGCGCCTTTGCCGGCGGCCGATCGGGCGTCGCGAGGATTCGAACCGTGGTCACGTGGCCGCGCTGTCTAATCTTCAGCGTGTCGCCAACCGAGACCGACCGCCCAGACTTTCCCGGAGAGTTGTTGACGGTCACCGCGCCGGCATCACACATTTCCTGCGCGAGCGTCCGCCTGACTACCAGACGGCTCTGCTTCAGAAACAGATCCAGGCGCATCGGACGAGCCCCCAAGGTGTCAGTACCCGGTAGAGCGCGGTACTGACACCTCGAGCGATCTCAACGTTACGGCTGGGCGTCTCCAGACGCCGGACCTGCCGATGCCACCACCGGCTTGTAGCTGTCCGTGACCTTGATATAGGCCTCGTCCCTGAGCTTCTGTATGTACTTGCGCTCCGCCTCCTGACTTCGCCCGTACGTGATCGCAAGCGCTACGTCGCTCTGTACTTCCTCGAACTTCTTCGGAGCCGCATCGCGTCGCTCATCGACCCGAAGCACGATGACTCCATCCGCGAGCCGGATCGGGTCAGTCAGGTCTCCAGTTCGAAGATTCGCGATTGCCGTCGAGAGCGGCGCCGCGAGATCCTCAGGTGACGCGAAGGACCCGATCGATCCACCGTTGGCATAAGACGCGCGATTCGCGTCGCCGTTCTTCTTCACGATGTCGATGAACGACGAGCCGCTTCGCGCCTGAGCGACGAGCTCGCGCGCCTTTGCTTCGATCTCGCTGAACGAGCGCCCCTCCACGGGAATAAAGAGCTCGGAGAGCTTCAGCTCACCCGGCAGCATGTACTTGTCGGTGTTCTTCTCGTAATACTCACGCTTTTCGCGCTCCGTGAGCCCGCGATAGATCGCCCCGTATACCTCCTGGTTCATCACCGCATCGCGCATGAGCCGCTCGCGAAGCCGTGAGCGCGTATCGGCGGGATCCACGCCACTCTTCCGCATGGCGTCCTCGAACTCGGTGATGGTCATGTTCCGTTCGCGCGCCGCCTCCGTGAGCTGACGATTGATGTTCGCCTCCACGTCGATGCCGAGATCCTGCCCCTTCTGCACGAGAAGGATGTTGTCGATCATCAGATCGAGCAACCGCGGTCGCAGGTCCTTCAGGATTCGTTCGGCTTCTTCGGGCGAGCGATTCTGGCGCGCATCGTCCTCGGTCTGCTGAATGACCTCGAGGAACTGCGAACGCGTCACTATCTCGTTGTTCACCCGGACCACGACTTCCTCGACGAGTCGCTGGTCCTGGGCCA
Source organism: uncultured Clostridia bacterium (assembly GCA_964641945.1). GTDB lineage: Bacteria > Acidobacteriota > Blastocatellia > UBA7656 > JADIYM01 > JADIYM01. Next base: position 1,374 of record CAZXLQ010000167.1, read on the forward strand.
ACGCGGTTCCAACGAAAACGGCTACGGCGACGATCGCGGCCGCGACGGCGCGGGACGCCGATGCTCGGTACTTCATGCTTCAGACTCCTTCGGTTTACTTCGTGCTCGCGAAGCGCCCCTCGTATTGGAACGGTAACAGGTCTCGATGGACCGAGACGTTCGCGCCGTCGAGCAGTCGCTTGACGTTGGCGCGAACGAGCCGTTCATTCTTGGACGCGAGCACGTCAACGGCAATCCGATCACGATCGCCGTCGGGCGGTGCGGCCGACCCGCGCCGCTCGAGGCGAAAGATGTGGTAGCCGTAGTCGGTCTCGACAATTCGACTGATCTGCCCCGGCGACAGAGGCTTCACCGCGCTTTCGAGCGCCGGTGGAAGGACTCCGGGGTCGTAGTACGAAAGTCCGCCGCGCTGTGCCGTCGGCGTCTTCGACATCGTTCTGGCCACCTCGCCGAATGCCTCGGTGTCGGCCAGGACCTTCTTTCGCGCAGCCTCGGCCTCATCGCGCGACGAGACGCAAATCTCGCGAACCATGTAGCCCTCGGTGTCGCAGTCACCACCTCTGAGCATCTCGAGATGCTCTGCAAGTTCCTCGTCTGTTACCGCGACGTCCTTCAACACCACTTCGCGGTAGTACCTCTGCACGAGCCGGTCGATGGCCATCTCGTCGAGCGATGCGTCAGCGATTGGACCAGTCGCCGGTGGTGCAGGCGGCACGAGTCCGTAAACCCTGGCGTCCTGGAGGGCGACTTCACGCGCCACGAACTCGTCGAACAGCTCGCTACGAACTCGATCGCTCAATGGCTCGCGTCCGAACTCGCCGAGCTTGACGTCAAGAAAGGAATTGAACTGATCGCGGGTGAGCGTGCGTCCGTTCACCGTTACGATCGCAGACTGGCTTTCGGCACGCGGAGCCTGTGCGCCGCAGGACGACGACACCAGAAGGCCAACCGACAAGGTCAGCACCAGCAGTGGGAGGCATCGGGCTCGCATGACCACAAATCCCCGACAGCCGGTAGTTTAATCCTCGGTCTCGAACCGCCGCAAGAGGGTGTCCACGACGGCGACGGCCGCGCGATCATCCGTCGGCATCTGGGAAAGTGTCACCCTCAACATGCCGCCGGGAGTGAACACGGCGTCACCGGCGCTCTCGTCGATGAATTCGAGGAGTCGCTCCGGGGCAATCCGCGTGCGTTCGTCGAGCTTGAGCGAGACGCGCGCCCGATCCAGGTCGATCGCGGCGATGCCGAGTGCCGTCGCGCGGTTGCGCACGCGGGCGTAGCCGAACAGGTTGTCGACGGATGCGGGAATCGGTCCGTAGCGGTCCGATAGCTCTGCGCGCACGTCGTCCAGCTTCGCGTCAGTCTCGGCAGTCGAGATTCGCTTGTATGTCCTGAGCCGTTGATTCACGTCGGCGATGAACTCGTCGGGAATGCGGACGTCGATGCCGAGGTTGACGACGGTAGTTGGAGCGTCATCCTCGATCTTCTCTCCGCGAAGCTCGCGCACGGCCCGATCCAGCATCTGGCAATACATGTCGAAGCCGACGGCGCTGATGAACCCGGATTGCTGCCCGCCGAGCATGTTTCCGGCGCCCCGCAACTCGAGATCGAGAGCGGCCACTCGAAACCCTGCTCCTAGGTCCGCGAATTCGCGAATTGCCGTGAGTCGCTTTCGCGCAATCGTCGTGAGCTCGCCCTCGCTTGGAATCAGCAGGTAGGCGTAAGCCTGACGATTCGATCGGCCTACGCGACCGCGCAACTGATAGAGCTGTGACAGCCCGAAAGCATCGGCGCGGTTGATGATCATCGTGTTTGCGAGCGGGATGTCGATCCCGTTCTCGATTATCGTCGTCGAGACGAGCACATCGGCCTCGTGATGGACGAACTGGAACATCACGTCCTCGAGCATCTTCTCGCCCATCTGGCCGTGGCCGACGGCGAGCCGCGCCGATGGAACGATTCGGGCGATCAGCTCGGCGATCGTGAAGATCGTTTCGACCCGGTTGTGGACGAAGAAGACCTGGCCACCACGGGAGAGCTCCTGCTCGATCGCACTGCGGACGACGTGCTCCGAGAACGGCACGACGACCGTCTGAATCGCCAGCCGGTCCCTTGGCGGCGTTTCGATGACCGACATGTCGCGAAGCCCGGCAAGCGACATGTTGAGCGTTCGGGGGATAGGCGTCGCCGACATCGTCAAGACATCGACGCGCTTTCGAAGCTGCTTCAGCCGTTCCTTGTGCGCAACGCCGAACCGCTGTTCCTCGTCGACGACGACGAGGCCGAGGTCGCGAAACGCCACGTCCTTCGACAACAAACGGTGCGTTCCGACGACGATATCGACTTCGCCTCGCTCGACGGCGCCGACGGTGGCCTTCAGCTCCTTCGCCGATCGGAAACGCGAGAGCATCTCGATTTTCACCGGAAAGGCAGCAAAACGCTGGCGAAGCGTCGTGAAATGCTGAAACACGAGCACGGTCGTCGGCGCGAGCACGGCGACCTGCTTGCCCTCCATTACGGCCTTGAACATCGCGCGCATTGCGACTTCGGTCTTTCCATAGCCGACGTCGCCGCAGAGCAGGCGGTCCATCGGCACGTTGTTCTCCATGTCGGTCTTCACGTCCCGAATCGCCGTCTCCTGGTCCACCGTCAGCTGGTACTCGAATGCCTCCTCGAACTCGCGTTGCCACGGACCGTCACTCTGGTAAGCGTGTCCACCCACCAGCCTCCGCTCCGCATAGAGCTTCAGCAGCTCTTCCGCCATGTCGCGCATTGCGCGCGACGTTTTCGCCTTGGTCTTTTCCCAGGCGACGCCGCCGAGGCGGTCGATTTTCGGCTCGTGGCCTTCTCCGGCAGAGTACTTCTGAACCAGATCGAGCCGTTCGACCGGAACATAGAGCTTCGCTGCGTCGGCATACGTCAGCAGCATGAACTCGCGAGTTTCGTTGCGGCCGTCACCCGTTGGCAGCTGGAACAGTCCCTGGAATCGACCGATTCCGTGGTCGACGTGCACGACGAAGTCTCCGTGCTTGAGGTCGCGGAAGTCCGACAGGAATGCACCCAGCGCGGGCCGGCTCCGTTTCGCAGCTCGCCGTTGCTCCGACGGACGCTCGACAGACGCGAAGAGGTCCGATTCGACGAGCACCGTGAGGTTCGCCGCCGGCAGGCGGAATCCGGTTCCGAGCCGGCCGACACCGACGACCGGTCCGGCGGCCGCATCGCCTTCGAAGTTCGGGGCAAGGCGAACGGGAACCTCGTACTCCCGCAGAACGTCCACGACACGTTCCGCCACGCCAATGCTCGGCATCACGAGCAATCTCGGCGACCCGGCGGCCGCCGCACGCGACAGTTCGTCTGCCAGCTCCGGTATGCGTCCGTGATAGCGGAGCGCGGACTGTGACGCAATGCGGCTCTCCGGCGCATCGAGTGGAAGCGGAAAAGCGAACACCGGCGCCTTCACGCCATCCGCCTCGATCTCGCCGTCGACGTGTGCCGCGGCGGACCCCAGAACGCGCAGGTCGAGTCGCTGGAAGCCGTCGAGCCGATCTCGCAGCTCTCCCGCCGACAGATAGATCGTCTCGGGCTCGAGGGCGACTTCGCCCGTCTCGGCGGCCTCCGCATAACGCGAGGAAAGCCTGTCGAGGAACTTCGCTGCGTGACGCTCGACGTCGACCGGCTCGTCGACGATGACGAGCGTGTTCGACGCTAGGTAATCGACGGCGCTGCCTTCGAGCGGGTCGACGAGCGGAAGCAGGTATTCCCATCCTGGAAACGACTCGCCGCGCTCGGACGCGGCGATCTTGGGCTTGAGGTCGGCGTTGAATCGGACCGCGCTCCAACGACCCGGAGCCGCATCGGACCACGCGATGAGCGCCTTGCGCCGATCCGGCATCTCCCGCATCGGGGGAATGAGCAGATCCCTCAGTCGCTCGACGGAGCGCTGCGTCTCGGGATCGAAAGCGCGAATCGAGTCGGCAGTGTCACCGAAAAACTCGACGCGCACCGGCGTCTCACGGCCGGGAGGAAAAACGTCCAGGATGCCACCACGAAGCGAGAATTCGCCGATGGCGCCCACCGGGTCTTCGCGGACGTAGCCTGCGGCGAGCAGCGTCTCGACTATCGACTCGAGCCGGTAGTCACTCTCGAGCGCGAGCTCGATGGCGAGGTCGATCAGTCTCTCGGGCGGAACGGTCCGACGAAGCAACCCGCGCATCGTCGCGAGGACGATGGGAACCGTTCCGCGCGCGAGGTGCAGCAACGCGTGAGAGCGCTCCTCGAGTATCTCGGCGTGCGGCGACATGCCATCGTACGGATCTGCCTCGGAATCCGGGAGCGCCAGCACCGAGTCAGCCGACGCGCCCTCGCCGCCGAGTGCGTCGACGAAGAACGCCACGTCTCGACGAAGCGCTTCGAGGCCGGCCAGATCCGGCGCGATGACGAGCACCGGTCGACCGAGGACCCTCTGGGTCACGGCGATCGTCAGCGCCCGCGCCGGGCCGATGAGTCCAGACGCGACTGCGACCCGCGCCCCACCTCGCAGATTGTCGAGTAGCGACGCGGCATCCGGGGTGTCGAACGCCTTGCGAAGTATCGTCGCAGCGGCTGTCGGCGACACAGTCATGTGGGCGACGGTGATTCGGACGGCTCAATCCGGCTGTCCCGAATGCGCGCGACGATCTCGGACGTCGATACCCCGTCGACGAAGGGGAGAGACAGTACCTGACCACCAGCCGCCTCGACTACGTCGCGGCCGATGATGGCGTCGACGCCCCAGTCGCCGCCCTTGACGAGGATGTCCGGTTCGATCGCGGCTATGGTCGAGAAGGGCGAGACGTCATCGAAAATTACGACGAATGCGACGCACTCGAGGGCCGCCATGACCTCGGCTCGTTCATCCTCGCGAAGTATCGGTCGGGATGCACCCTTCAAGGCCTGTACGGCCCGGTCGCTGTTGAGCGCCACGACGAGCGCGTCACCGAGCGCCGCAGCCTGCTCGAGATAACGAGTGTGGCCGGGGTGGAGCAAGTCGAAGCAGCCGTTCGTGAATACCACACGGCGCCCGGCGTCGCGCAGACTCCGGCGGATGCCGACGAGCTCGGCGAGACTCTTGATCTTCTCTCGACCCACGCCGGGGTTTATAGCACAGCCACTCGGGGCACATCGGGCCGCGCGCTGGCACGTGATCCCGCCGGTCCGGACTTGTGACCGCCGTCGATCGTCACGCGATTCCGTCTGCGAATCGATCCAGCGCGTGGCGGTACCCGCGACTGAGCTTCAGCTCTCGTCCCGTGCGAAGCGCGACGACGTAGTCGCCGCTCTCCGTGGCACGAAGCTCCGCGACGCGATCGATCCGAACGATGGCCGAGCGGTGAATCCTCACGAATCGTTCGGGGTCGAGACGAGCCTCGATGGCCGACATGGTCTCGCGAATGAGGTGCTCGCGTTTCCCGGCGTGCAGCGTGACGTAATCGCCGGCCGCCTCCACCCAGTCGATCTCTTCGACTGCGACGAGCAATACACGTCCGCTGTTTCGGACGGCAATCCTCCGGGCATAGGCCGACTCCGGATTGCCTCTGCGGTGTGTGGCATCTATGGCGGCTCGAACGCGAGACTCCAATGTCGCGTCGATGTCGCGTGAGAGGGCATTGCGCACCCGACCGAGCGTCTGCGCGAACCGTTCATCGTCAATGGGTTTGAGGACGTAGTCGAGCGCGTGCACGTCGAATGCCCGGACGGCAAACCGATCGTGTGCCGTGACGAAAACGAAGCGAGGCATCTTGCGCGAGTCGATCGCGTCGACAACGTCGAAACCGCTGAACTCGGGCATCTCGACATCGAGAAAAACGAGGTCGGGCGCGTGCGCCTCGATCGACGCAACGGCTTCGAGACCTGTACAGCATTCGTTCACGATCTCGATGTCGCGTTCGCGGACGAGCCGGGCGCGAATGCCGCGCCGGCCGAGTTCCTCGTCGTCGACGATGAGCACGCGAATCAAGCAATTGCTCCCGTCGTCACCGTCGGTCTGACGCCGGCGGACAATCTGAAAGGGATGAGGACGGTCGCAGACGTACCGCCCTCGGGTCTCGCTGCAAGCCGGAACTCGTGGTCGTTGCCATAGAGTTCGACCAGTCTTGACGACGCATTCTCGAGACCGTGACCGTTCCCGCGACGACTTGCGGGTCCAGGCCCGTCGTCGTCGACCGTGAGTCGCAGTCGATCACCTTCGCGAAGAACCCGTATGTCGATCGACCCGCCGCGTTCGCGCGCGAGGGCGCCGTGAATCACCGCGTTCTCAATGATTGGCTGGAGGATCAGGACGGGGACGACGGCGTCGCAGGTCAGCGGGTCGATCTCGAACCGAACCTGCAGTCGATCGCCGAACCGGACAGTCTGAATGGCGATGTACTGCCGGGCGAGGTCGGTCTCTTCCGCAACAGTGACCTCGGGCGTTGCCGCCGTGTCGAGCGTCCGGCGCAGGAAGTCGGAGAGCCGGGACAGCATCGTCTGCGCTTCGGCGTTTCGATGCTCGGCAACGAGCGTCGAGACGGCGTTGAGCGAGTTGAACAGAAAGTGCGGTTCGAGCTGCGACTGCAGTGCGCTAAGTCGCGCTTGGTGAGCCTGTCGCTCGGCGACGCGGGTTCGCTCTCGCTCGAGGTCCAGCGCCATCCAGCTGTGCATGCCGAAGTAACCGAGTGTCCAGGCGGTGAGCACCAGGAAGTTCGTGAGTACGGTTCCGGGGTAGAGGTCGATCCACCCAACGGACCAGGACCGGTTGTGGATTATCGCCTGACTGGCATCCCAGACGACGAGATGGAGCTCCGACCAGGCAACGGCGAGCAGAGCCGATGTGCCGAGCGAGATTGTCACGACCCGTCGCGCAGTCCACTGCAGACGGCGGACCGTCCGGAAGAGCGAACGCATGCCGATCGTCGACAGCACACCGAGCGACACGAGAATCGCCTTGTTGAGCAGTGCAAAGCCCGGTGAGAGGTGCGTCAGACCCCACAGGAACATGAGAAGACCGAAGCCGGTCCAGCCGATCGCCTGGAGGGTCCAGTACAACGCTTCCTGACTCATCGGAAGCACTGGTACGACCGGTCTCGGTTCCGTTGCAAGCGTGCCTGGTGCGACCGTTTCCATTGACGTTGGAAACGCGAGGGCGGCGCGAATGTTTCGCACCGACTGATCGCAACCGTCACGATTGGACCGCGGCCGGCTTGCGGAGCTCACCATTGGGCGCCCGTGCATTGCGGCTCGTCGCACTGTTCCCACCGTTCGTCGAATGAGCGCTCCGCACGCGTTCCGGGAGCCGTAGAGTCCGTCGCCATGGCACGCTCGAACCAGATCGTGAACGGATGGACCGTCGATCGACGCGACGCCGGACGCGTTGTCGCGGTTGGCGCCATCGTTGCGGCTTGCTCAGTGCTGCGACCACTCCGCGACGAGCAGGCTATCCGGTGCGGTACCGAGCTGGTCACGTTGCTCTTCGCCGCGACGTTCGCGGCGCTCGTGATCGTCACCGCAGCGGTTGCCGCGGCCGGGCGCCGATTCCGGTCAGGGAGCGTCGCTCGGTTCACGATGGCCGGCCTCGCGTCGCTTGCGTTGGTCACGGCGTGGATGGGTGCCTCGATGGACGGTCCATCGCCGGCAGGCGCTGCTCTCGTTGTCAGCCACGGGGTCCTGAACATCGTCGGGGCGGCGATGGCCTGGCAGATGGTTATCGAGCGGACGGGAGGACCGGGCCGGAGCCGTGCCATAGCCGCAGCCACGATCGGCGCAGGGATAGGATCCATCGTCGGGCCGTTGATGGCGACCGTACTCGTCGACGTGGCGGGGCCCGGGTCCATGGTGCCAGTCGCCGCCGCGCTTTTTGCCTCGGCTATCCGGGGTGCGACAGGCCGTGGACGTCTGGCCGCGAACAATGGACAGGGAAGTGGATCGTCGCGGCCCGTTGAGGTTCGAGCGCCCGTCCGGACCGGCGTCCGCCGTGTTGGCGTCCTCGTTGCCGGCTGGTCGGCAGTTTCGACAGTCGTATATTTCCTCCAGGTCGGCATGGTGGGCGAACAAGTGGCAGATCCTCGAGCGCGTGTCGCCTGGTTTGCTTCGATCGACCTCGCATCGAATGCCGTCGCGCTGCTCGTTCAACTCGGCATTGCAGGACTTACGTCGCGACGCGAGGGACTCTCGGTAACGCTCGCCATCGGGCCGTTATTCGCCGCCGGAGGATTCACTGCGCTCTGGCTCTGGCCGGACGTGGGCGTTCTCGCCGCGATCACGATCATCGGACGGGCCGGCGGCACGGCGCTCTTTCGTCCGGGGCGCGAATTGTTGCTCGCATCGTGCAACCGGCCGGTCTCGCCGCACGTGCGCTGTGCCATCGACGGCGTGGTCTATCGGGCCGCAGACGCTGCGACAGCAGCGTCGATCGGAGTTCTGTCGAGCGGCGCCCCGACAGTCGGAATGCTGGCCTTCACTGGCACGGCGACGGCGTTGACCCTCGCCATCGCCGGATTTCACACCGGGAGGATTTATGAAAACGAAACACACGTCATCACATCTGACATCGCGCCGCGCATTCGTGAAGCTTCTGGCCGCCACGGGATTGACGATGGGCTGTCGAGCGGCACACGCTCTCGGGGAGACGGCCTTGATCACGCGACCCATTGCTTCGACAGGAGAGAGGATTCCGATCGTCGGGCTCGGCACCTGGCAGACTTTCGACGTCGGGCCCGGAGGAATTGCGGCCGTTCGTGAGGTGTATTCGAGGTTCCTCGATCGAGGCGGCCGGTTGCTCGACACATCACCGATGTACGGGCGCGCCGAGGAAGTGATCGGGGAACTTCGCGGAAGCTGCACGGCCGATGACCGCGTCTTCCTGGCAACGAAGGTCTGGACTGCTGGCGCCCAGGCCGGAATCTCGCAGATGAATGAGTCGTTCACGAGGCTGCGAGCCCGCCGGATCGACCTCGTCCAGGTGCACAACCTCGTCGACGTAGACTTGCATTTGCCGACGCTGCGGGCGTGGAAAACCGAGGGCAGGATTCGGTATATCGGCGTCACGCACTACCAGTCGGGAGCCTTCGACCGGCTCGCCGCGGCTATCAGGGAGCCGGGAGTGGACTTCGTCCAGCTCAACTATTCGATCGGTGACCGCGAGGCCGAGACTCGACTCCTGCCGCTCGCCGCCGAGCGCGGTGTTGCGGTGATAGTGAACCAGCCGTTCGGCGGTGGGGCGCTTTTCAGCCAGGTTCGGTCGACTCCACTTCCTGACTGGGCAGCCGAGGTCGGATGTCGCTCCTGGGCACAGGTATTCCTGAAGTTCATCCTGAGCCACCCGGCGGTGACGTGTGTCATTCCTGCTACTTCGAAGGTCCGACACCTCGACGAGAATCTGGATTCCGGGTCCGGTACGTTGCCGGACGAGGCGATGCGGCGTCGGATGGCGGTGGAGTTCGACCGGCTTCGCTAGTCCATAACGCCGCCGAGACGGAGTTCGAATGGCTCGCGAGAGCGATCCGGGGCGTGCGCTCGAATGTCGGCGGGCGCCGTGATGAACCCATCTGGTATGGCTTCGTGGCCGAGCAGAGTTGCATCGAGGCGGGAACATCGCTTATGAAGGGAGTGACCGATGATCCTGAATCGACGGGTACTCCTGCTCAACGCATCGTACGAGCCGCTCGGGCTCGTATCGGTCCCCCGCGCCGTTCGGCTCGTTTTCAAGGGCGCGGCGCAGATGGTCGAGGCGGACGGCGACCGCATCCTGAGGTCGGTTCACGCGTCGTATCCGGTGCCCGGCGTGATTCGCCTTGCCCGGTACATTCGAGGCCGACACCGCCGTTCGTCAGGCAGCCTCCGGTCCAAGGTTCTCTTCCGTGACCGATTCGTCTGCCAGTACTGCGGCGGACACGGATCGACAAAAACGCTCACGCTCGATCACATCCTCCCGCGCTCCCGCGGCGGACACACGTCGCCTGAGAATCTCGCTGCGGCCTGCGTCCCGTGCAATTCGCGGAAAGGCAACCGCACGCCTCTCGAGGCGAGAATGCCGCTGCTTTCCGAACCGGCGGCGTTCATGTACGACCTGGATCTCGCGATCCTCGAGGGTGCCGCCGACGGCCGTCCGGAGTGGCGAAAGTACCTCTTCCGTGACGAACAGATCTCGGCGTTGGCCTGATATCGAGGATGCGGGTGCTCCCCGTTTTTCGAGCCGCGAGCGGTAGGGTGCGGCCCACGGGCGG
>CAZXLQ010000168.1:0-11475 GCA_964641945.1 uncultured Clostridia bacterium
AGCAGCCGCTCCCTGCAGCCGTCCCGCCTGCAACTCCGGGCCTCAGTGTCTCTGAGCCTCTGTGTGCGAAGCTCTTCAGACGCTACGCACACAGAGACTCGGAGGCACCGAGGCACGGAGACGGAAATGCAACCACCCCGGTCAGCGCCGGCCCTCCCGGACCACCTCGTCGTACGTCTCGAGCACACGCGCCGCGTTGCGCCTCCAGGTGTGGTTGGCGACCGCCGATGACAGCGCTTCGCGCCCGAGCCGCTCGCGCAGTTCGGGATCTCCTGCGAGCCGCACGATCGCGCCGGCGAGGGCCTCTGGCGAGTCCGGCTCGACGAGCAATCCCGTCACCCCGTCGTCGATGATCTCTTCGATCTGGCCCAGCCGGCTGGCGACGATGGCCTTTCCCGCCGCCATGTACTCGAACAGCTTCACAGGAGAGTTGAAAAAGTCGCTGCCGTCCGGATTCGGCACCATCGGCGCCACGGTTATGTCGCTTGCGTCGACATAGGCCGGCACGTCGTCGACGGGAACCCGGTCGGTGAAGACGACGCGATCCGCAACGCCGCCTGCGTCGGCTGCCGAGCGGGCCGCCGACAGGGTCTCGCCGTATCCGACCATCAGAAAGCAGGCGTCGGCCGCCCGGCAGACCGCCGGCGCCGCGTGCATCAAAAGCTCGGTTCCCTGGTAGTAGTTGAAACTGCCGACAAACCCGATGACGACACGTTCCCCGAACCCGTATCGCTCGCGGATCGCCTCGCCGCCCGCACCCGGATGGAAACGCGTCGGGTCGACCCCGTTCGGGTTCACGACGACTCGGTCCGCCGCGACGCCCTCGGAAATCAGGGCGTCGGCGAGCGCGCGCGACACGACGACGATCCGATCGGCGCCGCGCCGGTTGACGCGCTCGAACACCGATACGATCCACGACCACCCGCTCACGGGAGCCCAGTGGCGCGTCGCCCAGACCTCCGAACCGTTCCATTCGAGCAGCAGCGGAATGCCCGTCAACCGCGAGACGGCCACGCCGGCCCAGCTGTTTCGGCTGTGGCGCTGGTAGATCAGGTCCGGCCTGTCACGTCGCGTCGCGCGCCAGAGCTCCACCGTGAAGCGCAGGTTCTGCCAGACCTCGAAGGCCAGCGGCATGCCGTTGAAGAAAGTGCCGGGACGCCGGACGTCGAGCTCGTGTCCGGCGCGGGAAATGGCCGGAAGGTTGTCGTTCGAAAGCACCCGCGTCCGGTGCCCGAGCTCGGTCAGGCCGTCGAGCACGCCGCGGATGTGCGCGGACTCGCCAGCCTCCATAACGCCGATGGTCGGAGTCGGACGCACGAGCAGCACGTCGAGCGCCCGCTCCGACGACACCGGAGCTTTCGGGAATCGTCGTGGTTTCGCGGAGCAGACCAGCTCGAGGGCCCAAGAGAGCACGAGCCCGAGCAGCAGTACGGGCGCGGCGGCCAGGACCTCGAGAACGGTCCGCGGCAACTCGCGCACGAGCAGGCGGCCGGCGCCGAATTCCTCGCCCGCGTGCTCTGTGTCTAGCAGCACCACGCTCTTCGCTCCCGTCAACCACGCGAAGAGCGCCATCCGGAACCGGTCGAGCTGCCAGGCATTGACGTAGGTGAAGTAGACGAAGCGGTCACACGGCTGACGCCGCAGCGAACGAAGCAGCGAGTACCGTTCGCGACCTCGCAGGCGCTCCTTGTCGAGCGTCTCGACCCCGGCGTTCGGATATCTATCGGCGACGGCACGACGCGCCGGCTCGAGCCCGCCCGAGAGCACGACGAGCCGCACCGAGGTCACGGCGGCCTCGACCGCGTCGACGCGCGCGTCCTGCTTCTCGACGCCCGGCGATGAGATGGAGCTCACGGCGCCACCCCGCGCGCGGCGGCGATCGGTGTGATCACAGTATGGAATCGCAGCGGAAACAGCGCGTGCCCCGACCACGTCAGGCCGGTCGACAGGTGTTTCTGCCCGTAGGCGCGCGAAACGAATCGTTCCTCGACAGCGAACGCCGATGAGGCATCGCAATCGACCCGGATGGTTGCGAGCGGCTGTCCGGTGACTGCGTCCTCGATCGTCACGCACCTCGTGGCTTCGCTGATCTCCGTCTCGGCGACAGTCGACGGGTCGATCGCCGTCGCAGAGCCGTCGAGCCGGGCCCGGCAGCGGTCATCGAGCGTGAGCGAAAACGTGAAGGCGTGATAGGCGGTGCCTGACAACTCGTCGTCGATCGCGAGCACTCCGCTCGTCCGGTCGAGGCGCAGGGTCCGCTGGTGTGTGACCGGGCACCGAAGGCGCGCGTAGCCGCGATGATCCGCAACGAGAACGTCAAGGCGCTCGTCGGTCGTCCACGAGAGGATGCGAGGACTGGGGTCAGCGCCGAGGGCGAAAATCGCCCCTGGAGGAAATGGCGAAATCTCTTCGCCGTCGATCTCGATCGTGTTGTGCCACCGCGTCTGGCGGAACCGATCGCGCCAGACCGGATCCGCCGTGTAGACGTACGTCCCCGGATCCGTCAGCACGGTCCGGCCCGACATGAAGAGGTCGAACGAGAGCGTGTCGTTGTGATCGTGTGATCCTCGACCGCCGATTCCGTGGCCTCCAACGTCGACGAGCAGGAACGTCCCGCCGCCCGACATCGACACGATGCCGCCGTCCGGGAAAACCTGCGACTCACGCGGCGATGAAGACGCTTCCATCCCCCGGTACCGCTCGATGCCGTCACGGCCGAACAGCCACACGGCCTCGTCCGACGGCGGCCCGCCGGCGAACAGTTCGTTGTCGAAACACATGGCTGCCACCGTGAGCAGATACTCGCCGTCGACGGCCGGACGCTCGCCCCACACGATGAATCGTCCGTCGTCGGTGTCGCCAATCAGCGGCATCGTTCCGTCGGGCCTGAGCATCGCGCGATGTGCAACGCACATTCCTTCCAGCCGTCGCCAGACGTCCGACGGCACCCTGTGGCCCGATTCGCGGGCGAGCAGCAGCACCGACAGCACGATTTCGAGAACGAAGCGGTGATACGCCGTCGACGCCTCGTAATCCACGCCGTCCGGATGCACCTGCTTTCGTACCTCCGCGAGGAACCGCGGCCACGCGAATCCGACCCATTCCGAAGACGACGGGATGTCCGGCAATCCGAGTCCGATGAACAGCAGTCCCGCGAGGTCGCAGAGGTAGTGATTGCTGGTGACGCGGTGCGTGATCTCGAGGTTGTCGGCGATGAAACGTCCGTGCTCGATCGCCGTGCGGACGAGAAACTCGCGCGACTGAGCTATCGCGGAAGACTCGCTCATCAGGTGAAAGGCCACGATGAGATTGGCGATCCGGATTCCCGCCTCCATCGCGTTCGACCAGTTCGGTCCCATCTCGACCGGATTCGCCTCGCGCCACGACGAGAGGTGCCGCGCGAAGGCCTCGGGATAACGCTCGTCTCCGCTGACCGCCCAAGCACGGCCGAGCGCGACCGCGTGCTGCAATCGGTTCAGTTCCCAGACGCGCCGTATGTCGGAGTCGTCCCAGTGGAACGTCACCAGACTCGTGAAGTGTTCGAGCCGCCACTCGCGGCCCGAGACCCAGTCCGTCCGCCATGCGATCGGTTCGCTGAACTTCAGCGATTCACCCGTGAACGGCCGCAACCAGCCTTCGAGCACTTGGTCCGCCTCGTCAACGACACGTCGAGCGACATCCGAGTGGTTCTCGAGGATCCAGGCACCGTCCGCCCTCGGGGAGCGCAATCCCGGCGATGGCGGACACGTCCGGAGCGGCGAGTCGAGCGCGTTGCGGACGTCGCGTTCCGGTGCCGCTGCGTGCGGGCGGCCATAGAGCGCTTCGGCGGCGCGCCGGCGCCTGCGGGAGTGCTCGACGCTCCTCCGGGCGGCCTCGCGAAGCAGCTCGGAGGGCTTCATGCCCCGCGCCTTCGTCCGGAACTGGCGCCATCGTTCGATGGACATGGGCTTGAGGATACCAGAGGGCGGCGGGAGGCGCAGATCGGCTCCCGGTACGGTAAGATCCGCCCGGTCCGCGTTTCGATCCTGGAGGCCTTCGTGCTCGAACTCGCCATCCGCGCTGCCCGAGAGGCCGGCGCCCTGCTGCTCGACAATCTTGGCCGGCGAATCGAGGTGTCGCACAAGGGTCCGATCGACCTCGTCACCGAGGTGGATCTTGCATCCGAGGCACTCATAACGAATCTCATCACGACCCACTTCCCGCGCCACGCGGTGCTTGCCGAGGAAGAGGGTGCATCCGGCGCCGCGGCCGGCGCGGAGTATCGGTGGCTCGTCGACCCGCTCGACGGCACGACGAACTACGCACACGGGTATCCGTGTTTCTGCGTTTCGATCGGCGTGGAACGCAACGGCGAAGTTATCCTCGGCGTCGTCTTCGACCCGACGAGGGACGAGCTGTACGTGGCCGAGCGGGGTGCCGGCGCCACGCTCAATCACCGGTCCATCAGGGTTTCCGAAACCGCGCCGCTCGCGTCCTCGTTGCTCGTGACCGGTTTTCCATACAGCATCTCCGAAGAGAAGTTCACGAACCTCGACCACTTCCACGACTTCAGCCTGCACGGGCAGGCGGTGCGGCGCGACGGATCCGCGGCACTGGATCTGTGCTACGTTGCGAGCGGCCGGTTCGACGGATTCTGGGAGCTGGCTCTGAAGCCCTGGGACACCGCGGCCGGCGCCTTGATCGTTGCCGAAGCAGGCGGGAAGGTGACAAAGTTCGACGGTGGGCGGTTCGACATCCAGACGCCCGAGTGTCTTGCCAGCAACGGGCGAATCCACGAGGAAATGATTGCGGTGCTCGCCATGCGCCGCTCGTGAGGAGTTTCGACATGCGGCCTGGAATGAAAGACGACTCTCGCCTTCAACAGGCGGCGCGAATGGCGCGGCCCTTCGGCCTTGCGCTGTTCGCGAGTGTGCTGACGATCTGGACAGCCTCCGGCGCCATTGCGCAGGAGCGGCCACCAAACACGATGGAGGAGTCGAAACCGGATTCGAACCTCGAAGCGGCGCGAACCGATGCGTCGGTACCCGATCCGGATCCGCTCCCGGCCGCGTTTCGACCGGCGGTTTCGGCCGTGGAACGAAAGGGACTTGCGGTCGAGGCATATCTGGAGCACCGAGCCGATGCGGGCCGTTATCTCGCCGTGATCTACGGGTACCCGGAGACTGCGGGCGACAAAGCCGGCACCAAGTCGCTGAAGCTCTATTTCCAGCGCGCGGGGAGCTCGGTCGTGTCGTCGTCTGACCTCATCGAGGATGCGATCCTGGGTCTCGGGACTTACGAGGACGCCTCGACGGTATTCGCCGACATCAACAAGGACGGAATCCTCGAGTTCGTCGTTAGTGCGGCAAATGGTGGAAACTGCTGGGCCTGCTCGAATGTGCGGATCTATGCGCTCGGAGGGCCAACGCCGCGGTTGATGGTTGCCGAGCCGATGGTGCTCAGGGACCTCGATGGCGACGGGTCGCTCGAGCTGCTCGTCGGCGACACGAGATGGGAGTCGTACGACGATTTTTCGCATGCGGCGGCGCCGGGCGGCACGATGGTCTACCAGTGGCGCGACGGGAAATACATCTTCGCCGGAGGCGAGGCCAAGGCGTTCTACGAAAAGGAGCTCGACCGGTATCGCGGCGAGCTGGCGGAGGCGATCTCGGTCATCAACGCGGCGGATCCGATGAGCGACGAACGTTACCTCGGGCTCGCACTGTCGATGTACATCGCGCGTTGCTACACGGACGAGCGGGAGAAAGGCGAGGAAGAGCTGCGGCGGATGCTGGTCGACAACGCGCCGAGCGGGGAGATGCGCGTGAAACGGGCGAGGATCATGGACGATTTCCTGACGGGTGAGAGCGCGCGGCTGTTGCGAGAGCCGAGGCGCGGGGATCTGGTGCCGAATCCGATGGCGAGGCCGAGGTAAAGGCGGGCTGTCGGGCTCTTCCGGCTCTGCGCCTTTGCGAGTCCTTAGCGACTCTGCGAGAAACGCGTCCGCACGTCAGTTTCTCGCAAAGTCGCAAAGGATGCGCAGAGACGCAAAGGCAAGCAATCACTCGCCAACCACACACGCCTCCAGCTTCGACACCAGCTCGTCCCGCATTCCGGCCGCGTCCGTCCCGATGACGACGACCTGTCCGACGAAGCCTTCCGCCACCGGCTCCCGCCACTCGAAATCCGTTCGCCCGCACGTGAAATTGAACAGCGCCGACCACTCTGACTCCGTTACCCGGATGAGCCCCTTCGCGCGATAAATCGAAGCCGGAAGCCCGTCCAGAAACCGCTCGAGCCGCTGTCGATCGAACGTTCCGCACGACTCGAAAGCGAACGACGTGATCCGGTCGCGCACCAGGTGATCCGGGGCTCCCGCACGGCCCAGCGGCAAGAGCCCGGACACCTGCGGCGACAAGAGCGCCTCGAGGTGCACCGCCGCCGCCGTCGCGAAAAGCACCGACGCATCGACGACGCCGTGCGATGTCCTCGCGACATATGCGCGGGGGTTCCGCTCGCGCAGAAGCGCCTCGGCGCGCACGAGTGCTGCCTCGTCCACGAGGTCGGTCTTGTTGAGCACGATGAAGTCCGCCGCCGCGATCTGGTCGCGCGCGGCGACGCTCGCTGCGAGGTGGCGATCCAGGTTCAGCGCATCGACGACGGTGATCGTCGCATCGACCGCGAGACCGGCCTGCTTCGTCTCGAAGACGATGTTCGGCGGATCGGCGACGCCGGTCGTCTCGACGATGATGAGCTCGGGAGCGACGGTTTCGACGATTTCCTGCAGAGCAAGGCCGAACTCGCGATTGACCGTGCAGCAGACGCAGCCCGAGCCGAGCTCGATCATCTGTTCGACGTTGAGTCCCTGCAGGACCTTGCCGTCGATCCCGATGTCGCCAAGCTCGTTCATGATGACGGCGACGCGCCGGCCGTCGAGGCCGTGCTCGAGGATGTGGCGCAGCAGCGTGGTTTTCCCGGAGCCGAGGAAGCCGGTGAGGATGTTGATGCGGACGTCGTCGGTGAGCACGGGGTGAATTAGACCACGTTCGGGAATCCTGCAGACTCTGCGCCTCTGCGAGTCCTCTGCGTCTCTGCGAGAAACGCATCCGGGCGTCAGTTTCTCGCAGAGACGCAAAGGACACGCAGAGCCGCAGAGGTCGAAGGGCAGCTCGCGCTTTTCCGTGTCACAATCCCCCCATGCATCGCGACCTCTACATCAACGGCCAATGGACCGACACCGGCGTCCACGACGAAGTCCTCAACCCCTACTCGGGAGCCGTCGTCGGTACCGTCCCGATCGGCGGAGCCGAGCACGTCGACGACGCCATCACCGCCGCAACCGCTGCGTTCGAATCGACGCGCCGCCTCTCGGCCTTCCGCCGCCGCGCGCTCTGCCGCGCCATCGCCGAAGGCATCCGCGCCCGCGCCGGCGAGCTCGCCGAGCTCATCTGTGCTGAAGCCGGCAAGCCAATTGCGTTCGCACGCGGCGAGGTCGCGCGGGCGGCATCCACCTTCACGCTCGCGGCAGAGGAGCTCTCGCGGTTCGGCGGCGAAGTCATTCCCGTCGACATCGAGGAAGCCTTCGAGGGCTACGAGTGCGTGATGCGAAGGTTCCCCGTAGGCCCGATCTCGGCAATCGCTCCGTTCAACTTTCCGCTCAACCTCGTTGCCCACAAGGTCGCACCGGCGCTCGCCGTCGGGAGCTCCGTCGTCCTGAAGCCCGCTCCGCAGGCGCCGCTCACGGCCCTTGCCCTCGCCGAGATCGTCGACGCGGCCGGCGCGTTGCCCGGACAGTTCAACGTGGTCCACTGCATGCCCGCCGACGCCGAGCGGCTCGCGACCGACGACCGGCCCGCGATGCTGTCGTTCACGGGCAGCGCGCGCGTAGGGTGGCACCTGCGCTCGGTAGCGGGGCGGAAACGCGTGACGCTCGAGCTTGGTGGAAACGCCGGGGCTATCGTCGACGCGGACGCCGAGCTGGACTGGGCGGTGCGACGAACGGTGCTCGGATCATTCGCGTATGCCGGGCAGATCTGCATCTCGGTGCAGAGGCTGCTGGTGCACGACGCGGTTTATGACGAGTTTCGGGATCGCTTCGTGGACGCGACGGAGGCGCTTGCGGTAGGCGATCCGCGCGATCCGTCGACGATCGCCGGTCCGGTGATCGATGACGGAGCGGCCGAGCGCATACTCGCGTGGGTCGACGAGGCGCGCGCAGCGGGCGCAAGCGTGCTTACGGGAGGCACGCGGGAGGGCAGGCTCGTGCAGCCGACGGTGATCGAGGCCGCCGCGCCGGAGCTGAAGGTGAGCTGCGAGGAGGTCTTCGGGCCCGTTGTCGTGCTCGACAGGTTCGCGGATTTCGACGAGGCGCTTTCCAGGGTGAATGCATCGGAGTACGGGCTGCAGGCGGCGGTTTTCTCGAGCGATGCGCGACGGATCCGGAGGGCGTTCGAGACGCTCGAGGTGGGAGGCGTCATCGTGAACGACTATCCGATGGTGCGAGTCGACAATTTCCCGTATGGGGGAGTGAAGGCATCCGGGCGCGGACGCGAGGGAGTGAGGTATGCCATGGAGGAGATGACCGAGCCGCGGGTGCTGGTGAGTCGCGGGTGAAGAGGGGAGTTTCTCGCAGAGACGCAGAGGGAAGACGCAGTGATGCAGAGATCATCGATCAGATTCATTTCAGCTATTTGGTAGAGTCGACGGTGCGCATTGAAGTCCGTCCTTTGCGTCTCTGCGGGACCTTTGCGTCTCTGCGAGAAAACTGACCCAAGCAAGCGCTTCTCCGCCGGAACCTGGAGCCACCGCATGACCTCGTCTTCCTCCACCCCTCGCCCGCGCGTCGTCATCATCGGTGGCGGCTTCGGCGGCCTCTCCGTCGCGAAGGCCCTGCACAAGGCCCCCGTCGACATCACGCTCCTCGACCGCACGAACTTCCACCTCTTCCAGCCGCTCCTCTACCAGGTCTCGATGGCCGGCCTCTCCCCCGCAGAAATCGCGTGGCCACTCCGCTCCATCCTCCGCAACCAGAAGAACGCCCGCGTCCTCATGCTCGAGGCGAAGTCGATCGACCTCGCCGCCCGCGAGGTCCACGTCTGCGACAGCGAATCCGGCGGCGAAGACTCAGTCATCCCGTACGACTTCCTCGTGCTCGCGGCGGGCGCGCGCACGACCTATTTCGGTCACGACGACTGGGGCAAGATCGCCGTCGGACTCAAGGACCTCAATGACGCAGTGGAGATCCGCACGCGCGTACTGCTCGCCTTCGAGGCCGCCGAGCGGTCGACCGACCCGGACGAACGGCGCAGCCTGATGACCTTCGTCATCATCGGCGGCGGCCCGACGGGCGTCGAGATCGCCGGTGCGCTCGCCGAGCTCGCGAAGTTCGTGCTTGCGCGCGACTTTCGCGCCATCAACGCGCGGGTGGCCCGCGTGGTCCTCATCGAGGCGAGCCCGCGCATCCTCGACTCGTTTTCGCCGGACCTTTCGGAAAGCGCGCTCAGGCAGCTAAAGGAGCTGAACGTCGAGGTGCGCCTCGAGGTGAAGGTGACCGACGTTCGCCACGACGGCGTGACGCTCTCGAACGGCGAGATCATAGAGTCGAGAACCATCGTATGGGGCGCCGGCGTCGGCGCGACTCCGCTCACCGAGACGCTCGGCGTGCCGCTCGATCGCGGGAAACGCGTCATCGTGGAGAAGGACTGCTCGATGCCCGGCCACCCCGAGGCGTTCGCGGTAGGCGACACGGCCGCGTTCCTGCATCAGGGTGAGAGGGCGCTGCCTGGCGTGAGCCCGGTAGCGATGCAGCAGGGCCGTCACGTCGGACGTATGATCGCGAACGACCTCGCGAAGAAGGAGCGCGAGACGTTCCACTACACGGACAAGGGAAGCATGGCGACCATCGGCCGGTCACGCGCCATCGCCCAGACCGGTCGCTTCAAGATGAGCGGTTACCCGGCGTGGATGGCGTGGCTCGCGGTGCACATCTTCTTCCTGATCGGATTCAAGAACCGCGTCGCGGTGCTGCTCAACTGGGCGTATTCGTATTTCGTCTACCAGCGCGGCGCGCGGATCATCACCGGCCGCCGCCTGCGCCCCGGCGCGCCTGAAGAAGAGGAGAGTTGACAGGATTCACGGGATTCTCAGGATTGACATGACTTTCTAGTTTTACAGGTACGGTCATTGATCCGTCACTTTTTCCGAGTCACTCGACGTCCGGTTGCGTTACTTCCGGATACGTTCAGCGGCTCGGCAGGATCAGTACCGCGAGCGATAGCGAGCGGGTTGCATTGACGAAAAGCACTCGCGACAGGAACGACCCGCTCGCTATCGCTCGCGGTACTGATTCGTGTCGCCGGCGATCCATCACTCGTTGAAAACTCCGGACTCAGGCACCAGTACCGGGCGCGGTAGCGCCCGGGATCTCACGATCCACCTTCGAAATCTCGAAGGAATCTCGCTACATCCGCACGGCCGTGTTTGACCGACAGTGCATAGGCAGAGTGCCCATGTCGGTTGACCGCGGCGACATTCGAGCCGCGTTCTACCAGGAAAATCACTACGGGCAGGTGGCCTTTCGCTGCGGAGTGGGTCAACGCGGAACCAGCCGTATCACGTGCATCCAGTGACGCTCCGCGTTCGACGAGGTAAGTGACGGCTTCGAGATCTCCGGCCTCGGCGGCGTAGATGAGCGCGGTGTAGCCACGCCCGTCCCGACCGTCAAGATCCAGACCCAGGAGGCAAAGCGCGGTGTACGCAGACTCACTCTCGCCGGCCGATTGTGCGATCAATCGAGGACCGTGTTGCCACGAGAAAACCATGAGGAAAAAGGCCAGACCTAGCGCCACCGCAGCATCCATCAATGAAACCAGGAGCCGGGATGACTGCGTTCCACGATGGACGAGTCCGATTGCGCGCCGTGAGAAGCTTGCAATGACGACCATATGCGGTAACGCGGTCAATGGGAGTAGACCACGCAGGTCGAGGCCGTGCAGGTTCGTGGCCGTCACGAAACGAATCATCGCAATCATGGCAAACCCGACGACGCTGGTAGCTGCGAATTCGAGAATGAACCGCGAGATCGCCGGTGGAGGCTCGAAGTTGGGGACGACGAGCGGCGGAGCCGCGATAGGATCGGGCTGTCGTGCAGGTCGTTCTGCTGCTCGATGTTGTGTCGATTCCCAACGGTCCCAGCACCAGTAGCAGACGCTCGTTTCCCTGAGCCTCCGCGTCGTACGCCGGCAGATTCGACAACCAGTCCAATCGGTGGGGGCAATTAGTGTGTCGGCCATGTCGAGGTCGGCTTCCTGAAAGGCTCCGGCGATGTCTGCGTGATCAGTATCGTTGAACGCCTTCAGTCAGGCGCGTCGAACGACCGTCGACACCGCTGCAACGCGGCGACCGCGGAGCGGTTCCTCGGAGTTCGAATAGAGGCTCCGCGGCCGGTTCATCCGTGTCGACAATATGACCTCTGCGTGGGGACGATCGTGGGATTGT
>CAZXLQ010000169.1:0-11425 GCA_964641945.1 uncultured Clostridia bacterium
GTCTGGGGCCAAGTCCTGGGTATTCCAGCCCCGGGCGTCGGTCGGCGGCCCCCGGCCTTGCGTCTCCCCCCAAGTGTTTGTGCCGCACGCCCAATCCGATAGCGCCCACCACCAGCGGTTCGAGCGAAGCACAATCGGCTACCGGCGAGTCTGCCTTGCGGCTTTGCGGCGTCCCGTTGCGCCGCATCGAGAAACTGAACGTTATAGCGGGTACTTTTCCCAGTCAGTTTCTAGCAGAGGCGCAAAGGGAAGACGCAAAGCCGCAAGAGAAGCAGCTAGCTCGAACGTTACCCGCTTCTGTATCGAGAGAAACACCCTACAAGCTCACAACTCCCGCGCCTCTTACACCCGCTCGGGGTTCCGGTTGTCGGTCTCAAAGCCGCATCGGCATGATCACGTATTTGTAGTCGTATTCGTCGCCGGTGGCCGGGCGCATCTGCGCCTGGCTCTGGCCGTCCTTGAACTCGAAGGCGATCTGACCTTCGCCCGCGACGTTCAGGAAGTCGGTCAGGTACTGCGCGTTGAATCCGATCTGCACGTCGGAGCCGTCGTAGTCCGTCGCAAGGGTTTCACGAGCTTCGCCGACCTCTGCCGACTGCGACATGATCTCGAGCCGTTCCATTCCGAACTGCAGCTTGACCGCACGCGATCGCTCGTCGGCCATCAGCGCAGCCCTTCGTATGGCGCTCTGCATCTCGGCCCCGTCGATGCGCACGGAGTTAGGCGTCTCCTTCGGCATTACGAGCTCGTAGTTCGGGAACTGGCCGGAGAGCATCCGTGAAACGAGCACTCGGCCGCCTATGCGGAAGAACAGGTGGTTCTCGTCGCGTGCGAACTCGACGACGTCGTCCGATTCGGTCGTCAGCCTCAAGAGCTCGGCAAGGGTCTTTCGGGGGATGAGTGCCTTGACCTCCTCGCCGTCGGCCGGCGCTCCGGTGTCAAGACCGCTGCGATCAACGAACGACAGACGATGTCCGTCAGTCGCTACCATTCGGGCCGATCCGGCCTCGAGCCGGAAGAACGCACCGTTGAGCGTGTAACGCGACTCCTCCTGGGTGATGGCAAAAATGGTCCGGTTGATCAGTGTGCGAAGCACCTCGGCCGGAATCCGGTACTGCGACTCGATCCAGCCTGGTACAACCGGAAAGTGCTCGCGCCCCTGGCCGACAACCTTGAACTTCGAGCGTGCGCAGTCGATGACGACCCACTCGTTCGACTCCTGCGTGAACCTGATTGGTGCATCGGGAAGGTTGCGGACGATGTCGAAGAGCTTGCGCGCGCTGACGACCATCGATCCTTCGGTCTTCACTGCGGCAACGGCGCTCGTTCTCAGGCTCACGTCCAGGTCGGTGCCGAGTATCAGGATGCGCCCGTTGCCGTCAGACTCGATGAGCAAGTTAGACAGAATCGGAATCGTGTTCTTTTTCTCGACCACGCCCTGAACCAGGTTCAATTCCTTGAGCAGATCGCTCTTCTCGATCGTGAACTCCATTTGCTCGCTGCCTTTCTTTTCCGGATTGTTAGCTGATGCGTTGTCGGCCGACCGCGGGCCGCGATGATACACCGAGGGCGACCACTTCGCCACCAGTGCCTGAGTCGTCACATGCTGTCAGACGACACCACAGAGGTCCAGGTCCGTGACTCGATGTACTGGCCTGACGAACCGTCGTCGAGAACGTCGAGGGTCATTCGGACGACGTTGTGTCGACGTGCGCTTTTCACTGCTGATTGAGACATGAAAATCATGGAAAAACATGTAGTAGAGAAGATAGGCGCTGAGGAAAAGTTGGTCATTCGACCCAAATAGTTGATTGCGCGAGACTTAATGCGATTTCCTCGCTGTGGAGAACCCTGTGGAGATCCAACTGGATGACCGCTCTTTCTGTGGAAATCTGTTTCGGAGAGCTTATTTTCCACAGGATTAACAGAGTTTCCACAGAGGGCAATGTGGAAAAAAGCCGTAAGTCTATTTAAGACTGGAGATTAGGCTGTTGATAAGCCTGTGGAAATCTGATTCGCGCTCGTACAGGTCGGTGATCTTGTTGACCGAGTGGATGACGGTTGTGTGGTGCTTTCCACCGAACTCGCGGCCAATTTCGGGAAGACTGGCTTTCGTCAGGTGCTTGCAGAGGTACATGGCGACTTGGCGGGGAACGGCAACGGATCGAGCGTTGTTCTTGCTCTTGAGGTCTGCGACACGTAGGCCGTAGTGGTCGGCAACCGTGCGCTGGATCACTTCGATGGTGATGGTCCGGCCGTCGTCCTCCATGAAACTCTTCAGTACTTCCTGGGCCAGATCTATGTCGAGATCCCGACCGTTGAGCGATGCATAGGCGACGAGTCTGACGAGTGAGCCTTCCAGTTCACGGATGTTCGACTTGATCTTCGACGCGATGAAGAGCGCCACGTTGTCGGGGAGTTTGATCCGCTCGATCTCCGCCTTGCGTTTAAGGATGGCGACCTTTGTCTCGAGGTCGGGCGGCTGGATGTCGGCGATGAGACCCCATTCGAAACGCGAATGCAGCCGCTCCTCTAGTGTCGGAATCTCGCGCGGCGGGCAATCCGAACTGATCACGATCTGCTTCTGTGCGTCGTAGAGCGCATTGAAGGTGTGGAAGAACTCTTCCTGGGTCCGCTCCTTGCCGGCGAGAAACTGGACGTCGTCCATGAGCAGGATGTCGATGGAACGGTACTTCTCGCGAAAACTCAGAGTCTTGTCATAACGGATCGCGTTGATGAGTTCGTTCATGAACTTCTCGGACGAGATGTAGCTGAGTTTGAGGTGCCGGTTGCGACTCTTGATCGCGTGTCCGATCGCGTGCATCAGGTGCGTCTTTCCAAGTCCCACGCCACCGTAGATGAAGAGCGGGTTGTAGGTCTTCGCCGGGGCCTCGGCAACGGCCTGACTCGCCGCATGCGCAAACTGGTTGCATGATCCGACGACGAAGGTCTCGAACGAGTACTTCGTGTTGAGCGAGAGTTCGGCGGGTTCGAGGTCCATGAGTTTCATGGACGGCAACGGTCCGCTCGGCCTTTCGGTCGATGGGTCGATCGGTTGTGTCACCTCTGCGAGTTGGTAAACCTCGGTCGGAGCCGTCGTTCCGCCGGATGGCGCAAGGCGATGACCGCTGGCGTCCAATCGGGGAGCGACAGGAGAGCCGTTTCCATCCGTATGCGGTGGAGTGGCTCCGTTCCCGTCGTCGATCTGATAGGCGATTGCCACGTCCTTCAGGTCGAGTTCCTCGAGGGATTCTTCCAGTACATCGGCGTAGGTCGTCGAGATCCAATGACGATAGGTCTCGTTCGGAACCTGGACGACAATGGTGCGATCGTCGTGCCTGGTGAGCGACACCGGAGCAAACCAGGTCGCGAAGCTGAGTGGATTGACGCGTCGTTCGACGGCGTGAAGGATCGAGGAGAACAGCTGTGTGTTTTCCATCATCGCGTTATGATTTGTTTCATTCTTTGGTTTTTGTTGTTTCGGGAGCGTCACCGACTGTCATTTGTCGCAGTCGTTAAGGTAGCGCCTTCACCGGGACCTCGTTATCGAGTAATGCCCTATTACCTCGAAGTGACTGTGCAGACTGTCAGTTCTCCGCTTTTCCACAGGAATTTCACATACATGGAATAGCTTCTCTTAACAGGCTCTAAGTCTCATCCGATGAGTGGTTTACCTTGTTGAAAAAGAGCGGCGACATCCGGACCGTAGCACAGGGTCTGGGGGTCGACAAGCGAAAAAAGGGGGACGCCTGTGGAAATCCAAAATGGCTTGTTTTTCGGCTAAAACCGGTACACGCGACTGGTGCGACGGGGCGAGGAGAAGGGCCTCGAGGGTCCTCGAGCCGGTGCGTCAGGCACGATCCGTCGGCGACAGAAATGAAACGTTTCGGACGTGCAACACTCCCGACCGACAGGCGCGACAAAATGGAGGTCCACGTCGTATCGACGTCCGAATTGCGTTATTCCGGGTCCGACGGGAAGGTATTGAACCGGAGGAACATGCGAGCATCGCTGGCCGACAAAAGGCCATGTCCAGGATTTCCACAACCAAAAGCAGTCTTATCAACACGATTTCCACAGAATCTGTGGATAAATTTGGGGAAAAGTGGAAAAGTCCCGAAAATCCGTGTGAAGTCGAATGGACTTTCGTCTTACGACTCTCTAGGGGCTACTGTTGTGCTTGAGGTCCGCATGAGACGGGCACCTGTTTCTCCGGCGCTTGGGCAGGTAGCCCGTCTAATGTCACATACTGAGCGGGACTCCTGGAGTTCGGTCGAGGGGTTGTGTCGGGCGATTCGGTGCCCGTCAACGCAGGTCTTCCGTCCGACATCCGGCAGGCTTCGCATACAGTACTCCTGCGGCGATCCTCCGTTGTCGCCTGTACCCTGACCGGTCTCGCCAGGAGGCTCGCTTTCGAAAGACACCTGGTGCGGTCCGGCAGCGGAACAGCAACCGCTTCACAATCATGGTGTTGCCACGGCTTTCATGACTTGACGGATCGTTGCCCTCCCGGTATCGTCCCTCGTTTGCGACTCCAATCAAGAAGCGAGGCGAGACTCCAATGAAGCGCACATTCCAACCGAACAATCGTCGCCGGGCCAAGACGCACGGCTTCCGGCTCCGCATGAGCACGAAGGCCGGCCGTCTGGTGCTCAAGCGCCGTCGCGACAAGGGCCGCAAGCGTCTTACGCCGGCGCATTACTAGGCACCGGCGCACGCGTGGACGAATTGCGGCCGATCGAGCCGCCGGACGAGCGTTTCCGCAAGTCCGACAGGATCCTCAAGCGCCCGCATTTCCGCCAGATCTACAGTTCGGGCCGGAAGATCCACTCGTCGCTTTTCACGGCGTTCGTCGTAGCGTCGGATCGGGTCGGCCCACGTATCGGGTTCACGGTGACCCGCAAGGTCGGCTCTTCGGTCGAACGCAATCGGTGCCGGAGACTCCTGCGCGAGGCGTTTCGACGAAACAAGTCGCTGGGGCTCGGACTGGGAGTGGACCTCGTGATCAATGCGAAGCGCGAACTGGTGAAAGCGCCTTACGCCGGGGTCGAAGCGGAAGTGAAGAGACTGTTCGCGAGGATCCGATCGTGAGGGTCATCGCCGTCGGCGCCATTCGCCTCTACCAGAGGTTCCTCTCGCCGCTTCTTCCTCGTGCCTGTCGATTCGAGCCGTCGTGCTCGGAGTACACCCGGCAGGCCATCTCGCGATACGGGGTCATCAAAGGGTCCTTCATGGGGATCTGGCGCCTGATGCGATGTCACCCGTTCCACCCGGGCGGGTACGATCCGGTTCGGTAACGTTTCGGCAGGACAATTGAAGTAGTTCATGGAAAAGCGACTCCTGACGGCGATCCTCCTCTCGATTGGCATCCTCTTCGGATGGCAGTTCTTCATGAAGGCGTATTATCCGCCAAAGCCCGCGGCGCAGGTCGCTGCGAATCCTGAGCCGGCAGCGCCCGCTGGCGTCCCCGCGGAAAGGCCCGCATCGACGACGCCTGCACCCGGGACGGCACCGGCAGGACCGGCGGTCCCGGCCGTGGCGCCTACGGACTCGGAGCCGGAGCGCATGCTCACGGTGCAGACCACTCACTGGACGGCGAAGTTCTCGAATCGTGGTGCGGTACCCGTATCGTGGGTGCTCACCGCCGGGCCGGATGACAAGCCGATTCAGGCTGCAGACGGCACCGCTCTCGAGCTCATTCCAGAGGTCGGCGTGCGAGGAATCGGCGCTCCGCTGCGGATGAGCGTTCCGGGCGACGAGGCCACGGCCACCAGGCTCAATACGTCGACGTATCGAGTCGAGCTTCGCGACTCGTCCGGAGTTGCCATACCCGTCACGGCCGACCAGCCAATCATAATCGCCGACGAGCAGACGATGGACCTGGCGTTCACGCTGGTGGATGCGGCGTCCGGCCAGACGTTCACCAAACGCTTCACGATCGTGGGAGGCCTCTTCGATCTCGGCATCGTGGTCGAGGGGACGCCGGTCCCGCCTCCGATGGGGATTGTGGTCGGCCCACGCATCGGCGACCAGACGATCCGAACGGAGGGCACCTATGCCTACTCTCCGCCCCTGGCTGCCGTCGCTGGTGAAGACGGCAAGGCGACGTACGTTCACGGGGGAGAGGTGGTCGACGGCGGAAACATGACGGTCGAGTCGATAGCCAGGTGGGCCGGTATCACCGACAACTACTTCGCGATGGCTGTGGCAGCTCCGAATGAGGCGCGGTCCGCGGCGGTCGTCTCGAACGTGAAGCTGCGCTACGACGAGAAGGACGAGAAGAACCACGATTTCCTGTCCGTCACGATGCCGATCGCAAACGGCAAGCCGATGCGGCTGTTCGTCGGACCAAAGGATCCGGAGCTGCTCGAGCAGGTAAACGAGCGCGCCAGGACCGAGATCGGAGCGGCCATCGACTTCGCTGAGCTCATAAACTACGGCTGGTTCGGATTCCTGGTACGGCCGTTGATACCGGTCATCGACGCAACGCTTCAGTTCACGAATCGCTTCACCGGCAATTATGGCTGGTCGATCATCGTCGTGACGGCGCTGTTCAATCTGCTGTTCTTCCCGCTTCGATACAAGAGCTCGGTCTCGATGAAGCGCGCGGCAAAGCTGCAACCGCGGATGAAGGAACTGCAGGAAAAAATGAAGAAGGTCAAACCGACGGATCCAGCCTTCAAGGAACTCCAGGCGGAACAGTTCGCATTAATGAAGGAGGGCAATCCGCTGGGCGGTTGTCTGCCGCTCCTCGTGCAGTTTCCGTTCTTCTGGGCCTTCTTCGTGTACTTCACTACATCGTTCGTCGTGCGTCGGCAGCCGTGGATCGGCTGGGTCCATGACCTGACGGCGCCGGATCCCCATTACGTTCTCCCGGTACTGATGTGTGCGGCTCAGATCGGATCGATGCTCGTAATGCCGATGCCGAACTCTGACGATCCGGTCATGAAAATGCAGCGGCGTCTCATGACGTGGGTCATGCCAATCGTCTTCACGTACTTCTTCTTTGTCGCGGCGCCCAGCGGACTCATGCTCTACTGGATGACGCTCAACCTCGCAGGAATCGGCATTCAGTTCGCCATCAACAAGATGATGCCGCCCGATGTGAAGGACGTTCCCGCGCCGGTAGCCGTGGGGTCCGGAAAGAAGGCGAAGAAAGGTGGTTCGCAGGAGTTGGTCGGGAGCGAGAAGTAGGCAATGAAGGACGAGATTCTCGAGTTCGTCGACACTATGACCGAAGCCGCCGGCTTCGATCTGGAAGCCACCGTCGAAGCCCACGGTGAGCCGGGCGATTATCGCGTCGTGCTGTCCGGTGGCGACCGGGGCTTGCTGCTGAGTCGTGGCGCGGAACTGCTCGACGCCATCGAATACGTGACGAACCGCGCTTTCGGGAAGCAGATGAAGCACGACGCCAAGATCGTTTTCGACTGCGGGAACTACCGGAAGATGCGCGAGCAGGAACTGCGTCTAATGGCGATCAAGGCTGCAGAGCGCGTGCGTGACACTCGTCAGCCGTTCACGTTCGAGGCGATGTCGCCAAGCGAGCGACGGATCATCCACGTTACCCTTGCGGAGGACGCAACCGTCAACACCGAGTCCGTTGGAGACGGTTCGGAACGGAAGGTCCGAGTCGTCAGGGCCTAGTCGACCGCGCTCGAATACCGTGTCGGCGGGTCGCTGCAGATGCAGTCCGAAATGTTCGAGGACACCATCGTGGCCGTCGCGACACCGCCGGGACGCGGTGGCATCGCGATCGTTCGAATGAGTGGACGGTATGCTCTCGACATCGCGCGTGCGTGCGTGCCGGGTGGATCGAGCCTGGGCGAGATTCCGAACCGGGCCGTTGTCGCGGACCTGGTGAATCCGGATCGGGCGGGCGAAATCCTGGACCGCGCGGTAGTCACGTGGTTTCGGGCGCCGAAGTCGTACACCGGTGAAGACGTCGTGGAGTTCGCCGTGCACGGCGCTCCGGTGGTTGTCGACGCCGCGCTCGGGGTGCTGCTGCCGCTCGGGGCTCGACCTGCTACGCCGGGAGAGTTCACCCTCCGGGCATTCCTGAATGGCCGTATCGACCTGACACAGGCCGAGGCGGTACGAGACCTTGTGAACGCGCAAACCGGCCATCAGGCGCGGCTTGCGCAGCGTCAACTACGTGGTGAACTCTCGCACAGGGTACAGCCGCTCAAGGAAAGGCTGCTCACGTTGATCGTCCAGCTCGAGTCGACGGTCGAGTTCGTCGAGGACGATCTCGAGACGGAAAGCCGGGAGGCACTTGTCAGGGAGCTCGCTTCCGCGGTAGCGGATCTCGATGCGCTCACGGCGAGCTACCGACTCGGACGGCTGGTCGCCGATGGGTTTGGTGTGGCGCTCGTCGGGCGTCCAAATGCGGGAAAGTCGAGTCTCTTCAACCGCCTCGTTCGATCCGAACGTGCCATCGTGACGGCAATGCCTGGAACGACGCGCGATTTGGTGAGCGAGCCGGTGGACCTCGAGGGGATACCGGTCCGATTGGTCGACACGGCCGGATTGCGTGAAGCCGAGAACGAAGTAGAGCAGATCGGTGTCGGCCGCACGCGCACGGCTATCGTCGATGCCGATGTCGTGCTCGTTGTCATCGACGGATCGAACGACTCGAGTGACACTGTAAGAGCGCTTCTCGAAGAGACGCGACAGGCAACACGCGTCGTAGCGATCAACAAGTCCGATCTTGGCGATCCGGATCCATCCCTCGTCGAGGCAATTGAAGATTCCGGCGACAGTCCGGTGTCCGTCTCGGCTTTGTCCGGAGAAGGCGTCGACGAGGTTCGTCAAGCCGTCGTATTTGCTCTGGGAGGCAGTACCGATCTTGCGCCGTCTGGCGTGCTCGTGACGAACGCGCGACATCACGAGCTGTTGACGCGGGCGTCCAAGGGAATGGCAGCTGCGTCGGCTGCGTTGTCGGCAGGCTACAGTGAAGAGATCGCACTCGTCGGGCTGCACGAGAGTCTGCATAGCCTCGGCGAGTTGACGGGCGAGACCGTCATCGAGGATATCCTCGGAAGGATCTTCGCGACCTTCTGTATCGGAAAATGAAGCGGGTATTCTGTTCCTGTCGAC
Organism: uncultured Clostridia bacterium; assembly: GCA_964641945.1. GTDB lineage: Bacteria > Acidobacteriota > Blastocatellia > UBA7656 > JADIYM01 > JADIYM01. Next base: position 9,097 of record CAZXLQ010000169.1, read on the forward strand.
GGACTTGCCGACTGAGTTGTCGACCGAGTTGCACTCTGCGGGGCAGCAGTCGCTGCGATCGAATTCATGGACGAGCGCAAACGCGCTCGAATCGAGGCCGGTTCTGAGAACTGATCGTTACAACGAGCATTTCAACGAGCATTTCGACGTCATCGTGATCGGGGCGGGCCACGCCGGCTGTGAGGCTGCCCATGCGTCCGCGAGACTCGGCGCGAAAACGGCGCTCGTAACGATCAATCTCGATCTGGTGGGGCAGATGTCGTGCAATCCGGCAATTGGCGGAGTCGCGAAAGGGCACATGGTGCGCGAAATCGATGCGCTTGGCGGCGTGATGGGAGTCGTCGCCGATCGCACCGGGATACAGTTTCGGCTTCTCAATCGAAGCCGTGGTCCCGCCGTGCAGTCGCCCCGTTGTCAGTCCGACCGAGCGCAGTATCGAGTAGAAATGCGGTCGATACTCGAAAAAACGCCAGGACTGTCGCTTCAACAGGCTGAGGTTGTCGAGCTCCTGATCGAGAACGGTCGTGTCACCGGAGTCGAACTGGTGGATTCACGGCGGCTCTCCGCCCGAGCCCTCGTGCTGACGACCGGAACTTTCCTGAATGGTCTTGTCCATATCGGCGAGCACACTTATGCAGCGGGACGCTCGGGAGAGATGCCCGCGATACGTCTGGCCGAATCCGTGCGTCGAATCGGATTTCGAATGGGGAGACTGAAGACCGGGACTCCGCCTCGGCTGGATGCCCGGACAATCGACTTCTCCCAGATGGAAAGGCAATATGGCGACAACCCGCCGGTGCCGTTCTCGTTCCTGACGGAACGAATCCAGCAGCCTCAGATCTGGTGCCACATCGCGTATACGAATCAACAAGTTCACGATTCGATCCGCGGGAATCTGGACCGTTCACCGCTCTATTCGGGAAAGATAGAAGGCACCGGGCCGCGTTATTGTCCCTCGATTGAAGACAAGGTCGTGAAGTTCCCGCACAAGGAACGGCACCAGCTTTTTCTCGAGCCCGAAGGCTACGACACCTACGAGACCTACATTAACGGTCTTTCGACTTCGCTGCCGGTCGACGCACAACAGGCAATGCTCGAGAGGATTCCGGGGCTCGAACGAGTGAAAATGCTCCGCCCTGGATACGCGATCGAGTATGACTTTGTCGATCCGACAGAGTTGCGGGCGAACCTCGAGACGAAGCGGGTCGCCGGTCTATTTCACGCAGGTCAGATCAACGGAACTTCCGGGTACGAGGAGGCGGCCGGTCAGGGACTCGTGGCAGGCGTAAATGCCGCGATGCACGTATTTGGCAGAGAGTCGTGGGTATTCACCCGTGATCAGGGCTATGTTGGGGTGATGATCGACGATCTGGTTAGTCGTGGGGCAGATGAGCCTTACCGGATGTTCACGTCGCGGTCTGAGGCGCGGCTCACGCTTCGAATGGACACGGCCGACCGCAGGTTGACGGAGACAGGGTGGCGCCTGGGCCTGGTCCAGGACGACCGTTTGCAGGCATTCCGGGCGCGGTCGGCGAGAATCGCCGCCATCGTTCAGGCTATAGAAGGGTTACGTGTAACCGTGGGATCGGCGGTCGCCGATCGGCTTGCCGAAGCCGGAATCGGCGTCAATTCAACAACACAGGTTTCGGCGTTGCTCAAGCGTCCGGAGTTCCACGTGGAGCACTTGAGGTTCGTGTTGACGGGAAATGCTGTTGAAGGTGTGACTGATGAGGAGCTAGGTGTTGTCCTGAACGACGAGAAGTATGCAGGTTACGTGTCGAGCCAGATTGAGTCGTCAAAGCGCGTGCATGCTGCTCGAATGCGTGCCATTCCGGAAGATTTCGACTTCGCGGCGGTTTCGGGGCTCTCGGCCGAGCAGATCGAGAAACTGACTCTCCGTAAACCGGAAACGCTCAGCCAGGCCGAATCCATATCCGGGATGACGCCGGCGGCGGTGAATCTGCTTGCGGTGTATCTAGAACTCGGTGCGCGACGGGCAGCCCGTGGCTGACGATCTCTTTCGAGCTGCCATCCTTGGTGGCGAGGGCGAGTTCGGCTTGGAACTCGCATCCGAACAGGTTGACCGATTCGCCACCCATTATGAATTGCTTGTCATCTGGAATCGGAAGCTCAACCTCACTCGAATTATCGATCCGATAGAAGCGGCCAGGCTTCACTTCCTGGAATCCGCCATGTTGTCAGCGGTTCTGGAAAACCCGGCAAAAGAGAGCCGTCGAGTCGTAGACATAGGATCTGGCGCCGGATTCCCTGGGCTGCCACTGGCATGTGTGTGGCCTGACTGTGAGTTCCTGCTCGTCGAGCCGAGTGG
>CAZXLQ010000170.1:0-11408 GCA_964641945.1 uncultured Clostridia bacterium
GACCGCTCCGCGGTCGGACCGAGGTTGGCGCCGATCCCGCGGGTCGCGCGAGGGCTCGTTGCACTCGCCCGAGCGCGACCCACGGCTATTTTGTCGACCGCTCCGCGGTCGCGGACCTCCGCCCGTTCTATCCCAGGTGGTACGCCGCAGGAGTGTGGGGAACTATTTCAGCGACCGCGCAGCGGTCGCTGAGTGACAGTTCTACAGCAGGCCGATCTGTGAACTCTGTGCCTACGAGCCCTCGGTACGGCCACGCCTTCATCACACCGTCACGGCCTCCTCGTACTCGCCGAACACACGTCGCAGGCGATCCGAGATCTCGCCCACGGAGGCGTAGGCCTCGACGGCAGTCAGGATCAGTGGCATCAGGTTCTCGGACGAGCGCGACGCCGCTTCGACACTATCCAGCGCCCGATCGCATGCTGCCGAATCCCTCGACGCCCGCACGGCACGCAGCCGGTCCACCTGTGCAGCCTCGATGGCCGGATCGATCGCCTGCGCGTGACGCGCCTGCTCGTGGTCAACCGTGAATCGATTGACGCCGACCACCACGGCCTCTTCCCTCTCAACCGCAAGCTGCGCCTTGTAGGCGGCGTCCTGTATCTCGCGCTGGATGAAGCCGCTCTCGATCGCGGCAAGCGTTCCGCCCATTTCATCGATCTTGCGGATGTACTCGCTTGCGCCCCCTTCGATCTGCTCCGTCAACGATTCGACCGCGTACGATCCGGCAAGCGGATCGACCGTATCCGCGACGCCCGATTCGAACGCTATGACCTGCTGTGTGCGAAGTGCAAGCAGCACGGAGGCTTCAGTCGGCAGTCCGATCGCCTCGTCGCGCGAGTTCGTGTGCAACGACTGAGTTCCGCCGAGCACGGCCGCAAGCGCCTGCAGCGTGACGCGCACAACGTTCACGTCCGGCTGCTGCGCCGTAAGCGTCGAACCGGCCGTCTGGGTGTGGAACCGCAGCATCTGCGACTTCGGGTTCTTCGAGCCGAACCGGTCGCGCATGATTCGCGCCCACAACCGCCGCGCTGCCCTGTACTTTGCAACTTCCTCGAGAAAGTTGTTGTGGGCGTTGAAGAAGAACGACAGCTGAGGCCCGATCCTGTCGACATCGAGTCCCTTGTCCACGGCGGCCTGTACGTACGCCACGGCGTCGGCGAGCGTGAACGCCACTTCCTGGACCGCGGTCGAACCGGCCTCGCGGATGTGATAGCCGGAGATCGAGATCGTGTTCCACTTCGGCACTTCGCGAGCGCAGTAGTCGAAGATGTCCGTGACGATGCGCAGGCTCGGCCTGGGCGGATAGATGTACGTGCCCCGAGCTATGTACTCCTTCAATATGTCGTTCTGAACCGTCCCCGAGAGCAGATTCGACGCGATGCCCTGCTTCCGGCCAACCGCGATGTACATGCAGAGCAGGATCGCCGCCGTAGCATTTATCGTCATCGACGTAGAGACACGATCGAGCGGAATCCCGTCGAAGAGCGTCTCCATGTCTGCGAGCGAGTCGATCGCGACACCGACCTTGCCGACCTCGCCGGCAGACAGCGCACTGTCAGAATCCAGGCCGATCTGAGTGGGAAGATCGAATGCGACCGAAAGGCCAGTCGTGCCCTGCTCGAGAAGATAGCGGTAACGTCGGTTGGACTCGGCAGCGGTTGCGAACCCGGCGTACTGTCGCATCGTCCAGAGCCGGCCGCGGTACATCGTCGGCTGCACGCCGCGCGTATACGGATACGACCCCGGATCGCCAAGATCTCTCTCGTACGAGGTCGCCTCGGCGTCTTCTGGCCGAAACACCCGCTTCATTTCGATACCGCTCGAGGTCTCGAAGCGTTCCTTGCGCTCCTTGCTGCCGGTCGTGGTGCTCATGATCGTGAACGTCCCCCGTGAGAATCGGATTCGGCAGTATGGCGAATCGGGACGGACGGCGCCACGATCCCGCGCCTAGAACTGTCTGAAGGTCAAATTGTAGCGGCCTGCGACGCCGAGCTCCGTCGGACCGGTCCCGGCGGCGATGCGGGCAATGCCGTGATGGTTCAGCCTCGACAAGCCGCCGAACACGAAGGCATCGCCGGACTCGAGCCTGATGCGCTCGACGGGATCCTTTCGTCGTGCACCGCCGAACTCGAAGATCGCGGCGTCACCGATCGACAGCGACACGATCGGAACACCAGACGCGATGGTCTCGGGCCGCTCGTCCTTGTCCTGATGCAGTCCCATGCGCCCCTCGGCGCCATACCAGTTCACGAGCAGGACGTCGGGCTCCAGGCTGAAACCAGCGCTTTCCGCTGCATCGCGCGCAAGTCGTTTCAGGCCCTCCGGAATCGGCGGCGCCGGCAGACCGTCCACATCCGTACGAAGCAGGTCGTACCGATAAGTCTTTGCGTCCCAATGGCGACCGCAGCAAAGCATTCGAACGCGCATGCGAGCGCCGTTGCGCAGGACTGGCGTGTAGAAGCCCGCTTCTCGGTCCGCAAGCGCCCGGATCTCGTGGAGAGCCTTCAGCTGGGTCTCCACCGGCATCCAGGACGGAAGGTGCACGGCGCCCTCCGCGATATCGACCCGTGGCTGGGCCAGGTGAAACATGGTCCGAGTGTAGCACCGGACGACTCATCGGCCGTTCCTTGACGCTCCCTGGGGCGTGGACTAGACTCCGCCTCTTTTCCGGCCAATTCGCCGGTAATTCCGCTCCGAGGAGACGGCATGAAGATCCACGAGTATCAGGCGAAGGCGTTGCTGTCGAAGTTCGGCGTAAAGATTCCGCGAGGCATCGTCGCCACGTCCGTCGAGGAAGCCGTTGCAGCGGGCAAATCGCTCGGAATGCCTGTCGTCGTCAAGGCGCAGATTCACGCAGGTGGCCGGGGCAAGGGCGGCGGAGTGAAGCTGGCCCGCACCGAGGCCGACCTCGAGCAGATCGCCGGTCAGATCCTCGGAATGCAGCTCGTGACGCACCAGACCGGTCCCGAGGGCCGGACGGTCAAGACGCTCTTCATCGAGGAAGGCCTCGCCATCAAGCAGGAGTTCTACCTCGGCATCGTCCTCGACCGTGCGACCTCGAAGCTCGTCTTCATGGCCTCGCGCGAAGGCGGAATGGACATCGAGGAGGTCGCTGCGACGCACCCCGAGAAGATCCTCAAGGAAACGATCGATCCGACGGTCGGGATGCAGGCATTCCAGGCTCGCAAGCTGGCATTCGGCCTTGGCCTCGCCCCCGAGCTCGTCGGCAAGGCCACGAAGTTCATGCTCTCGCTCGCGAAGGCCTTCGACGAGGCCGACGCCAATCTGCTCGAGATCAATCCGTTCCTGCTGACCGAAGACGGTGAGCTCTATGCGCTCGACGCCAAGCTCGGATTCGACGACAACGCGATGTTCCGGCACAAGGACTACGCCGAACTGCGCGACCTCAACGAAGAGGAGCCACTCGAGATCGAAGCCTCGAAGCACGACCTCAACTACATCAAGCTCGACGGAACCATCGGTTGCATGGTCAACGGCGCGGGACTCGCGATGGCGACGATGGACATCATCAAGCTTGCTGGCGCCGAGCCTGCGAACTTCCTCGACGTCGGCGGCGGCGCCAGCCAGGAGCGCGTCGAGAACGCATTCAAGATCATCCTCGCGGACCCGCACGTGAAGGCGGTCCTCATCAACATCTTCGGCGGAATCGTGCGATGCGACATGGTCGCCTCAGGCGTCGTTGAGGCCGCGCGAAAGGTCGGCGTGACTATTCCGATCGTCGTTCGGCTGGAAGGCACGAATGTCGAGAAGGGCCGCGAAGTGCTCGCGACGTCGGGGCTCGACATCATCACTGCTGCCAGCATGAAGGACGCCGCCGAGAAGGTCGTCGCCGCGTCGGCGCGATAGGGCGGAGGGTTCCAGGACGAATCCGGGTTCCGGGCTTTGCGCCTCTGCGTGTCCTTTGCGCCTTTGCGAGAAACGCGACCGCGAAGTTGTTTCTCGTTTAGGCGCAGAGGACACGCGGAGGCGCAGAGGTATCCGCAGTGGCGACTGGTGTGAAGAACCCCGCGAATCCCGTTGATTCGGATACGTTTGTTATACTGATTCGAGGCGTCGCTTCGCCCGAATTCATATGTCCGAGGAGTCCTGGTCATGATTTTTCGTCTTCACTCCGGCGTGCGTGCGGCTGCCTGTATTCTCGCCACTCTCGGTCTGGTCGTCTCCTTGATGACAGCTTCGTCCGCACGCGTTCCAGCTGGCTCACTGACGAGAGGTGAAGGCGAACGGTCGATTCGGTACATGCGGCACCGTGACGGAGCCGCTGCGCCCCTAGTCACGTACGGTCGACTCGGCAACGTGGAAGTTCGCGGCGGGTCTGCGAAGGATTCCAGCCGAGCCGATCTGTCTTCGGTGGAAGGACGCGACGTAGTCGCCTTCATCGACGGCAACCCGGAGCTTGCCGGTTCTGCCGGACTGGCCCGGGATCTGATCGAGCGACGCGCCGTGAAATCGCTCCTCGGGATGCACTTCACGTTCGACCAGACGGTCGGCAATCGGCGAGTCTTCGGTGCGTCCGTTGCGGTTCACGTCAACGGTTCGGGCGAGGTCTACGGAGTGGCGAGCACGCTTGCCCGTTCGCTTGACCCATCACTGGCGACCATCGAGCCAACCGTGGAGGCCGGCACCGCACTCGTGTCTGCAATGGCCACGACCGGCGTCTCGGCCGAGCGATTGCGAGATGAGGACGTCGTCCCGTCCACACTGGGGGTGGCGAACATCGATGGCGGTCGCCTTGCCTGGCGCGTGGTCGTGCCGGCACGCAATCCGTACGGAGAATGGGAAGTCCTGGTCGATGCGTTGACGGGTCGTGTGCTCGGCGAGCCGGAGCCACTCTTTGCAACCGCTCCACAGGCGCGTGTCTTCGTTCCGAACGCCGTCGTCGCAACAAACAACGTGAGTTTGACGGACGGTGGGAATTCAGGAGCGGCGGTTCCGGAGTCGGCGTACACCCTCGTCGACCTGCAGGGTCTCGACAACAGCGGATTCCTGAACGGACCGTTCGTATCGACGGACCGCACCGACAATCGCGTGAACGCGGCAAACGGCGACTTCACGGCGTTGCGGCGAGACGACTCGGGCTTCGCGGAGGTCGAGGTCTACTGGGCCATCGACTACGCGCAGCGGTACATCCAGAACACGCTCGGAATCACGAATGCGGCGAACTACTCGATCAAGGCGGACTGCCACGCGTTCTCGGACGACAACTCGAACTACACGAGGACGGGGTCGAACACTGGCGTCCTGAACTTCGGTGATGGTGGCGTCGATGATGCTCAGGATGCAGAGATCATCTGGCACGAGTACGGCCACGCGATCCTCGACAACAGCGGTCCGATCAGTTTCGGCGGAGAGTCGGGCGCCATTCACGAAGGCTGGGGCGATTACGTTGCTGCGACCCTGTCTACGACGGTGCCCGGCGATTCGCGTTTCTATCCGGCAATCGGCGAGTGGGATGCCGTTTCCTACAATCCAGGCAATCCCCCGTTCCTCCGCCGCGTCGATACGAACAAGGTGTATCCGCGCGACCTCGTACGCCAGGTGCACACGGACGGCGAGATCTACTCTTCCTGCCTCTGGGACATTCACGAGTCGATCGGTCGCGACCTCGCCAACAGGATCGTCTTCAACGCGAACTTCCTGCTGCCCTCGACACCGACGATGCCGGACGCCGCTGCTGCGATCCTCGAAGCCGATCGACAGCTCAACGGCGGCGCAAATGCCGCCGCCATCGCGGCCGCGTTCGCCGGGCACGGTATCGTGCTCGACGGCGTTCCGCCGGCCGTCACGTTCGTGAAACGGAAGAAGGGCAAGTTGACCGTCGACGGATCGAACTTCACGACCGGATCCGCCGTGATCGAGCTCGACGGCGTCGCGCTCGGATCCACGAAGTACCCGGCGGCGTTCCGTGAGAACGGTGTGTCGACGCGCATGACGAGCAAGGACAGTCGCGTCGCTGGATTGACGCCTGGAATCGCCGTCATGGTGACGGTGCTCAATCCGTCGACCGGACTGCGGTCGGCGCCGTTTTCATTCGTGCCGTGATCGACCCGGAAGCGCCCGCGGCGGATGTCGCGGGCGCACTGTGTGATTGACTCGTGATCGTCCGACTGATCGACCGGTACCTGGTTCGCGAGATCCTCCCGTACGTTCTGCTGACGCTCGTTCTGCTGACGTCGGTGATCTTCCTGCATCAGGCCAACAGGTTTTCGGAGCTCTTCATCGTCTTCACACGGTCCGGGCTGCCAACCGGGCCGCTGCTCGGCCTGCTGGCCGCGATCCTCCCCACGATTCTCGTCTACACCGTGCCGATTGCCCTTCTCGTGGGCGTGCTGATGGGATTGGGCCGAATGTCGGCCGACAACGAGATCACGGCGATGCGCGCGAGCGGCATCAGTCGACGCCACCTCATGCTGCCGCTGCTCGCGATCGGAATCGTTGCCGCGGCCGGGATGACGTGGGTGACCTTTTCGCTGGCGCCTGCGGCCCAGCGGGTTCTCGGAGAGCTGAAGGAGACTCGCGGCGACCTGCTCTACAAGGGTCTGGCCACTCAGGTCAAGCCGCGGGTTTTCGAAGAGTCGATTCCGGGAAAGGTGTTCTTCGTCTCGGACATCGATCGCCACACGAACGAGTGGCGCAACATCTTCATCGCGGACACTCCGGGCACGAACGATCCAAACGCCGTAACCATCTACACGGCGCGCTCCGGAAAACTGTCGTCGCCGGAACCCGGGCAGGACATTCCCGAGTTTCACCTGCTGAATGCCGAAGCGCACTCGGTATCGAACGTCGAGGAGCGGAAGAAGGTCGAGTACGAAATCGTATCGGCCGAGCGTCTGTCGATCGTCTTCAGCACTCCGCCCGAGGTTGCCGCTGTCGACGACCGACCCAAGCCGCCGGCTTTTCCCGAGATGGACTTCTCGACACTTGCTGCATTCACTCCATCACCGGAACAGTCGAACGGCTACCGGGTGGAGATCCACAGGCGAATCGCGACGCCGGTCACTTGCCTGATTTTCGCGGTAATCGGATTGGCGTTCGGCGTGTACAACGTGCGTGCCGGGCGGTCGTTCGGCCTCGTCGTCGGGCTGGTGCTGACGACGCTTTTCTATGTCCTGATGCTCGGCGGCGACCAGAGCGCTCGCAGCGGGGCGCTTCCCGTCTGGATCGGCGTCTGGGGACCGAACATCCTGTTTGCAGTTGTTGGTATATGGGCCACGGCACGCAAGCAGCTCCCGGCCTGGCTGCAGATCGGCGCGTTCATCCCGCGCTTCTCGTTTCGACGATCGAGCGGCGGTGAGGTACCCGCGACCGGATCCGGCTCGGTAGGAAGGTCCGTCGGTCTCCGGCTCGGCTTTCCGCGCATCATCGATCGGATGCTGATGTCGGACCTCGGACGCCACATCGCCTTCGTCATAGTAGGCCTCACGTTCATCTTCATCGTCTTCACGGTTTTCGAGCTCGTTCGAGAGATCGTCGAGAACGACGTCGCGATGTCGGTGGTGCTCGGATACGTCGTCTACCTGACGCCGCAGATCGTGACTTACATGACGCCGGTCGCAGTCCTTGTCGGAGTGATGGTCACGTTCGGTCTGATGGCGAGCGGCAGTCAGCTGGTCGCGCTGAAGGCGAGCGGTCAGTCGATCTATCGGATGGCAGTGCCGGTGTTTTTCCTGGCGATCCTGCTCGGCGCGGGAATGTTCGGCCTTCAGAACTATGTCTTGCCCTCGTCGAATCGACAGCAGGAGGACCTTCGCCAGCAGATCATGAGCGGGCAGGAGCCGGCTCGGACCATGTACCAGGTGGACCGGCAGTGGGTGTTCGGTCAGGACAACAGGATCTTCTACTTCCGGCACTTCGATCCGGCCGCGAATCGCTTCGCCCAGCTCAACGTCTTTGACCTCGATCCCGAAACTTTCGAGATCAAGCGCCGGATCTGGGCGTCGGACGCGACGTGGGACGCTCAGTCGAGCTCGTGGCTGCTCGAGTTCGGCTGGCTGCGGACCTTCGACGGCTCGGAGATCACATCGGCCGAAGCCTTTCGTCAGCAACGACTTACACTTGCAGAGACTCCCGAGTATTTCAAGCGTCCGATCAGCGATGCCGACAAGCTCAATATTGCGGAGATTCGTCACGAGATCGCCGAGCTTTCGCGAAGCGGGTTCGACGTGCTGGACCTGCGGATCGATTTTCAACGCAAGCTAGCCTTTCCGTTCACGTGCCTCGTGATGGCGTGCGTCGGACTTCCCTTTGCATTCACGGTCGGCAAGCGGGGAGCGCTTTATGGAGTGGCGCTCGGCGTCGTCATCGGCCTCGTGTTCTGGGGAGCCATCGGGTTCTTCGCGCAGATGGGCCGGTACGAGCTTCTGCCGCCGATCCTGGCAGGCTGGGGGCCCAATCTGCTGTTCGGCGCCGGGGGTACGTATCTGTTCCTGACGACGCGAACCTGACATCGCGTCTCTGGGTCTCTGTGGCTTTGTGGCTCTGTGTGCGAAGCGTTTCGTCGCTAATGAAGACGCTTCGCACTCAGAGACTCAGAGCCACAGAGACTCAGAGTCACGGAGCACGAAGGAGGCTTTGGGGTATTGCCGGCTAGTTCAGTCCCTCGACCGCCTTTTCGAGCATCTCGGATGTCACGACACCGGCTCCCGCGATTTCTCGAGCCAGTGAATCGCAACGCTCCTGCTCGTCGTGCCCCGCGTGCCCACGGGTCCATGCCCAGGTCACACGATGCCCCTCGACTGCGCGATCCAGCCGGTCCCAGAACTCGTGGTTCTTCTTGCGCTTGAAATTGCCCTTCTGCGTCTCGACGACGTACGTGCTGTCCGTAACGACTCTTGCGGCGCACGGGCGCCGGAGCGCCTCGAGGGCGATGCAAGCCGCCACGATTTCTGCCTGATTGTTCGTCGCCTTCCCGAGGTACTCGCCAACGGCACGCACGTGACGGACTCCCGCGTCGTCGACGAACGACAGGATTGCCGCAGCCCCGGCGCGGGCAGCAGTGCCGCCGTTCCCGAGCGAGCTGCCGTCGCAGACTATGGAGACGTGTTTCATCCGGTTCGAAGGGTCGGTACTATACCGGCCGTCATGAAGATCGTAAACGTACGCGACGCAGGCGTGATCCGGACACGCCACGGTTCGGAGATCCGGCCACTCATGGACCGGACGACCTCGAATATCACTCAATGCAGCCTCGCGGAGGAATTGCTGCCGCCGGGCCACGCGGTCGTGCCGCATTTCCACCGGGAGACCGAGGAGGTCTATTACGTTCTCGAAGGCGACGGTCTCATGACCGTCGGCGAAGAAACGCGGGCCGTGGGATCCGGAGACGCAATCCTCATCCCACGCAACACGGTTCATTCGCTCGCGAATACAGGATCGTCAGTGATGAAGATCATCCTCGTCTGCGGCCCGGCATTCAGCCGCGCTGACGAGAATTTTCTCGATGGCGCCGAATCGACGAACGCATGTGGCGGCCCAAACGAGCCCTGAGTTGACATTGGATTCCGCGTCCGCCTACCATTGCCGAGGGTGTTCGCTGCATCCGTCCCAACCTCAACATTCGCAACGACCTAAGTTCACCCGTAGTCCTGAACTCTCATGAGGAGTCCGTACAGATGTTGAAACGGCTCGCCCGCACCGTGGCATTCCTGGTCGTCCTGACGGCTTTACTTCCGCTCAGTCTCTCGGTCGACGCCCAGGAGGCGAAGGTCACCGAAGGACAGCGACTGGCCATGCACACGAAGCCAGCCGTGGTCCGAATCTGGGACGGCTACACAGGGGTGTTTCAGCTCAACAACGGTAATCAGGTCCCGATTACCTATGGTGGCAGCGGTTCCGGCTCCATCATCCACCCGGACGGATACATTCTCACTAATGCCCATGTGACGGACCTTTCGCATCAGGGCGAGGAAAAGGGACAACAGCTCCTGTTCCAGCTTCTCGTCGAGAAGCTGGCTGCGGCCGCAAACGCGAACCCGCGTGATCCGGACATCATCAATATCGTCCGGCAGAATTCCCGGCTGGTCGATTTCAAGCACATCCACCACGTCATCCTGCCGAACGGCGACGCGTTCCCCTTCGAGATCAAGGCCTTCGGGGCTCCTGTCGGCCAGGGCAAGGACGTCTCGATCATCAAGATCGAAGTGAAAAACGCCCCGACCTTGAAGATCGGCGACTCCGACAAGATTCAGTTGCAGGATCACGTCACGGTCGTCGGCTACCCCGGTGCGGCCGATACTTTCGACTCGGGCATCCTCGACCAGAAGTCCTCTCTCGAAGCCTCGATCACCGATGGCAAGCTCTCGGCAAAGAAGAACACGGCCGACGGCGCGCCGATCCTCCAGATTTCGGCCCCGGCGACGCACGGCAACTCGGGCGGGCCTGTGCTCAGCGATACGGGCGAAGTCATCGGGATGCTCACGTTCCGTGGTGACACGGTCAACGGACAGGAAGTCTCCGGATTTGCATTCGTGGTCCCGATGAGCACGGCGCTCGAATTCGTGAAGACGGCCGGAACGACGAACCAGCAGGGTCTCGTCGACACGCGGTATCGCGAAGGGCTCGATCTCTACTGGGATGGTTATTACTCGGACGCGATCGTGAAGTTCGAGGAGGTGCGAAGGCTCTTCCCGCAGCATTCCGAAGTTGCGAAGCTGATCACCGACAGCCAGCAGAAGATCGCCGAAGGAAAGGAACGCGGCAGCATGTTGCCGTGGATCATCGGCGGAGGCGGGTTGCTGCTCGTGATAGTGATCCTGCTTGGCGGCGGCCTGGTCATCATCGTTGTAATGATGCGGAAGAAGAAAGCCGCGGCAGCGGGTGCGGCTCCCGAGGCTGGCGTGCCTGCTCCGCACAGCTACGGACAGGCACCCTCCGGATACGGGACGCCGCCTCCGTCGCTGGCCGGCATCGGCACGGGGCAGTCGGCCTTTCCCGCGCCGTCCGCCCCGCCAATGGCCGGTGGCGACAAGACGATGGTCGTCGGAGCGCTTGGCGGTGGGATCGGCACTGTGCCGGTCGGTTACGGAGCCGTCGTGTGCACTTCGGGACCGATGCTCGGTCAGCGATTCGAAATCCGGCCGGAAGGGCTCTATATCGGGCGCGACGGAACGCTCTCGCAGATCGTCGTCAACGACAGCCGTGTCTCGAAACGGCACGTCTGGATTGGTCCGCGCGGAGGTCGGGTTGCAGTCGTGGACCAGGGGTCGACGAACGGGACGTTCCTCAACCAGCCGGGGTCGCAGCGAATCACCGAGGCGATTCTCAATCCGGGCGACGTCATCATCGTTTCGGAAGCCGACGTCGCACGCTTCCAGTATCAGAAGTAACTGGGTCAACGAAGGTGTGGTGGCGGCGGATGCAGGCGGATCGGGCGTGAGGTAGGG
>CAZXLQ010000171.1:0-11377 GCA_964641945.1 uncultured Clostridia bacterium
CGTTTTTCGAGCCGCGAGCGGTAGCGAGCGTCCCACGGACGGTGCCTGAATCCGCGGACTCGCATTTGAAGAAGGACAGAACTGATCGGAACCGTTCGACCGTCCGTGGGACGCCCGCTACCGCCCGCGGCTCGAAAAGCGGGGACGGGGACGAGCGGAGCTGTAGGTGTAGTCTTTGCGTCGGAGGTTCGACGTGCGATCAATGCTCCTGACCGTGTTCCTTGCGATTCCCTGGACGGGTAGCGCCGCCGTCGTGCCGTATCCCGCCGAAGTGCGAGTCGGCGTGCTCGGACTGCTCGCTCCGCAACGAGTGGAGGTCACGTCGATGTCCGAGCTGCGCAGCTCCTCGGGCCACACTTTCGCCGCGGGACGCCGAGTAGTCATCGAAGTCGACGGCGAGAGCCTGCGGTTCGGCAACCCGGGTCGACATCGATGGCGTGGCCAATCGGTCAGCGTCGGGGCGCGTGGTGAGCGCGTCAGCGTTGTCGTGCACGGTCGGAACGTTCGAAGGCGTCTGCTGCCGGCTCCGGTCGGATTCACGTTGCGGGGCAACCGCATCGTCGTCGTGGCTACCTTCTCGCTCGAAGATCTGGTGGCGAGTGCAGTCGCGGCCGAGCTGGCGGGAGTCACGCAGGCGGCGGCGCTCGAGGCTACGGCGATTGCCATCCGCAGCTACATCGCTACGTCTCGAGCTCGCCACGATGACGAAGGCTTCGACGTGTGCGACTCGACCCACTGTGTCCATTCCGCGGGCCTGGTCGAGGCCGGCTCGGCGGTGAATTCGGCTGCCTCATCCGCGGCTTCAATGACGCGTGAGCGCGTAATCGCACGAGACGGGCACGTTGTCACGGGTTACGTTACGTCATGTTGTGGAGGTGAAACGACGACGCCTTCGCGAACCTGGGGAGGTAAGGACACGGGCGATTTCGTCCCCGTTGCGTGCCGCGCCTGTTCGGGTCGGGCGGCGTGCTCGTGGGAACGGACCGTCCCGGCCGCGTCGATCGCGAGTGCAATCGAGGATGCCTTTGGACAGACCGTGCCACCAGATTTCACCATCCGGGCCCGGCCGGACGACGGACTTGCCGTTCGGACGGTCACTATCGGGGCAGGAGCAAGGGAATGGACCGTCTCTCGCGATGCTTTTCGAATGGCAATCGGACGCCGTCTTGGGTGGGACACATTGCCGAGCTCGAATTGTGACTGGACGGCTGAGCGGAGGCACTACCGGTTTCGAGGATCCGGGCGCGGTCACGGGATCGGGCTCTGCATGATGGGAGCCGTCGAGCTCTCGAAAGCCGGCCGAACGCGTGAGGAAATCCTGCTCGCATACTTTCCCCACGCCATCATCGAATTGTTGCCTCGGCCTTCCGCTGGCGTGTAGTCTCTGCGACCCACTTCTATGTTCCTCACACACCTGATTCCGTACGCCGACAAGCTCGACGCCCTCAAGAACTGGTTCATCGCGTTCGGGCCGTTTGGCGCCTTCCTCATTTCGTTGATCGATTCGTTCATCCCGCTTCCCGGAGGAGCGGACCTCGCGGTGATCGCCCTGTCGGCACAGTCTCCGGCCCTCGCGCCCGTGACCGTGCTCGCCGCGACTGCCGGGGCGGTCATCGGTTCGACTCTGCTGTACCTCGGCGCCCGTCGCGCGGGGGCCGCTGCTCTCTCGAAGGTTGCTCCCGAGCGGCGTGACCGAATCGAGAACCTCCTTGGTCGTTACGACATGGTCTCGATTGCCGTCGCGGCCCTGCTTCCGCCGCCGTTCCCGTTCAAGGCATTCAACCTGTCAGCGGGAGTCCTGAAGATCCGGTGGGTGCGATTCGTCGTCGCAGTCGCCGTGGGCCGTCTAATCCGATTCTCGATCGAGGCGGTCCTCGCGGTGCAGTTCGGCGACGAGGCGATGACAATCATCAAGCGACACGGGCTGAAGGTCCTCGCGGTCGTGGCGATTGCCGGCCTCGCGTTCTGGGCTTACCGACGTTACCGGACTCGCACGGCTGCGGTTGCCGAAGAGTAATGAAACGGTGAACGCGGGACAGCGTTTGACCGACGGCCTGCGTCATAGAGCCGACTCGTTGTCAGGCGCCGCTTCCGTCGGGTACACTCGGACGTTTGAAGGAATGCTCGGCAATCATCGATATGCTTAGAACCCCCCTTTTGACTTCGCTCGTTGCTGGCGTCGTGTTCGCCGCCTCCATCGCAGTCTCGGCATCGGGCAACGGAAATCTGCGCGTAATGCCGACCCGCGAGCTCGTTGCGAAATCAGTTCTCATCGCCCGCGCAAGAGTCGAGAAGACTGACGAATCGGATTGGGGCGACTTCCGTCAGGTCGCCAAGCTCGAGCTCGTCGACGTCATAGAGGGCGACTACACACTGGATGAGATCCGGGTTGCTGCCAATTCGCTGGTCGCGAACACGGACGACAAGTACCACAAGAAGGAAGAGTGGCTCGTGTTCCTCATCCGGGACGGCGGACTCTACCGGACGCTGAATTACCAGTATGGCCGGTTCCGCCTGGACGGTGACGTCGTTCGCGGCTGGAGAGACGCCGATAACGTGGTCAGCGACAAGCCGTACTACTCGGTGCGAGAAGACATAGAGGTCATGCTCACCGAGATGAAGACTCCGCCGGAGACCGGCGAGACCGGCGAGCCGCAGCCGAACCCCACGAGCGCGCCGAACGCACTTCAGCGACCGGGCCAGGCTCCGGTGAAGCCCAAGCCGGCGCCTCCCAAGGTCACGCGAACGGATAGGCCGTAGGGCCTGAGGTCCCGGTTTCTCCGACCTTCCGAATCTCGCGTGAAACAAGTCGAAATCACGCCAGTCCGTAGCGTTCCATGAGATCGTCGAGCGGTCGTTTGGGGTTCCACGGATGCTGGAACCGATCAACCGTCCCGCCTGTGTTTCGTCCGTCGGCGTCCTTCTCTGGATACACACCGCGCCATTCCGTGAACTCCTGCGTTGCGACGGAAATCAGATAGATCGTGTCCTCCTGCATGCGGTCTCCGAGCACGTCGATCTGTCTTGGCTGCGGGACGAACGGGCACTTGTACTCGATGCAGACGTGGGGCCGGAGATGTGACGGCAGGGTGCATCCCTCCCTGAAGAAAATGCAGTGGTCGACTCCCTGCGGAATCGACGGCAGTGGCTGGCCGATCAGCAGGTAGTAGATACCATCTTCGCCGTAGAACGGCGTCTTCTTCAGGAATGGTCGCGTGCAGCAGTTCTCGTTGCAGTTCGGGCAATCCGGCTGGACCACATTGAAGACGCGACGATAACCGGTCTGCGTTCTACGCAAACGCCGCACGATCGCGTTGAGCACAACGGACCGTCCATCATCGGCGTATTCGGGACAATCGATGCCGGAGCGCCTGCGCTTCGCGCACGTAATCCTGAGCTGTTCCTTTACCATCCGCACTCGTCCGTGGGAGCAGGACAGACAGTCGCCAGATGGCTGCAACACCACGAGCCGGCGGCTCCGCGCCGTCGAGAGGGAAGCGTTCGTCATGTATTCGGGGTCTCCGCGTTCAGGGTGGGGTTCGAATGTCGCCGCGTCGAGTCGATCGCTTTATTCCCGCGCTCCAGGCAGTTCGCCAAATGCGTCGTCGGCGAGTGTCCGCATCACGAGATCCGTGAACCTGGCGTCTCCATTCGTGATCGATCGCTTGCGCGTGAGTCGGCCCGGGCCGAAGACGGGTAGCGACACCAGTCGTTTCGCCGACTTCGCCGAAAGTGCCGTGCGATAACGCCGCTCTTCCGGATTGACCTCGGATGCAGCCTGAAAAAACTCGCGCGCGCGATCGACGTCTGCCTGTCGCAAATGGATCAGGCCCAGGTGGTAAAGTGCCTGGTCGAACGTCGGATCAAGGTCGACGGCCTTTCGCAGGTGCCGCTCCGCGACGTCGAGACGATCCTGTTCGAGGTACGTTCTGCCAACAAGGTAGTGCATCTCGGCTGACGGACTCAGCGAGAGCGCCCGCTTGAAGTGCACGAGCGCTTCGCGAAATCGACCTTCGACGGCGTGAAGCCGTCCAAGTCCGTAATGGGCGAGAAACGAGTCCTTTCGAACTGCCAGCGCGCGCTCGAAGTGAAGACGCGCCGATTCGGTCTCGCCGTCGTCGCCGCACACCACCCCGAGCATCAACGCGACGTGCGAGTTCCTGGGCTCTTTCGACGCGGCCCGCTCGAGGTAATGCCGGGCCAGCGAGCGCCGACCCGTAAAGAAGAAATGCTCGCCGAGGAACTTCCCGAGTGGACCGTTCGTCGGATCGAGCAGCAGCGCCTTCTCGAGTCGGCGGATGCCGCGACGCTCGTCGCCCCCGAGCACCATCTGCATGCCATCGTCGACGAGCCGGTCGAACGAGCCGCGTGAATCGCCGCCATAAGCCAGGAGGATTTCTCGCGACCGCTCCTCGATTCGATCCCGCTCGTCGAGCTCCTCCGAGTATCGATCGACGAGTTGGCGCCATCGAACCTCGACCTCGTCGGTATCGAGACCCGTATGTTCCTCGAGCAGCGACACCACGGCATCAAGCAGCGCACGATCGTTGAAGCTCGCGGTCGCCTGACGGTGAATGAGGTCCAGAAGGCGGTCGTTTCGCACGCGCACCTTCTCGATCTCGGTCTCCAGCGTAGAGATCCTCTCGAGAAGATGTTCCTCGATTCCGTCCGGTTCCGAAAAGAGATGCTCGTGCCGGCGAGGGATCGTCACGATGTGCAGCGGCGCCTTGCATCGCTCGCACGATGTGCGGTCCATGCGATTCGCCGCCGAGCACTTCTGACAGAAGATCATCACGGCTCCATTCTACAACGATCCGCGGGCTATGATTCGCGCAATTTCCACCGACAGTCGCGACACCTTCCTACCCATAGACGTAGAAGCCACGGCCGGACTTCCGGCCCAGCCATCCCGCGTCGACGTACTTTCTCAGCAGCGGGCACGGCCGGTACTTCGAGTCGTTGAAGCCATCGTAGAGCACATTCATGATCGCGAGACAGACGTCGAGTCCGATGAAGTCCGCAAGTGTCAGCGGCCCCATCGGGTGGTTCATCCCGAGCTTCATGACTTCGTCGATGGACTCCGGCGTGCCGACGCCCTCGTAGAGGCAGAAAATCGCCTCGTTGATCATCGGCATCAGTACTCGATTCGAGACGAACCCGGGCGCGTCGTTCACTTCGACCGGAATCTTTCCCATTCGCTCCGAGAGCGCCTTGACGTCGGCGTAAGTCTCGTCGGATGTTGCCGCGCCACGGATGATCTCAACGAGCTTCATGATCGGAACCGGGTTCATGAAGTGCATGCCGATGAAGCGTTCCGGCCGCGACGTCGACGCTGCGAGTTTCGTGATCGAGATCGACGATGTGTTGCTCGCGAGGATCACCTCCGGGCGGGCGATGCGATCCAGCGACCGGAAGAGATCGGTCTTGACGGCAAGATCCTCGGTGACCGCCTCGACGACGATGTCGGCCTCCTGAAAAGACTCGAGGCCGAGCGTCGTCGTGATCCGGCCGAGAATCTCGGCCTTTCCCTCGACGGTCAACCTCTCCTTGTCGACGTCGCGCTGCAGGCTCTTGTCGATCGCCGCCATGCCCCGATCGATGAAGCGCTGTTCGACATCGCGAAGTATGACCGAGAGTCCCGCGCGAGCAGCGGCCTGTGCGATTCCGTTGCCCATCGTCCCGGCGCCGATGACGCCAAACGTGTTGATCTCGTATGCCACGTGTCCTGGGTCTCCTCTGTGTGAAGTATCCGGTGCTGGGACGTTCCTACCGTTCTACTGCCATGGCGACGGCATTACCACCGCCGAGACAGAGCGCCGCGATGCCTCGGCGCGCGTTGCGTCGCTGCATCTCGAAGAGCAGCGTGACCAGCACGCGGGCTCCGCTCGCCCCGATCGGGTGGCCGATCGCGACCGCGCCGCCGTTCACGTTGACGCGATCCGGATCGAGCTCGAGCTCGTGAGTCACCGCCAGTGCCTGCACCGAAAAGGCCTCGTTGAGCTCTATCAGTTCAACGTCGCCACGCTGCCAGCCGGTTTTCGCGAGCACCTTTCGGACCGCCTCGACCGGCGCCATCATCACGAGCTTCGGCTCCATTCCGCTGGTCGCCTGCGCGACAATCCGTGCCATCGGCGTACGGCCGAGCCTCTCGGCCATTGCCTCGGTCGACACGACGACTGCAGCTCCGCCGTCGTTGACGCCCGGCGCATTGCCGGCCGTTACCGTTCCGTCCTTCGTGAATGCCGGCCGCAACTTCGAGAGTGTCTCGACGGTCGTGTCGCTGCGGACGCTCTCGTCGGTCGCGAACATGACCGGGTCGCCCTTCTTCTGGGGGATCGCGACCTGAACGATCTCGTCGGCAAATCGACCGGCCTCAATGGCCTCCGCGGCCTTGCGGTGCGAGTTGAATGCGAACTCATCCTGGGCTTCGCGCGAAATGCCGTAGGTCTCGGCGACGTATTCGCCGGTATTTCCCATGTGCCAGTTGTCCATCGCGCACCAGAGCCCGTCGTTGATCATGGCGTCGACGAGCGTGCCGTTGCCGAGCCGATAACCCTGGCGTGCCTTCGGCAGCAGGTATGGAGCGTTCGTCATCGACTCCATTCCTCCGCCAACGACGACTTCGGCCTCGCCCAGCATGATCGCCTGTGCGCCGAGTCCGACCGCTTTCAGTCCCGAACCGCAGACCTTGTTGATCGTCATCGCACCGACCGAGTTCGCACACCCGGCCTTGAGAGCCGCCTGGCGGGCCGGATTCTGTCCGAGCCCCGCCTGCAGCACATTGCCCATGATGACTTCTTCGATCTCCGCCGCATCGATCCCGGCGCGCTCGATGGCGGCGCGAATCGCGAAGCTGCCGAGCTCCGGCGCCTGGAACGGCGAGAGCGAACCCTGGAACTTGCCAACCGGCGTACGCGCGCCGGAGAGAATGAATGCATCCTTCATGATGACAACGCCTCCTGTCGCGAGAGATTCGCGCGAACCGGCGAGTATAGCAGCAGTCTCCCGTGCTGCTACCTCATTCCGCTTCGTTGGTCGATAGGGAGGCCCGATCGCGTCAGGCCAAAACGCTCGAGCTCGAGGGAGAGCGGCACTATGGCGCGCATTGCGTCGCGTCCGGATGGCGTCAGGGAGACCGTCGGGTAGGCTCCGCGCGAGATGTCGATGTGACCCGCTGCGATCAGAGCGTCGCACCAGGCGCAGATCTCGTCGACGGTCATCTCGCGAAGCAGGCCGTAGGTCGACAGGGCGTCCAGTCCAGGCTCGAGTACCTTCTTCGACCGCGAACCCCGCAGGACGGCTGCGACGATACTCTTTCCGAACCTTCCGTTCAGCCGTGCGACGCACGAGAGCACCTTCCGCGCGACGATCGTCTGATGTTCGCCAAGTGCGCGAGTCGCCGTCTCGGGGAGCTGCTTAAGGCCGAGTGCGATCTCGCGCGCCGACTGGTCCTTACGCTCGGCCTTGGTCTGGCGAAGATGTTCGCGGAGGTTCTCTCCCATAGGCACCGCGTCGAGGATCATCCGGTCGACAGCTCCCACGGCCGCGGCTTTCCGTCGCCCACGCGCGGGACGAGGGGCCGGCGAACAACTGCTGCATGTTCCGCACGCTTCGAGCGGCTTTCTATCCTGAAAGTAGCGGAGAATGAAGGCACGAAGGCACTGGTCGGCGTAGGCAAAGTCGACCATCCGGCGGAGCTTGCGCTGCTCCGAGGCTGCACGTGCCCCGATCTCGGAGCGGTTGATGCGAAGTGCCCTGGCTGGAGGGTCATCGAGAAGCCGGACGGACTTGCCGAATCTATCGCCGGGGTCATTTCCTGCCATGCGCTCGATGTGACCCGCGCGCTCGAGCATCGCGAGCGCCGATCCGAGACTCATGTCGTTTTTCAGTGAGACCCTTTGCGCAATGGCCGATGACGTGGGTTCCCGACCGGTTGCGGAAAGACCGACCACGGCGGCATACACCGCGGCCACCACATCGGGACCGGGAAAGCTGCCGTCGATGAAGAACTGCTGAAATCGCGTATCCGCGTAGTTGAAGAGCAGCGTGCAAGTCGAAGGCAGGCCGTCACGTCCCGCGCGTCCGATTTCCTGGTAATAGGCCTCGATCGATCCCGGAATGTGCCAATGGATGACGAAGCGGATGTCGGGCTTGTCGATTCCCATCCCGAAGGCGTTCGTTGCCACGATGACATCCAGGTCGCCGGACATGAATGCGTCCTGCGCTTCCACACGGGCGCGATCGGGAAGGCCGGCGTGGTAAGGAGCAGCTCGAAGTCCCGCTGCCTTCAGCTGCCGCGCGGTGTCTTCGACCGCCTTCCGCGTTGCGGCATAAACGATGCCCGAGCCGCCGGACGCGCGGATGGTCGAGATGGCTTCGCGCAGTTTGTCGCGCTCTCCCGCCGTCGGAACGACTCGCAGCGCCAGGTTGGGTCGGTCGAATCCCGCAATGAAATGGCGCGCCTCGCCGAGAACGAGCTGACGCGCGATGTCGGCGCGGACTTCTGCAGTCGCGGTTGCCGTCAGTGCGAGGATCTGTGGACAGCCGATGCGCTGGAGCGACGCGCCGAGCAACCGGTAATCCGGCCGGAAATCATGACCCCATTCCGAGATGCAATGGGCTTCGTCGACGGCGACGAGCGAGATGTCCGCCTCGGCCGCCGCCTCGACGAAGCGTTCGCTTCGAAAACGTTCCGGCGCAACGTACACGAGCTTGTACGCACCGCCACGCATCGCGCGGATGCGCTTCGAAACGTCGCCGGGAGTCACGGTCGAGTTGATGATCGTCGCGGCGACACCGCGCGCCGCGAGAGCGTCCGTCTGGTCCTTCATTAGCGCGATCAGCGGAGAGACGACGAGTGTCGTGCCTTCGCGAACGATCGCCGGCAGCTGGTAACAAAGCGACTTGCCGCCGCCGGTCGGCATCACGACGAGCGCGTTTTCGCCCTCGAGGACGGCGCGGATCACGTCGTCCTGGCCTTCACGGAACTCCGAAAAACCGAAGACCCGTTCAAGTGCGGAAAGGGCGTTCGACAGGTCGGTCACGTCGCCTCACAGATCGCCATCAGCCCGCGGAGGTTGCCATGCGACGTCGAGCGTTGACGAGCGCGCAGAAGAGCCGCGCCTGGTAGTGCGCGTCGTAAAGCGGGTCGTGCAGCCGAAGCGGATCGACCGCCTCGAGTCCCGCACGGCGACCGAGCGCATCCTTCGACGTCTCCTCCCACGAAATGCCGAGTGAGCCCATGGCAAACGCCTTGATATCCACGCCGGCAAAACCGAACGGGCAGTTCACGCCGAATTTCTGGTAGTACCAGCGGAGGTACATCCAGTCGAAGCTCGCCGCGTGTGCGAGGAAATGCGGACGGCTGGCGTTCGCAGCCATCCGTTCGCGTTCGAGCCACTCGTTGAGCGCGAGAAGCGCCGTGCGCGGTTCCTCGCCTGACGTTTCGAGTTCTTCGGGAACGAGACCGCCGGCGAATTTCAATGCTTCGGGGTCGTTCTCGGCACCCGGGATCGGCTTGATCAGCATCTTGAACTCGTGTTCGGCGCCGTCGAGCACGCGCGCTTCGGAGCCATCGTCCACGAGCGAGCAGGCGCCAATCGCCAGCAGGTTGAACATTCCCGGTACGGGACCGCTCGCTTCAACGTCGAGCGAAATGTAGAGGGTGGGAGGCATGCATGCGTCTTCTTTCTCCGGGTTCGGGCACCGAGGTGCGGCCGGTCACCGCGGCATTGCCGCGACGAAATGAGGAACCTCGTGGAACGGGCAAGGCCAGCTGGTCGGCACGATCCTCATCGCCTCGCCAGCCTGGCGTGATCCACCATAAGACATCGATTCTGCACGACCTTGATTCCGGCACGCGCCAGCGTTTCCGAGGCCGCTTCGTTTGCAATACCCAGCTGCATCCAGACGACACTGGGCTTCGCCGCGAGGATGTCCTCGACGTGCGCCGGCACATCCTCGGATCGACGAAAGACATTGACCATATCGGCAGGAGGCGCAACGTCGGCCAGTCTTCGAACCACCTGACGGCCGAGTATGGTCTGCACGTCGGGAAAGTAGACCGGAACCGGAACGATGTCGTAGCCGTGTTCCTGCATGTAACGCGGGACCTCGATGGACGGCTGTCCGGACTGTGCCTCCGTCTTTATCCCCAGGACAGCGATGCGCCTGGCTGTCGCGACGATGTCGGCGATTTCGTCTGCCCTGGTGACGAGGTTGTCGCGCCAATCGTTCATCTGGACGCCAGGACGCCAAAGAGCGTCGTGATTCCGTTGTCGATTGCGTCGGGCTCTTCCTTCGAGAAGGCGAGTCGCAGCGTGTTCGCGCCGGTTCCGTCAACGAAAAACGGGGCTCCAGGAACGTACGCGACACCCGCGTCAACCGCCGCGTCGAGCATGAGACGTGCGTCAATGCCGTCCGGCAGGTTCACCCAGACGAACAGGCCGCCAGTCGGACGCGTCCACGTACTGCCGGGCATTGCCTCACGCTGAAGCGCATCGAGCATCGTCGAACACCGCTCGGCGTAGAACCGCCGAATCGATGGAAGTCGATCATCGACTAGTCCTTCCTTCATCGCCTCGGCAGCGATGGCGTGATCGAGGGTGGACGAGCAGAGATCGGCGCCTTCCTTCGCAAGCTCGAGGTGTCGGGAGATCTCAGGACTGGAGACCGTCCACGCTGCGCGAAGTCCCGGACAGAGGACCTTGGACAGGCTTCCCAGGTAAACGACTCGCCCGCTTCGGTCGAGCGATGCGATAGGCGGCGGAGGCGGTTCGGTCGGATCGAAATAGACCTCGCTGTAGGGGTCGTCCTCGATGAGGATCAGGTCGAGTCGCTCCGCGAGCTCGTACAGCGACTGACGGGCGGCTACGTCGGCCGTAATGCCCGACGGATTCTGGAAAGTGGGAATGGTGTAGACGACCCTGGCAGTACGTCCGGCCGATCTGGCCTCGTTGACCTTTCGCTCCATGTCCACGACATCCGGCCCGCGCTCGGTGAGCCGCACCCCTACGAGCTCCGCTCCGGCAGCCCAGAGCGACGAAAGCCCTCCGATGTAGCTCGGGAGTTCGCAGAAAACGATGTCGCCCGGATCCACGAGCACACGCGCAAGCAGGTCGAGTCCCTGCTGAGAGCCGCTCGTCAACATGAGGTTGTCGGGCGCAGCCCACGCGATGCCCCGCGCGCGAAGCCGGTCGACCACAATGGCCGCCAGATCGCGGTTGCCGCGGGTAGTCCCGTATTGGAGGACACGCGGACCCTCGTCGCGAATGAGCTTCGAGGCGATGCGTGCGATCGCGTCGACCGGAAAGGTCGCAGCGCTCGGAACGCCGCCGGCGAACGAGACCAGACCCGGACGCGACAACAACGGCGCCAT
>CAZXLQ010000172.1:0-11265 GCA_964641945.1 uncultured Clostridia bacterium
AGAACATCCCGTTGAATTTCGGGTCGTAGATCTTTCCGATATCGGGAGACGCGTCGGTGGGGTCCTCGCCGGCGAAGCTGCGGTTGTCGGTGATGAAGAGATCGAGGTGTTTGCCGTAACGGAGCGACCTGTACGCTTTCAGGCTGTTGATGGCGATGAGGTTGTTCGGCTCGAGGCCGAGTCCATTCTCGTCCCATTTCTCGATCGGAACATTCTTGACGGGAGGTGGACCGAATGTTTCGAGAGAACCGCTCGGCGGCTTCACGCGAGCGGGGATGTATTCGAACCACGCCTGGTTCGCGGCGACCTTGACGCTCTGTCCGGGCTTTGGCTGGTCTCCCGGAAACAGGATGCTCTGCCGGCCCAGCCAGGAGAATTCATGGTTGTCCCAGATGCAGACGAAGGGCCAACGCGCGCGCGCGTCCTGCAGGTCGGGGTCGGCGAGATACCCCTTGTAGATCACCCTGTAGCCTTCAAGCGTCAGGGGGTAATGCAGCTTGCCGTTGGCGCCGCCATCGGGGATGCGCGCGACCTCGTAGATCGTGCGGTCGTATCGCGTCTTCCCCTCCTCCGGATATTGAACCACCTCGTAAATGAAATCGCCGAGGTGAAGCACGAAATCCAGCTGTTCGCCCGCGGCGGCGCGTTCATCCTCGAAGATCATGCGGCGAAAGGCGTTCAGTTTGCCTTCATTGATGTCCTGGCAGCTGACGAAGGTAAAGCTCACCGGTCGCGGATCGTTCGCCAATGGAGCGGTGCGGGTGCGGCCGACGCGGCTGCCGTTTCCGTCCGCGTCGGTGAAGCGGTACCAGTAGGTCTTCGCCGGCTTGAGCCCGCCGACGAGCACCCGGGCCGTCCAGTCGGTCGCCGGCGACACCGGAGCGCCCGCCTTCGCGACGACGCGGCGGAACCCTTCATCTTCGGCGACTTCGACCATCAGCATCTGGCGCTCGCCCTTCTCGAAGGGCCGGCGGGTCCACAAAATCACGCTTGCGGCGTCCGGGTCGCCCGAAGCGACTCCCTCCGGGTAGAGATCGCGCCTTTCGCGCCAACGCGTTCGAGACGCTCCCGCCGGTCCCGACCAGGCGAGCGTCGCGCCGATGACAGATGCAAGCTCGATGAACTCGCGGCGGCTTAGCGTCATAGCATGTCTCCAGTCGGATGCGGTTCGAGTGCACGATGGTCGCGAACGGTCGGAAGACACTACGGAAGCGATCTGTAAACGATGTAAATCCTCTACGAATCTTCGTCGTGTTCAACCGCCACATCGGGTTGATGGCGAAGAGGACCTCGGGTACAGCGGGCTCATCCGTCCCGTTTCAACAGTTCACGTAGCCGGGTAGCCAGAACAGGACGCTGAAGATCAATACCGTCCAAGGACCACATCCGACCTCGACCAACCAGCTCTTGACGTCGGCCGGTCCGAGGTTCACTCTGTCGCTCAAAGTACTTGTCGTCAGTCTTAGGAGGTCCACATGAAGACGTGGGGGCGGCGCATCGTCGCGGCAGTCGGGATGGGCCTCATCTGGGGAGCGGCGTGGTTTGCTGCCGGTCTCTTGCTGGCGCGGGTGCCCGGGTTCTTCTCAGACCTCCCGTTTGCACTCGTGTTTGCTCCGCTCGGCTTCATCACCGGCGTCATCTTCTCCGGGCTCATCGTCGCCATCGAAGGCCGTCGTGGGTTTGAGCGCACGTCGCTTGCGCGCTTTGCAGGGTGGGGCGCCGCCAGCGGTCTTCTGCTGACCGGGATCTTCGTCGTTGGCGCGGGCCTTCGTGGCGAAGCGTGGTGGGGAGAGCTCCTGTTGTTCGGCCCTTCGCTCGCCATTGCGAGTGCGGTCTGCGCTGCGGGTTCGCTGGCAATCGCCAGACGGGCCGAACGGCGAGAACTCCCCGGCGACGGCGTGCATCCGGCGGAGGGCGAACTTCATATGGACGTCAAGCGGGAGCTGGCCGGGCGCCATGACTGAACCGTCCACGTCTCCACGATGGCGCTTGTCTGCCGCCTCCGTCCTACGTCGACCGGCCGAGCAGCCCGAGTATGTCGTCGAATCGGTACTCGCGTAAGGCCCTCCGCAGCTCCGCGCCGAGTTCCGGATCGAGGGCGTGGACGCCGTCGACGGCCTTGTTGGAGGCGCTCACGTCTCCGAGCTGGAGCGCCTCCTCGAGCCCCGCACGCAGCTCATCCGGCAGCGCCGCCAGGCGCTCCGGGGCGAGAGCGGGCCGGTCGACGGCCGTCGCTTCGATCGGCTCGCGCCGCTCGTGGCGGTACACCGCGCCGAGGTGTTCGCCGATCGCGTCGAAGATCGTCGCTTCGCGATAGGGCTTCGTCACGAACCCGTCGAACCCGCTCGAGAGGATCGCCGCGCGGTCGTGCTCGAAGGCGCTCGCCGTGAGGGCCAGAATGACGCACCTCTCACCTGCGCCCTCGCGCTCGCGGATGAGCTCGGTCGCCGCGCGGCCATCGAGCACCGGCATTCGCAGGTCCATCCAGATGAGGTGAGGCCGCCAGGACTCCCAGAGGTCCACCGCCTGCTGACCGTTCGTGGCCATGCGCACATCGAAGCCCACGGTCTCGAGCAGCGTCCCCATGAACGCACGGTTCTCGGCCATGTCGTCCACGCAGAGGATGCGCCACGCGGGCTGTCCGTTCTCGAGGCCGACGACGCGGACGTCGTCGTTGTCTTCCGGGGCCGCGACGCTCTCCGGTAGCGTGACGTCGAAGCTGAAGACAGAGCCTTTCCCGAGCTCGCTTCGCACGCGGATGCGACCACCCATCAGCGCGACGAAGTTCTGACTGATCGCGAGGCCGAGCCCGGTCCCCTCCTTCGACGCCCGTCCGCTCTCGGTCTGCGCGAACGCCTCGAAGAGCTTCCCCAACTCGTCATCGCCGATGCCGTGGCCCGTATCCTCGACCTCGAACGTTGCGACGCCCCCGTCACGCTCGTCCCATCGCGCGCGCAACGCTACGCCGCCCTCGTCGGTGAACTTCACGGCGTTGCCGAGCAGGTTGACAAGCACCTGTCGGAGCTTCCCCTCGTCGCCGACGACGCGCTCCGGCAGGCCGTCGGCGACGTCCACGACTAGCGACAGGCCCGTGCCTTCCGTCCGGACGCGGATCATCTCGACGACGCCGCGCAGCAGGTCGCGCAGGTCGAACGGCCGGTCGGTCAGTGTGGTCTTCCCGGCTTCGATCTTGGCGATGGCGAGCACGTCGTTGATGAGCTCGAGCAGGTGCTCCCCGCTCGACTTGATGATCGAGACGCTCTCGCGATCCTTATCGGGAAGCCTCTCGCTGCGCTCGAGCAATTGCGCGAAGCCGAGCACGGCGTTCAGCGGCGTGCGCAGCTCGTGCGACATGTTCGACAGGAAGACGCTTTTCGCGTGGTTCGCCCGGATCGCCTCTTCGCGCGCCTCGCGCGCCTCTTTCTCTGAAGCCTCGAGGGCGCGGCGCTGTGCGAAATTCTCTCGTGCGTACTGCTCGACGATGTAGGTGGCCATCAGGCCGACGAGCGTCGTCCCGAGGATCGCGAACGTGGTGCGGGCCGCAATCACGGTCGTCGTCGGCGTGAGGACGAACACGGTGAGCGCGTAGGCGCCGACGATCGACATGCACGAGGCGATGGTGTACTCCACGCGAAGGATCGTGACGAAGCACGTGGCGACGATCGCCACGACGATCGTCGTCACGAAGTGCGTCATCGCGTCCGGAAAGCCCGTGATCCCCACCAGCGCGACGCTGCCGTACCCGACCGCGGCCGTACCAACCATCGCCACGATGTGTACCGGTCCGCGGACGACGGCCGGGATGTAGAGCGCGGCAACGACGGCGATGACGACGAGGGTCACGGCGATGCGGACGATGCGCAAGTCCGCGGCGACCTCCGGGAAGAGCGCTGAGTCCGCCAGCGCGCCGACGCCCCAGAGGATTCCGCCGAGCACCCACATCGCCCGCATGTGGTTGAGGAACCGCTGGAGGTAGTGCGCCCGGAACTCGCGCTCGAGTTCGTCGGGGAGTCTTGTCGTGAGCTTGATCATCCGGCAGACGGAGACGTCAGGGGCGCCTGGAGCCGATTGTAGGGCCAGTTCGCCCCCGATCCCTAAGTGGATACACGGTCAGGGAACGCCGCAGCGTCCAATCCATCGAAACCTATTCGCAGACGATCGACGATCCCTGCAATGAACGGCAACGACAGGCAGAGACGGGAGAATTCGGCTGGATACTGCTATCGAGGAAGAGTCTGCAGGATATCGCGAGAGGTGAAATTCATGGACACTGCACCGAGCTGTCCGCCGTATTGCCGTCGCGTATCGACAGTCGTGCGCCCGATGCTCCGAACGTAACTTTCGCCTTCGCCGTCTTTGAAAGCGTATTCAAGGTTGCCGTAATGGACGTGTCACCTTGAGCCTTGAAAACGATCACTCCCGCGTCAGGTCTTGCAATGACTCCAACGCCTCGCGCCGTCGCCCCGGACTGACATCCACCAACCATGAATTCGCCCGTCATCGTGTTGATCGCCAGCCAGTCGTTCCGCTTGTCGTCCTGCAAAACGGTGTCATAGGTCGGCTGTGCGGATTCCGACTCGAGCCCAATCAAGCCGTTCTTCGTTACCACGACAAGCAATCCGTCCCACGCGGCGATATCGACGAAGTCGCGACCGCAACACTCGAGAACGACAACAGCCGGCGCGCCGAGCCAGGTCGACCAGACCAGGTTGCCGCTTGCGTCGATAACATAGAGCTGCCCCGTCCTCGACCCGACGTAGACCAGCCCATCGATGACGTGCGGCGCGGTGTGGATCGTGCCGTCCCCCGCAAACCTCCACAGCACCTCGTTCGTCTTGGCGTCGACTGCCTTCAGGACACCATCGGATGTCACGAAGAAGCCGCGGCCATTGGCAAATGCCGGAACCAACCCACCTGGATGCGTGCCGACCACGCCGCCATTCGACGGATCGAGGATCTTTGCCTCCGGATTCGCGCCGATGGCACCTCGAATATAGAGCTTTCCGTCGTACAGCACGGGAATCTCACCACCGCCGCCAGTGCAGTTGAAACTGACGTACCACTTCTGCTTTCCGGTCGCGGTCCGCAGTTTCCAGGTCTGGAGGCAAGCCCCGAGAATGTACACGCCGTTGCCGTTCACTGCGGCCGACGATGTGTACGCGAAGTTGGGTCCCCATCCCCAGAGGACTTGGCCCGTACTCGTCAGGATTGCCAACACGGATTCGGGACCAAGGACATACACGATTCCACGGAACACGGTCGGGGGACTCGAGAAAGACAGTTCCCCGAGCTCCCTTGTCCAGATCGCTCGCCCTGTTTCCCCATTGATCGCGCTCAGTGTCCCCTCGATCGACAACACAAGCAGTGTTCCCCTGTCGTAACAGAGGTATCCCGAGTAATGGAGCGACCTGACGTGAATCGGACCCCAGATCGGCGAGGCTGTCACCGCGTCGTAACAGACGATAAGGAACCCGTGCGCTTCACCATTCTCGATGTCTGGTTCCAGAACAAACAACCGGCCGTCCGCCAGGACTGGCGTCGAAGGAAGCTGTCCAAGGGGAGTCGTCGGGAATGGAATCACCCACCGCTGTCGCAGGGGCGGCACGAGTCGCGTTCCATTGACGGTTCCCGTCTTGCTGGCATTCTCGCGAATGGAGACGACTCTGGTCGAAACCTGGGCAGTCGCCGGAACGCCCGGAACAGACGCGAGTGCGAAGAGCAGGAAGCAGAGGGCTATTTGACTCGTCGCGAATCGGGGTTGCGCAAGAATGGCTCGTCCCTCGATCTGGTGCCGGATTTCAGGCTGCACCGAAAGAGCTTACGACAGTCTGCCCGCTACGGCCTTACCCCGACGGCCCCGTAGATCTCCGCCGGGCGGTACACGGCGCCGTCCTTCACCACCAGAGACGTCTTCCGCACGTCCGAGATCGTCGACTTCGGATCACCGTCCACCAGCACGAGGTCGGCCAGCTTTCCAACCTCGATCGAGCCAAGCTCCTTCTCGGCCCCCATAACGCGAGCCGCCCCGATCGTCGCCATCTGCAGCACCGCCGTCTCGGGGATACCCGCCTTCACGTACAGCTCCAGCTCGCGGTGATACGCGAACCCCGCCAGTGAGTCCGTCCCCACCACGATCCGGATTCCCGCCCGGTGCAGCACTGCCAGCATCGACAGCGCCTTCTCGAAAGACGCCCGATACCTTGCGTCCATTCCCTCCGGCACCGGCAACCCGCCCGACAGGAAACCCCGCCGCACCTGCGGCGGCATCCGGTCCACAACCGCCCCGAACACCGGACTGATCTGACCCTTCCGCGCTACAAACAATTCCTCGAACGCATTCGCGGTCGGGTCGACCACCGTGCGCCGCTCCTGCAGCAACTTGATGAACTCCCGAACCCTTGGCGACCCGAGGTCCAGCTCCGCCGCGTGCTCCGCCACCGCCGTGAACCTGGCCGGCGTCCGTGTGTCCTTCACCGTATCGAACAGGAAGTTCAGGAACAGCATGTTCACGTGCTGGATCTCGTCGTACCCCGCGCGCACCGCCTGCTCGGCCGTCATGAACGCCGGTATGTGCCCGCTTACGCGCATCCCGAGCTTGTGCGCTTCGTCCGCGATCACCGGCACCAGCTCGGGCTTTACCGAGCTGTAGATCTTCACCTGCACGTACCCTTGGGACTTTAGCCTGCGCACCGTTGCTCGCGCCTCGTCGGGCGTGTCGGCCAGCACCCCCGTCGGCGCCGCGTACTGCCCGGGCCCGTCCAGCAGGCCAGCCATGATCACCCGCGGTCCGACCGCCGTCCCCGCGTCGAACCGGTCGCGTATCGCCCGCAGCGACTCATAGTCGTTGCCGAGGTCGCGCGCCGTCGTCACGCCGGCCGCGATATGCAGCGCGCCGTCGACGCCACTGAGGTGCACGTGCATGTCCCACAGACCCGGCAGCAGCGTCTTGCCGCGTGCATCCACCACGTCGACGCCGTCAGGAATCCCAATGGTTTCGTCCGGCCCCACCGCCGTGATCCGGTTGCCGACGACGACCACCGTCGTTCTCGGCTTCACGGTGCCCGAAACCGCGTCGAAAAGACTCGCGCCCGTGAAGGCGATCCCCTTCTTCGGCACGCGGCGTACTGATCGCGCCAGGTCCCCCGTCCAAGCGCCCGCCGCCTTCTCCTGCGCCGCGAGCAGCGCCGGGATCGCCGACTGCCAGCCCTCGCGGATCACGCTCGACCAGCTCGACACGTTCGCGAAATACGTCCCGTCCGCATCCAGCCAGATCGGCGACGGGTCGAACGCCAGCCCCTCGATCGCGTATTGCACCACCGTGCGCTTCGCTTCGCCTGCCGAGATCTCGAGCGGACCGATCGTACGGATTCGCACCTCCCCCGCAGGCAGCAGCGCAAGCCGTTGTCCCGGAGCCGCGAGCAGTGCGCGAGCAAGGAGCCCGCTCTCGACCGGCGCGCCGTTCAGGCTGACATAGAATCTGCGCTCGACGGCCGGCGCCTCGCCGCGTTCGGACTCGTTCTTCCACCGCGCGACGCCGTTCTCGACCGAGAACGTTTCGCTGATCGTGTTCTTGTAGTAGTCGTTGCCGGTGACTTCGACGCGCGTCGGCACGCCGCCGTCGCCAACCTCGATGCGTGACATCGTTTTTGGCCCGCGGCCGCGATCGTTGAACTCGAACGATGCCTCGATGCGGCCGCTGCCAGGCTGGCGTAATACCTGCTCGCCGGCAGTCCGGCCCGCGATGATGACCAGGTACCGCACCGGCGCAGGTTCCTGCGAGGGCCGGGCATCGACGGCCGACGACACGAGCGTAGAAACGAAAGCGAGCACTATCGCGACACGGCGCATGCAGGACCTCCTGGGCGTGATGGCCTCCAGACTAGCACAGGCGCGTGGAGCAGTCGGCCGACCGCCGTAGGCACCGAGGCGCAGGGCAGACACCCTTCCACTCGCGTCGAATTGCCTCCGGGAATTGCGCGACACGAGAGGCACGTTGAAGGGTCGACGTCGTAGGAGTAGAGTCGGGTCGTTCGACTCACCACTCCCGTCCCTGGAAGTCAGGTCCATGCTCGAACCCAATGCGCTCCTACAGGGTCGATACCGTATCGTCCGGATTCTCGGGCAGGGCGGAATGGGGACCGTCTTCGAGGCGACCGACGAGCGGTTCGGCAGTCGCGTCGCAATCAAGCAGGCGCTCGTCCTGGACGCGCATCTCGCCGGTGCATTCGAGCGCGAGGCGCGCCTCCTCAGGACACTGCGCCACGCTGCGCTACCGGGTGTCATCGACTACTTCGTCGAGGGGAATCTCTGGTTCCTCGTGATGGACTATGTTGCCGGCGAGGACTTCTCGGCGCTCGCCGAGCGGGCGGGTGGACCGCTGCCTGTCGCATCCGTCCTCGCCTGGGGCGATCAGTTGCTCGAAGTGCTCGGGTTCCTGCACGATCACTCCCCGCCGATCGTCCACCGAGACGTCAAGCCCCAGAACCTCAAGCTCACGCCCGAGGGCCGAATCGTCCTGCTCGACTTCGGCCTGGCGAAGGGCGCGGCAGGTGACATGGCGACGACCTCGGCTCAAAAGAGCATCTACGGCTACACGCCGCAATACGCGCCACTCGAGCAGATCCGCGGCTCGGGAACCGACCCGCGCTCCGACCTCTACGCGGCGGCCGCAACGCTCTGGTCGCTGCTGACGGGGCAAGCGCCACCGGATGCCCTCGGTCGCGCCTCGGCGATCGTGACGGGTCAGCGCGACCCGATGCGACCGGCACACGAGCTGAACCCCGCGGTGCCCGAGCGCGTCTCGGCCGCGCTGCACTGGGCACTTGCGCAGGCGCCCGCGGAGCGACCGGCCTCGGCGCACGTCCTGCGGCAACGGCTTCGCGACGGGGCGACGGCCGCGCCCGGCGATCCAGCAACGCGCGTCGAGCGGCGCGATGACCCATACGCGACTCGTGTCGATCGTCACGGGAACTCCTTCGCCACAGTCGCCGAGGCGCGAGTGACTACAGCGGAAGGCCGTAACGACCGGACGCTCGCCGAGTCCGGCAGGAGCCCAGCCGCCGTTCATCACGCCGAGCCGCGCCGCTCGAGCGTCCCGCTCGTCGTCGTCGCGATCGCGCTCGTTGCCATCGGTGTCGCCGTCCCCTTCGTTATCGCCGTATTCGCGGGCTCGTTCGACGACACGCCGTCCACTACACCCGCCCAGAACGACAAGAAGTCGACCGGCGCGACGTCGGACACGTCGAAGCCCGTGGGGTCGCCGATACCGGTGACTGTCGACCTGCTCGCGGTCGCCAACCCGAGCTCGCCCTCGAACGCGTTCGGCGACTCGGGCCTGAACCTGGGCAGCGGGACCATTCGCGTCGAACCGGCGTCCGAGAACACGGTCATGCCGCCCGGCGCGTCTCGTCTGATCTTCTTCTTCGGACCCGGCTTCTCGGGCCCCTACGGCTACCACGCAGCCGAGGTGACGCTCGACGGCGTCGCGACGTCGGTGACGGTGACGCGTCCCGGTGTCCGCAACAACGCATCCACACCCGCCTGGAAGCTCCAGGCGCTCGACGCCAGCGGTGCCCAGGTCGGGACGGCGGTCGGCGAAGGCGACATCGAGCGCGGAAACTACATGTTCCCCTCCGGCCCGCAGGACTACACGATCACGGCGCCGGGGATCAAGCGGCTGCGGTTCGCGTCGAACAACAACCAATCGACTTTCGCGGCAGTCCCCTTCACGCGGATCTCGGTGACGATGGTGAAGTGAGGTCAGCACCCGGGCTGCGCCTTGAGATTCGACTGTCGAGACTGCCCCGACACCTCCGAGTTCCCGCCCTCACGTCCTTACCGACTCGCAGCAATGAGCGTGTCGGATTGAGTATCAGATCGATCAAGATTCAACAGCTTACGGGGATCGCAATGACCGTGAGTTGCTGATTCCAGCTTTGCGACGTGTTACTTCGACAGCCGGTCCGGCCGGATTACCGCCGACGCGACCCGGGCGAACATGGCGAACGGTGCTGATCTCCGGGGAGGATTCCGCAGTATTGGGTCGACCTTGAGTCGACCGCTCCGTGCGCTCCCGGTCGCCGCCAAGGTTGGCGACGATCCGACACGCGGTTCGGGTGGCTTTCCGTTACACCAATCCGAACGCATCGACGTAGCCGTCCCAGATTCGATCCGCATACGCGAGCGCGTAATTCTCTGCGTACGCCTCTCCGCGCGCAGTCCCCCGTCGGCTTCGCGTCGTCATCCGATCGTGATGGTGCCCGAGCTCGTGCAGGAAGACGTGAAGGAGCAGGAAGGCGCGCGCTGTCGACTCCGTGAACTTCAGTATCCACAGATCATCTTCTCGCTCGACCGGCACGCCGAGCCGCTCGAGCACAACCGCGTGTTCGCGATGGAACCGCTCGTCGACCTCCTCCCAAAGCTCGCGGTTCCATGCGCACAGGCCGATGACCCCGTAGTTGTGCCAGCCGTAGCACCTCTCACTTCCCTCGGCGAGAACAACGGCGTCGAGGCCGCGGGCAAGTTCTGCCCAGTCGGGCAGCAACTCGATGAACGCGAACACGTCTCGCTGGAGGACCAGGTGCCGGTAACCCCGGCCCGGCTCGCGCCGATCGATGACCGGCACCGACTGGCGCGTGTTCCAGTAGCTCGGCGTCAGCGTCCGCCGGTTCTTTCGCTGGACCTTTCCGCCTATGACTCGAGGACTCGTCTTACGCTGCCTGGCGTTCACGCCTCACCTCTCACTCTTCCGGCAAATTCGCTCGATTCACTTTTCAGTTGACGAAAGTACTATTCTGAAGTATTACTGTCAATCAAAACCTGACTTTGGCCGACCTGGAGCGTTCTCTGCCGGCTCCGACCGTTGAGGTCGAGAAAGAATCGAACCGTGCCGAGTGCACCGAGACCACCTGAATCACCGAGACCGGCGCGAGCCGTCGACTACATCGACCGGCTTGTGCTTGGCGGGCGATATCACTTCACGACAGAGCAGGCAGCCGAAGCTCTGGGGCTTTCGGAGATCGCGGCCAGGGCCGCCATCCGTCGACTCGAGCATCGTGGAGTGATCGCCGCCCCGATGCGCGGCTTCCACGTCCTCGTCTCTCCGGAGCACCGCGCCGCCGGATGTCCTCCCGCCGACCAGTCCCTTCCGGAGTTGATGGTGCTCGTCGGCAGACCCGCGGCTGCCGAAGAGGGACACCCCGCGCGACGCCCGCTGGCGCCTCGCGA
Organism: uncultured Clostridia bacterium; assembly: GCA_964641945.1. Classification (GTDB taxonomy): domain Bacteria; phylum Acidobacteriota; class Blastocatellia; order UBA7656; family JADIYM01; genus JADIYM01. The sequence continues at coordinate 11,227 of CAZXLQ010000172.1, forward strand.
TCAACACGGACGTGGAAGCGTGAATCCGCGATGAACACG
>CAZXLQ010000173.1:0-11263 GCA_964641945.1 uncultured Clostridia bacterium
GATTCGCGCACGTTTAAAACTCATCTTGCGGCTTTGCGTATTCCTTTGCGCCTTTGCGAGAATTTCTTCGACGGCTTGAAGAGTTTCTCGCAAAGGCGCAAGGGAAGACGCAAAGACGCAATGAGCAACTGATATAGAAGGTGGGTTGCCGGCAGGATCGAGTCGAATGGAACCTCCGGGCTCTTTGGGGCGTTTCGCCCAGGGGTCCGTACGCCGGGAACTCCTTGTTTGACTTTGTTTTCGGGCGCGTGCTACCATTCGGAGTCAATTTGTTGTAACTCCAATAGAGAGTTCTATTTACGCCGGCACTACCAGTCGAGGCCGGCGCGGTCCCGGTAAATTTTTTCAAGGTCCATCTCATCCCTTATGAATCGATTGAACGCTCCGCTGTCTGTCGCACTCTGTCTCGCCCTTTCATCATCCGTCGTTTTAGCCCAGACACCGCAGGCTGGCGGCGCCGCGGGGTCTCCTTCGGGAGCGCGCCGCGCGGCGGACGCCCAGACCCAGTCCATCATCGATCGCGCCCAGAACCTCTTCGAGATGGGCGAGACGGCATTTCGGGCCAATGACCTCGACCGCGCCCGCCGAGCGTTCGACGATGCCATCGACGCCATCCTCGTCAGCAACGTCGACATCCGGAAGAACGAGCCGCTGCAGGCCTATTATCGTGAGCTGATCGAGAAGGTCCACCATCACCAGATGGAGGCGCAGGACGTCGAGGCGCAGGGATTCTCGGAGCAGGCATATGTCCCGGCCGAGTCCGAGCTTGCCACGTTGACGGATACCGATCTCGCATCGCTAGGCGACGGCCAGCCTTCGGCGCTCGATGGCGACTACGATTTCAACTTTACCGTCGACTCACCGGTCTTCCAGTTCATCAGCTACTTCACGGCCGGCCGCGGACGCGGAACGATGGAGTCGGGCCTTCGCCGTTCGGGCCGCTACCGCAAGATGGCCGAGAAGATCTTCAAGGAAGAAGGTGTTCCGACCGACCTGATCTGGCTCGCCCAGGTCGAGAGCGTATGGAAGCCCGCGGCGCTCAGCCACGCGGCGGCGAAGGGCATCTGGCAGTTCATTCCCTCGACCGGACGCCGATTCGGGCTCGATCAGGACCACTGGGTCGACGAGCGATCGGATCCCGAGCTGTCGACGCGTGCCGCCGCGCGTTACCTCAAGTTCCTGCACAATTACTTCGGCGGCGACTGGTTGCTCGCGATGGCCGCCTACAACAGCGGCGAGGGCAACGTCTCGAAGGCGATCGCGCGCTCGGGTTATGCCGACTTCTGGGAGATCCACCGGGCCGGATTCCTACCGACCGAAACGCGCAACTACGTTCCGGCGATCCTCGCCGTCATCATCGTTGCCAACAACCAGAAGCGCTACAACTTCCAGATCATTCCCGAGCACGAGCTCAAATACGATCTCGCTCAGGTGACTACGCAGACCGAGCTCGACGTCGTCGCAGAGCTCTGCTCGACCTCGCCGGACGTCATCCGCGATCTCAACCCTCATCTGCGCCGCGATATGACGCCGCCGGGAACGCACTACGTCAAGGTGCCGAACGGCAAGCGCAAGGACTTCGAAACCGCCTGGGCGGCGTTGTCCCCTGCCGAGCGCCTCGGCCGCACCGTGAATCCGATCGATGGCGATCTAGCTTCTGACGACTCGAACGGATCACGCCCGCGATCGGTGCATTCCGGATTCGGCGGCGGCAACTCGATGGTCGCCTACACGACGAAGTCCGGCGACACGCTGTCGTCGGTCGCCTCCCGCTACGGTGTCTCGACGACCGAGCTCGCGCGCGTCAACAAGCTCTCGTCCACTTCTGACCTTACAGCCGGACAGGAGCTGCGCATTCCGGCGAAGCCGGCGCTCGACCGGTACGTCGACAAGCCGGTCCGCAAGTCGTCCTATCGGGCGAAGACGGTGAAGCCGAAGGCCAAGTCGGCCAAGGCTTCGAAGGCGAAGCCCAAGCAGGCGCCGAAGAAGTCCAAGAAGCGCCACTGATCTTTCGGGATTCATCCAGAGAACAGCCATCGGCGGTGCTTCGGTGCTCCGTCGATGGCTGATTCTGTGTTGGAGTGAGGTCGCACGCTCGTGTCGGATCGATTGCTCGGGATCTCACCTCTCGTGGCCGGCGCGGGCATCGTCAGTCTCGTGTTGGCGATCGCCTTCTACACCGCCGGAGTAGGCGCGTGGCTGCCAACTTCGTCGATCGGTCGATCCGAGGCAGAGAGCCGCGCTCGTGCATATGCCGCCGGACAGGGCTTCGACGTGGAATCGTGCGGCGCGATCGTTCGGCCGGCGTGGATCGAAACAGCAAACCTCGAGCCGTTCATCGCAAAAGTCGGACTCGAGCGCTTCAAGCGCGCGGGGACATCGGGCGAGCTGCCCGTTCCCGAGTGGCGGGTGGACTTCCGCCAGAACCTGTGGACGGACGACATCGAAGACGACCCTGGCGGCCTCACGGTGACGATGGCTGGCAATGGGACGGTCCTCGGCGCGGAGTTCCATTCGCGCCGTTCACGCGGCGAGAAATTGACGCGATCCGTGGCCCGGCAACAGGTCGAGGCTCAGCTGGCAGCCGCCGGAATCGACATTGCGGGGTTTGTCGAGCGGGGAGATGCGACGGAGCAAGAGAAGGTGCAGGTGCGGACCGGATCCAGCGAAGGCCCGCTGATCGAGTTTAACGGTGGGCCGCCGAACCCGCCGCCCGGCGTCCCTGACGACACGGACGATGACGAGGACGAATCGCAGCCCGTCGAAAGGACGGACGACGAAAAAGAGAAAAGCGAACACAAGTTCGTCTTCGAAAAGTCCGATGAGGCCTGGCCAGGAATCGAACTTGTCGTCGACGCGCGCACGGGCGCCGGCGGGTTGCTCGAATTCGAACGTCGAATCAGCTTCTCGGGCACCGCCGCACTCGGATCCACGAGCCTCGTCGGTCAGGTGATCGAGGGCGTCGCGATGTTCTTCGCGGCCAGCCTCCTCGTGCTGATCCTGCTGGGAGCACTCGTCTTCAGGATCATCACGCGGGACTTCGTGAGCATCTGGAGGGCGCTGCTCGTAGCAGTCCTCTTCTCGGCTGTCGTCACGGCTTACACGATCGTCACGTCGAGATGGTCGATGCCGGGCATCGGTGTCTACGTCCTGCAACTGCTCGCCAGCGGATCGGTCGGAATCGTGCTGATCGCCGCATGGCTTGCCGGGGAGGCCGACGCCTATTTCGCATGGGGCAAGCAATCGACTGAAGGCGCCCTCGCACTGCTGACGGGACGCCCACACTCGCGGCAGGTCGCCCGCGAGGCACTTGAGGGCACATTCTGGGGCTGGATCGTCCTCGCCGTCGTCGTCGGCATTGGAGCCGTCGTTGCGGCGATCCTCGGCCCAGAGGCCGTAGTGCGCCGTACGGGACTACTTGCCCTCGATGCGAGGCCGGTCTGGTTGTTTGCCATAGCGTCGTTACCATTCGTCGTGGTTTACGCGACCCTGTTTCTGCTCTTCCTTCCGGCCTGGATTCACAGGCTGACGCGTCGCACGTGGATTGCCGTTCCCGTCGCCGCAATGGTCGCCGCGCCGTTCGCCTCTACTATGGGGCTGGCGGACCTTCGATTCGACGTGCTTCCGGGCAGCGTCTCGTGGGGCCTCGTGTTGTCGCTCGTCTGCGTGATGCTCGTCGTTCGTCGCGGGGTCCTGACGGCGAGCATGGCCGCTTTCACTTTTTCGACGTTCTACTTCGGCATCGCCGCCCTGGTAACGGCGGCGCCCGGCGACCGGATGGCAGCGGCAGCCGGGCTCTCGGTTTTCCTGCTTCCGGCCGTCGCGGCCGTCATTGCCGGACCGCGCCTCCCGGAGGCAAACGTGCGAGAGGCGCCTCCTCCCCGAATCTCCGCAATGATGGATCAAGCGCGCCGCACCGAGGAACTCGACATCGCCAGGCGCGTACAGGCCGGACTTCTCCCTTCCAAGGATCCCACGGTCCCGGGATTCGATATCGCCGGCACGTGCCTGCCCGCGAACGAGGTGGGCGGCGACTACTACGATTATTTTGCGTTTTCGGACGGCCGGTTCGGGCTCGCGGTCGGCGACGTTTCGGGCAAGGGCGTGCCCGCCGCCTTCTGCATGACCCTGACGAAGGGATTCATGGAGGTTGCCGCCGCCGAGTCTCGCGAGCCCGACCACGTGCTGATCGCGGCAAACGGTCATCTCCGCGAGTACCTCGCGCGGGGAACGTTCGTCACGATGGCCTACGCGGTCATCGACCCGGAATCGCTTACCGTCGACTACGCGCGAGCCGGGCACAACCCGCCGGCCGTGCTACGTCGCGGGGGAGCTCCGTCATTCGTGACCCCGTCCGGCACCGCACTTGGTGCGGCGGAGCGTGAACAGTTCGCGGAATTGATCACTCCTGAACGTCTCGAGCTCCGGAATGGCGACGCGCTCGTGCTCTACACCGACGGCGTAACCGAAGCAATGAACTCGTCGGGCGAGCAGTTCGGCGAGGAGCGGCTGCTCGAGACGCTTGCACAACTGCACGACGGACGGCCCGCGCGCGCGCTGGCAGACGGACTGCTCGCGGCCATCGCCGAGCATTCGCGGAACGCCGAACAGCACGACGACATTACGGTCGTCGTCGTACGGGCATTCGACGGAGGAATGGCGGCGTGAAGGCGTTCTTCTCGAGGCATCCACGACTGACCATCGCCGGCGTGGTCGGATTGGTGGCGTTTGCCCTGCTCTTCAAGGTCGCCTTCATGCGCGACGTCCGGCCTATGCCGCTCTCGAGGGACGCGATCTCGTCGGTTGCGCTCGACTTTGCAGCGCTCGAGGGCTGGACGTCGCCGAACCGGTTCGCGCAGACCGTGCCGGTCGAAGGTGACGAACAGGCGCTGGTCCGCTGGGCCGCCGAACAGTCCGGATCTCCCGCTCCCGATCGCGAATCTCTTCCGGACCCGGGATGGGAGACAACGGTCTTCACCGACCCCGGATCGGTCCGCACGGCAGTCGTGCAGCGGAGATTTCCGGACCCGATCCTCTCGATTGCGATAACTCCGTCCGGACGCGTCGTCCAGTACATCGAGTCATCGTCGCCGATCTCGGGTACGTCCATCGAGAGCGGTCCGCAGCCCCAGCGGACACCGCCTTTCGACGAACTGAACACGGCTCGCCTCTTCCTGACCGATGCGGACGGCCAGCGATCGGTAGCCGGAGAAGAGCGCGACCAGGCAGTCGACATCGCCCGGGCGTTCTTCGCCCGTCACGCGATCGAGTGTGAGGGCGAACCGGTATCGGCCGTGCAGCGGTCGACCAACGATAAAAAGCGACTCGTGACGTTGGTCTGGGAGCGGCCAGGACCGGTCGGCACGACCGAGCAGATCCGCGTCATCGTCTGGGGGGACCGCGTCGCGGCATTCGATCTAGACCTCACGCACCCGGCACAGACCAGGACTCCGGCCAGTTTCGACCTGCCGCTGCAACTGCTGGAGGCCCTTCCGTTGCTCGGCATCCTGGCAGGTGCGGCGATAGTCGGTGCCCTGATGCTCATCCGCAGGCGTCAGGGCGAGCTGGATCTGCGCTCGCCGGCGGTCCTCTTTGCCGCAATCATACTCGGCAGCGTCGTCGGCATGTTCATGCTGATCGGTACGTTCGGGGCGATGTTCGGCAACGTAGCCGGCACCCTGAATGTCTGGTTCGGGCTCATCAATATCCTGATCACCGCTCCGATAATGATGCTGATCATCGGCTTCGTCATCGCGGGAGCGTGGGCCGTCGGCGAGAGCCAGGCGTACCTGGTCTGGCCACAGCAGAACGTGAGGCCTTTCTCGGCATGGATGCGCGGAAACTTTCGTACCAGCGAAGCCATCGAACCCGTCACGGTTGGCTATCTGGCCGCCTTCGCGGCGCTCGGAATCATCACGATGCTCGGGCTGATCTCGCCCGGTTCGCATCAACCGTCGGTAGCGGCGCTCTTCGCTCTGAACTCGTGGCCTTCGATCATCGCGCCGCTGTCATCAGGTGTGGTGACGGGCATATCGCTCACGGTCGTCGGCGGCGTCTTTGCAATGACCTACGTGCGTCTGCGTACGAAGCGAATGTGGGTGGTGCTCATCGTCGGAACGCTCGCCATGCTCTCTGTCAGGTCGTCGTTCTCGCTTTCGCAGTTCTTTCCGGCTTCGACCAGCGTGACGCCTGTTGTCTACCTCGCGCTCACCATTGCCCTCGTCGTGCTGTTCGTAAGAAGCGGGCCGCTTGCGTCGGTAACGGCCGTCTTCGTCTTCATAGTCTTCATCAACGCATATCCGCTCGTGCTCACGGGCAACCCCCGCCACGTCGCGACCGGAGGATGGGTCCTCGTGGCGTCCCTCGGATTCGCGGCGCTTGCCGTCTATGGCTTCGTTCGACCTCGTGCGGAGGGCACGGCCGCGAGCGTGCCGACCCACGTGCGCCGAGCCATCGACCGACTCCGGATCACGCAGGAGTTCGACGTCGCGCGAGGCGTCCAGTCGCAACTCCTGCCGTCGCGAGCGCCCGATTCGCCGGGTCTCGACGTTGCCGGCATCTGCGTGCCCGCCAATGAGGTCGGCGGCGACTACTTCGACTACTTCCAGCTCGAAGACAGCCGGCTCGGCATCGCGATCGGCGACGTATCAGGCAAGGGGGTCGGCGCCGCCATCTACATGACGCTCACGAAGAGCTACATGGTCACACAAGCCGCGCACACCGCCGATCCGGCACGAGTGTTGTCTCGCGTCAACGACCACCTGCGACGAAACCTCGCCCGCGGGAACTTCGTGACCATGGCGTATGCGATCGTCGATGCCGCGGAGCGGCGGATCGACTACGCGCGCGCCGGACACAATCCGCCGCTGCTCATACGGGCCGATGGCGACGGAGACTTCCTGAACGCCCCGGGAGTCACGCTGGGAGCCGTTGCCTCGTCGACGCTCGACACGATCATGCGGGTCGAATCCGTCGAGTCGCGCATCGGCGACCTGCTCCTTCTCTATACCGATGGCGTCACCGAAGCGATGAACGTCCGCGGCGACGAATACGGTGACGACCGGCTGATCGCCCTCGCTCGCGCAATGGCGCGTACGCCAGCAACTGCAAAGGACGTCGTCGATGCGCTGCTCAAGGACGTCCGTTCGTTCGCCGGCCGCGCGCAGCAACACGACGACATCACCGTGGTCGCGGTCCGATTCCTGTAGCTGCATGTGGCGTATTCCGCAGGAGTTCGGGCATACTCATCCGGTCTACCGACCGCACTTCTGGAGAAACAATGAGCAAGAACGAGGGGTTCAAGGTCTCGCGACGCGATGACGGAAACCTGACGATCGTCTATCCGCACGGTTTTCTGGACGCGCATACGGCGCCGGATTTTGAAACGGAGCTTCAGAAGGCCATTGAAGGCGGACGCGTTCACATCATCGTGAACTGCAAGGACCTGGACTACATCTCGAGCGCCGGCCTCGGAGTGTTCATGGGATGTATCGAACAGGTGCGCGACCTCGGAGGCGACATCAAGATCTCGAATCTCGCTCCGAAGGTCTTTCACGTCTTCGAGCTCCTCGGATTCCACCAGCTGTACGACCTGACGCCGACCGAAGAAGATGCGGCGGGAAAGTTCAGTGCGTAAAGGAGGCGAGGTGGAACACGTCCAGCAAACCTTCAAGCTCAGCGTGCCGAGCGACACGGTGAATCTGGCGGTCATCAGGGACTTCGTCGAAATGGCCGCGCGCCGGTCACCGATCGGCGACGGCGAGATGGAGCGGCTCAAGATCGCCGTCGACGAAGCATGCGCCAATGTCATCGAGCACGCGTACAACAACGACGCGACGCGCGAGCTGACCGTTCATGTCTGGTTCGACACCGCGCAGATCGAGGTCGACGTGATCGATTCGGGAAACCGCTTCGACCCGAGCACTCACAAGGCGCTCGAGCTCAAGGACCTCGTCGGGCACAAGGGAGGCATGGGGATTCGGCTGATGCGCCTCGGAACCGACGAGCTGGAGGTCGACGTGGACGAGGACGGCCACAACAGGCTTCGACTGATAAAGCGGTTGAGTTCCTGAGATGAGCGGCTCAGCGGAACGCCACGGACAGGACAACGAGCGACGGCTGATCGAGCTCTCGGATCTGCTCGAGATCAGTCAGACGCTCAACCAGTCGCTCGAGCTCGAGACGATCCTCAATCACCTGCTGCTCGCCTCGATGGGCCGTTTTGCGATCGGCCGCGGAGCTTTCCTGCTTCCCTGCTCCGGCGACCGCTATCGCGTCGCAGCCGCAAAGGGCCTTCCCGATACGCCGGTGGGCTTCGAGGTCGATCTCGCGGAACCGCCGCAGTCGACTCTGGAGATCGGTGAGACCGACGGCGACGGCCTGTCATTCTTCAAGAATCGAAAGCTCGCGGTGCTGATTCCGCTGCGGCGGGGAGCCGGACAATGCGTCGGCATGCTCGCCCTCGGCGCGAAGCTGACACGCAAGCCGTTCGTGTCCGAGGAACTCGAGTTCCTTGCGTCACTCGCAAGCGTCGCCACGCCGGCCATCGAGAACTCGCGCGTTTATGGCGAGCTTCAGACGCTTGCGGCGCGGCTCGATCGGAAGATCCACGAGCTCAACACGCTTTTCGAGATTGGCCGGCGATTCGTCGGCACTCTCGAGGCAGCCGAAGTGCTCAAGCTCTTCGCCTACGCGCTGATGGGCCAGCTCCTGCTGACGCGATTCGCGATCGTACTGCGGCGGCCGAGCGGTCCGATCGTGCATCTGCGCGGCATCGCGGCGCCTGAGACGCCAGTCTGGGCCGAAGACGACTTCTGGGCGGCGCTCTCCGAGCTGGAAGGTCCGCGCGCGATCGACGAGTCTTGTCCAGCCGAGCTTGCCCGCCTTGGATTGACCGGCGTAGTTCCGATCCGCAAGGAGGACGTCACGCACGGATTCGTCGGTCTCGGTCCGCGCGCCGGCGGGAAGCCATATTCGGACGATGAGCTCGAGTTTTCGTCGGCGCTCGCGAATCAGGCGATCGTCGCGCTCGAGAATGCGTGGTTGATCGAGGAGACGATCGAGAACCGGCGGCTCGAGGAGGAACTTGCGATTGCGAGCAACATCCAGAGCCTGCTGTTCCCGAAGTCTCTGCCCACGATTTCGGGGTATGAGCTGGCGGCGCGGTCGACACCAACGCGCCACGTAGGAGGCGACTACTACGACACGATCGAGCTCGGCGACGGGCGCGTGTTGATCGCGATCGCCGACGTATCGGGAAAGGGTGTGCCGGCGGCGCTGCTCATGAGCAATGTCCAGGCATCGCTTCGCGCGCTGGCGGGTCCCACGATGGATCTGGCGGCGAACGCCGGCAAGATCAGCGAGATCATCTACACGAATACTGACTTCAACAAATACGCGACGTTCTTTTACGGGATCCTCGATCCGTCGTCGCATGCGTTCGTCTACACGAACGCGGGGCACAACCCGCCGATCCTCCTCCGTGCCAGTGGCGATGCGGAGACGCTAGATGCCGGGGGCCTGCCTGTCGGGCTCATGCCGGGCTCGACGTACGATTACGGCACGGTGACGATTGGCGCCGGCGACACGCTCGTGATGTACACGGACGGCGTGACGGAAGCGTCGAACACCGCGGACGAGGAGTACGGCGAGCAGCGGTTGCTCGACCTCGCACGCGTCGGGTCGCAGCGTGCGGCGCTCGAGTTTCTCGACAGTGTGTACGACGACGTGTTCGCGTTCGCCGCGGGAATGCCTCAGGGCGACGACATCACGATGGTGGTCCTGAAGCGCTTCGCGGACGGGTAAATCCTTCGCGCCTCTGCGAATCCTCGGCGTCTCTGCGAGAAACTCGGCCGTACGACAGTTTCCCGCAGAGGCGCAGAGGTCTCGCAAAGTCGCAGAGCGTGCCGTCGAGCTCTCAGGCCTTTTCGCCGCGCCGCATCAGCTCTTCGAGGGCCAGTTTCCGAACCTCGGAGCAATCGATCGGAATCTCGGACTTCTGCGGTGCTTCGTCGCCAGCGACAAACGCGAACTGCTGCGTCACATTGTCGAGGTGCGCGACGGCCTGCAGCGTCTCTGAGTCGAGCGAGACCGTCGCGACCTCGAGTACCCGCTGCAGCGCCGGCACAGACTCCTGCGCGAACCGCTTCGACAACGCGCTCGCGATCAGCCATTTCACTCCGCGAGCGTCTCCCAGCTTTCCCAGGGCTTCAGCCGCCTGCGCACGCACGGCCTCGGAAGCGTCCTCGAGGGCCGCGGCGAGAGCCGCAACGGACTTCGCATCGCTCAAGGCGCCGAGGGCCTCGACGGTCGCGAGCCTCGTTCCCTCGTCCTTCGACTTCATGAGCGTTACCAGCTGGCCAATCGAGATCGGGCTGCTGTGTTGCCGCAGGGCCTCGGCCGCGGCGGCGCGGACGCGAGAGTCCGGATCCTGCAGACTCGACACGAGCGGCTCGACCGCGCGGGCATCGGCGTGAACTGCGAGTGCGACGGCGGCAGCGCGACGAACCTCCGAGTCAGTGTCGGCGAGCGCGCCGACGAGCGGCACCACCGAGCGCGCATCCGCGAGTCGGGTGAGCGCTTCCACCGACGCGAGCCGCACGGCGTCGGCATCGTCGGTCAGCGCGCCGATCAGCGGTTCGACAGCGGCGACCTCGCCGATCATGCCCAGCGCTTCGGCCGCGTGGTATCGGACGCCTCCGTCTGCATCCTTCAGCAGGAGAACGAGCGGCGCCACAGCGCGCGGGTCCGCAATGATGCCAAGACACTCCACGGCGGCTTCGCGCACGGCCGGATTCCCATCGTTGATGCGCTTGAGGAGATGCTCGACGGCGGGCGCGCCGATCGACATCGTCGTTGTGAAGTCCTTGTGCCCGATCGCGTAGAGCGCCTGCTGCTCCGGATTCCCCGGAGTCCAACCAACGGCGCGAAGCGACTCGGCCGCGGATTCTCGAACACCATCATCGTCGTCCGATAGCGCAGCCACGAGAGCCGGTATCGAAGGCCGCCCGATTCGAACGAGGGTTTCGGCCGCCGCCTTTCGCATCGTTCTCTCACGAAGCGTGGCGACTAGCGCAGGAACCGCGGGGGCGCCTGCGTTAGTCAGCGCCTTTTTCGCCACTTCAAAGGCGTCAGAGAATGGATTCTTGAGTTCCTGCACCAGGGGCTCGACGGCACGCGGATCGCCAATGCGCCCGAGCGCCTGCACCGCCTGGTCGGCGGGTTGCCCGGTGTCCCGCCGGAGCACGGGTGGTTCCATCGTTTT
>CAZXLQ010000174.1:0-11254 GCA_964641945.1 uncultured Clostridia bacterium
ACCGGGCAGGGTAGAGACCGTGTGCTGCTGTGTGTCAGCCGGCGCGTGGGTTGGGACTGCTCCATCGGCATGGAAGCTAGGGTTAGCGGGCCCGGTACCGATGCCCGAGGCGTGCGGTGCAAGCGTATTGATCAATCACGCGACACGTCCACGAACGGCTCTGTAGCCTCGCTTGCCGCGTCGAGAGCCGTTCAACTATGATCCGCCGCCTATGAGGAACAAGTACGGCGTGGTCATCGGTCTGGAAGTCCACGCTCAGCTCAAGACGGACTCGAAGATCTTCTGCGGGTGTTCGACGCGGTTTGGAGACGAACCCAATTCGAATACGTGTCCCGTGTGCCTCGGTCTGCCCGGTGCGCTTCCCGTGCTCAACGAGAAGGTCGTGGAGTACGCCACGCGAACGGCGCTCGCGCTCAACCTGCACGTCAACGAGGAATCGGTCTTCTCGCGGAAGAACTACTTCTATCCCGACCTTCCGAAGGGTTATCAGATTTCGCAGTACAAGGAGCCGTTCTCGGAGCACGGGTGGGTCGAGATAATGACCGGCGAGCGTGACGAAACAGGTCACCCGCGAGACCTTCAGCTCAAGCGCTTCGGCATCACCCGGATGCACCTCGAGGAGGACGCCGGAAAGTCGCTGCACGATGGTATGCCGGATTCGGACACGAGAACCTACGTCGACTTGAACAGGTCGGGGACCCCCCTGGCCGAGATCGTGTCGGAACCGGATTTCCGCTCCAGCTGGGAAGCCTACGACTACGTGCAATACCTCCGTCGCGTCCTTCAATACGTCGAGACGTGCGACACGAACATGGAGGAAGGGAGCCTTCGCTGCGACGCGAACGTTTCCGTCCGTCCGGCGGGACGAGAGGAATTTGGCACGAAGGTGGAGCTCAAGAACCTCAACTCGGTTCGGTTTCTCCAGCGTGCGCTCGAGTACGAGATCGACCGGCAGATCGGCGTAATCGAGTCAGGAGGTGAAGTAGTCCAGGAAACGCGGCTCTGGAACGAGCGCGAGAACCGGACGTACACGATGCGCACGAAGGAAGATGCGCATGACTACCGGTATTTTCCCGAGCCCGACCTCCCGCCGCTTCGCGTCGAGCCGTCGATGATCGAACGAGTTCGTGCCGAGCTTCCGGAGCTGCCTGAGGCGCTTCGACGTCGCTTTGCCGAGCAATACGCGCTCAGCCACGAGGACGCCGTCGTGTTGACGGGCTCGCGTGCGCTCGCAGGGTTCTTCGAGGCGACGGCGAGGGCATCGGGCAACGCCCGCTCGAGCGCGAACTGGATCAAGAACGAGCTGCTGCGCGAGCTCGATGCGCGAAAGATCGAAATCGACGCGTCGCCCGTTTCGCCCGACAGGCTCGCCGAGCTGATCGCCGAGCTTGATGCCGGACGCATTTCGGGAGCTCAGGCCAAGGATCTTCTACCGAAGATGCTCGAGAGCGACGCGTCGCTCGCGACGCTGATCGACGAGCTCGGTGGCGGCCAGATCAATGACGTCGATAAGTTGCGTGAGATCGTCGCAGGCATCATCGAGGCGAACCCGAAGCAGGTCGAACAGTACCGTTCGGGCAAGGAAGCGCTCTTCGGCTTCTTCGTCGGCCAGGTCATGAAGACGACGGGCAAGAAGGCCAACGCTCAGATTTCCAACGATCTCCTCAAGGAGATGCTGGCAGGCGGTTCCTAGCGGACCGGTTTTCGCGACACGTGGCTCGCCACGATTCCAATCCGTGACAGGAGTAACCACTTGATTCTTCGTGCTTGTGTTCTTGCGCTCTCGCTTGCCGTTTTCGGTGGCGGTCTCACGGCCTGCAGCGGGGGCAGCGATCAGGTTGCCGTATTCGAGACAAAATATGGCCGGATAGTCGTCGAGTTTCTCCCCGAGTACGCGCCGAAGCACGTCGAAGCGTTTCAGGGAATGATCTCGGGCGGCTCGATGGACGGGACTCGCTTTCACCGGATCATTCCCGGAAAGATCATCCAGGGTGGGGATCCGAACTCTAAGGACGACGACCCGTCGGACGATGGTCTGGGACAGCCGGGACAACCGACGATTCCCGCTGAGTTCACGACTGCCATCAAACACACGCGCGGCATAGTCTCGGCGGCCCGAAAGGGTGACAACAAGGACAGCGCAACGAGCCAGTTCTTCATCTGCCTGGGCGACGAGCCCGCGTACGATGGCCAGTACACCATCTTCGGCAAAGTCGTGGACGGGATAAACGTCGTTGGTCTCATTGCGAACGCACCGACGCGTCGCGACGACCCGAAGCTTCGAGAGCGTCCGGCCGAGCCGGTGGCGATCGACCGTGCGTACCTGACTACCCGTGCGGCCCTCGGACTACCGCCGAAGACCGACGCAGGAACGGCAACGAACGCAGCCCCCTCGAACCGGAAGTAGGTCGCGCGTACTTCGCGTCGAACCTCGAGTGCGCGAGAATCCCGGACCATGGAAGTCACATCGGGAACGCTTCGAGGTCGGTGGCGGCGGATGGCCGAGCACTTCGGCTTCGTTCCCGTATTTCGGAAATCGATCCTGGGACCGCGTCTTCGTGCGCTTGTCGGTGATCGGGACGGATATCTCGTAGCGATCGGCTCGACCTGGACGCTGAATCGGAGCAGCGTGGATCTGCTCGTCCGCTTTCCGCAGCGGCACACGGTCCTCGGATTCCGGGAGGACCTTCTTCGGAATCCGGCACTCGTCGCAGGGTTCGGCCGCCGCCGCCGATTGCCGCGTCGCGTGAGGCGCAACATATTCCTGGCAGACGGTTCCGTGCTCGTCCGGTTGCCGTACGACGCTTTTCCTCCATCTATCCGGCGGATCGAGCGCGTGCTCGACGGCCTCATTGCGGCCATGCACGATCACGTCCGCACGCTCGAGAGGCTGTGCGAATCGTGTGGAGGGCCAGGCGACCTCGGAATCTATCTGGCCGACGGCATCCCGGCGCTCATCTGCGAGCCTTGTGTCAGCTCGTATCGGGATCGCGAGCAGGAGATCGTCCGCCAGGTTCGCGAGCTCGAGCCGGACATCGGTGAGGGCGCACTGGTCGGCACCGCTGCGGCCATTGCTTTCGGAATCGCAATCGGCGCGCTTTCGTCCATCGGCACGAGCCAAGTCGTCCAGATCGGCGCGGTGATTGCGGCTCCGGCGTTTTTTGCGATCGGCTACCTGACGGCGGCGTTCGCCAGCCGCGGATTCGTCGGCTCGAACTTCGTGAGCACCCTGCTCAAACTGCCGTTCGCAGCGCTTGGTGCGCTGATCGGCTGGATCGTGATGAACGCCGTCACGAGGCAGGTGCTCCATCCGGCCATCTGGAACCTGACTCTCTTGATGAACTCGGTCTGGCGGCCGGGAGAGTCATCTCCACGGGCCGCCGCACTGCTCGGCGGGGCCAGTCTGGCCGGTGCACTGGTCGAGATCGTCGTGTTCTCGTTGACTCGGCGGCGTGCCGTGCGGTTCGCGACGATCGACAAGGTCGGAGGTCGCGGCACTACGACAGACGTCGAATCAACGTCACCACCAGCGCCGTGATTCCTGCGACGAAGGCGAGCGCGAGATAGACCATCACGATTCGCGGATCTCGCAACAGGCACTTGCTTTCGCGCAGTCCCTTTCGGTAGGCGTCCACGTAGGCCCACAGTCCCATGCCGCTCATCAGCACCACGGCGACTGGAGGGCTGAATACCCACGCGATGATCGCAACGGTAGTGAAGACGCAGTAACGGATCGGATCGAAGACCGGCGGCTGCCAATCGGAGTTCGACATCGGCGCGGGCTCCTTCACGACGCTACCGACGCTTCTGCCGCCGCGGTGCGTTCTGCGAGCACGGTGCGACGCAGCTGTGGCCACGCCTGGACGGCGCAGAACGGTGCGCACTGGTCGCCCCGGTCACCTTCCGTGCCGACGTGAACGCAGCACTGCAACAACCGCTCCTCGAGCATCGTGTGCATGTCCATGAACGGCTTCACGGTGATCCGCTTGATTCGCCGCGCGAGCATCTCTCGCAGGCGATCGTTGCGGCCCGTGACCGCGTTTCCGGCCACGCGCAGGATCGTACTGAGGCCGAGGTCGCAGTTCTCGCAGATGTTCCGGAACATCTCGGCGATCGTCGGGTGGGTGAGTGACGACTGTTCGCTCAGCAATCCAAGGAAGGACTGCTTCACGAGGTCACGAAGCTGTGCCGGGATTTCACGGTCGGCGATCCGGTTGCTCACGAGCCCGAGGTTCTCCAATAGTCGATCGTGTCCGACGATTCCTGCAAGCGAACGCCACTCGCCGCCATCCGTATGGAGCATGTATCCAACGCTGCAGCAGTGCGGGTGCGAGCAGGGAAGCGCCGTCAGGTCGCGCCAGGTGACGACGCCGCCGGTCTGCGGACCGAGACGCGCAAGGACGCCGGTGTGGGTCAGCCGTGCATTCGGGTCGATGGCCGTCGCGCGTCCCGATCCGAACTGCGGCTGGATGGAGATTCCTCCGACGAAAGGCGTTTCCATCCCGAGGCGCACGACGTCGCCGATCTCGTCGTCGTTGACTCCGAGGGTTGCAGTCATCGTCAGGGTCGTGAAGACGCCGGCGTCGCAGAGGCGTTCGAGCGCCCGCTGCTTCACCGATCGCAGGTCCGAACTACGATGGAAGCGGTGCGTTTCTCGACGTAGTCCGTCGAACTGCAGGTAAACCTCGACGCGCGTGTTGTAGTGGGCGAGTTGCCGGAGGAGTCCATCGTTCTGCGCAATCTCGATGCCGTTCGAGTTCACGAGGACCCGCACGATGTTTCGTTCGAGGACTCGGTCGAGCAATTCGGCGAACTGCGGATGCACCGTCGGTTCGCCACCGCTCAGCATGAGTACGTCGAGCTGGCCGCCTTCCCGCTCGAGTCGCCGGTCGATGTTCTCGAGAATGCGATCGACCGGAACGACACCACCGAGCGCGGGCGATGACGACGTGAAGCAGTTCGGGCAGCAGAGATTGCACGACAGTGTGACGTCCTCGAGCAGGATGCAGGTGTGTTGGGTCTGCATCTCGCCAAGGCCGAGCAGATACGCCGACGGAACGGGGTCGAAGTTACCGGCCGAGTCCGGCACGTGTTGCTTCGTCGGTGCCGTCCAGCGTTCCAGGTAGGCAAGGATCTCCGCCGATTCGTCGTACATCGATCGCACGCGTCCGTGGCGCGGACAGCCTCGGACGAGCCACACCCGACCGTCCTCCTCCGACAGGTATCCGGCGAGCCGTGCGACACGGTCGAGAGGGATGTCCGGGTCTTCGTCGTGACAATGCGGGCAGAACGCGGTCACGTAGCGAATCACGCGGTCGGTCCGCAGCGGCATTCCGGGCACGTGCGCCTCCTCGACTTCGGTTACTGGTAGGCCAGAATCAGACCAAAACAGACGCCAGCCAGGATCAGCATCACCAGCGGCGGCGTCGCGACGATCCCGAGGATGAGACCGAGGGTGACCGACGAGTTACGGCGTGACACCACGATGGCGCCGACAATCTCGCCAACAAGCACCAGTCCTCCGCCAAGCAGCACGGGAATCGTCCAGAGATCGTTGGTGATCATCAGGGCACCGCCGCCGAAGATGAGTGCCGCATTGAAGATGGCCGAGCCTCCGATGAGGAGGAGGATCGTCATGACGCTCCATCCGCGCGCCGGAGTTGAGGGCGGAGCAGCGCCGGGCAGGGAATATGCGTTCGGAAAGGTCTGCGAGATCGCGAGGTCGACGGCATCGGCCGGCACGCCTTCAGCAATGAGTTTCTTGCGCAGCGCCTCGATGGTGTAGGTCGACCGATGCTGCTCGAGGTACTGCCGCAGCCGTTCCATGAGTTGCTCGTCGTGCATGAATGCTCCGTCTAGACCGCGCTCTCGAACGAAGGCACGGCGTACGCGCGTGTGAACACCTGTCGCCCGAAATAGACGACGAGGAGAAGGGTCGCCGGAATGAGGAACAGCTGCGAATACGAGAGCCCGAAGGCCACGGTCGGGTTTCCGCGCACGAACTCGACCGCAAATCGGAAAACGCCGTATGACAGCAGATACATCTTGAAGACGTCACCTCGAACCGGAACGACAGCCGCGAGGCGCCGCAGCACGGGAAACATCAAGGCGTGGAAGATGATCTCGTAAAGGAAGGACGGGTGCATCGGGATTCCCGGTCCGCACGCGCCGCACATCGGCATTCGAGCGGCGGTTTCGGCATCGACCGCGATGCCCCAGGGAAGTGACGTCGGCGTTCCGACCTGTTCGCTGAGTAGGCAGCCGATTCGTCCGACTGCCAGACCGAGTGCAACGGCCGGAGCGAAGAGATCGCCCGTCGAATCGCGATAACCAACGAGTCGCTTCGTGACGATGGCGCCCACGTAGGCGCCAGCCAGGCCTCCCAGGATGCTTTTTCCGCTGAAAACCAGTGCAGAGAGCAGCGTCGACTCGGGCGCTGCGTCGAGGTAGGCCCAGAGCGTGCTGAGCTTTGCCGCGACGGCACCGGTGAGGATCGATCCGATGGCGATCCAGCCGAGGCGCTCATCGAGCACGCCGCGCCGCCTGGCATCGACGAGGAACGACGAGAGCGCGACCATGACTCCGAGAAGCACGAAGAAGTCGTGCGAAGCGATCGAAAGAGGGCCGATTCGGAGGAGGTTGGGCAGCATCGGAGTTCCGAGCGACGCGCTGAGGATAGCACAGCGACGCGTGCTCCCCGACCGGGTCATAGCCGGTGAAACACGAACGTGTGTTGGCCGTATCCTATGGCACCCGGAACGATTTGTTGCACCCCTCTTTCAGGGCGCGGTACACTTTCGTGGCGTATTCTCGGACGAAGGAGTTCCTTCTCACTTATGTCGGCAAAGATACGAATCGCTATCGTCATGCTCTCCGCGGGCGTCGCCTTCTATGCGATCGCAGGCGGATTCCCGTGGGATCGTGGCGCGACCGCCAAGGGTAACCAGTGGGCACAGCTTCGTATTTTTGACGAGGTCCTATACCGAATCTCGAAAGACTACGTCGATGAGCCCGACATGGAGCGCGTACGTACCGGAGCGCTGCGCGGGCTTGCCGATGGGCTGGACGCATACAGTGCCTATCTGACGCCAGCACAGGTCGCCGGTTATGTGCCGGTCGAGCACGGTGTACACGCGGTTGGCGGAATGGCCCTTTCGAAGTATGGCGGCTACGTTTACGTGGTGTCGTGCTGGAAGGGATCGCCGGCGGATCGCTCCGGGATCGCCACAGGCGACATCATTGAGTACATCGGCAAGGCCCCAACGCGTGACATGAGTCTTTACGACGCCGAGATGTTGCTTACCGACGTCTCGAATGGCTCGCACGAGGTGAAGCTCTTTCGTGCCGGACAGTCGTTCACGGTGACGTTCACGAACGGGCCGGTCGCTGCGCCTCCCGTCGAGTCGAAGATGCTAGAGCCCGGCGTTGGATACGTGAATGTGCTCGCGCTTACTTCCGGGAGGGCCGCCGAGGTGCGTGGTGCGATCGATCAACTCACGGCCAAGGGCATGAAGCGGTTGGTGCTCGATCTGCGAGGTTGCGCCACGGGAACGATGGAAGAAGGCGCAACGGTCGCGAACATGTTCGTCGAGTCCGGGGTCCTGGGACGTAAGATCGGTCGAGGCGGAGCCGAGGGCGCGGCCATCGAGGCGCAGGCCGGTCTCGTGGCTTTCCGCGGGCCGCTGACGGTCATCGTAGATCCGAGCTCGGCTGGAGCGGCCGAGGTCGTTGCGTCTGCGGTCGCCACCTCGAAGCGTGGCGATGTCGTCGGCGAGAGGACGTTTGGCGCGGGAGTAGAGCTCGAGCTCTTCAAGCTCCGCGATGGCGGGGCAATGCTCATCACGGTGGCAAAATACGCTCCGGCATCCGGCAAGCCGTTCATCGACGAAGGCGTGGTGCCGACGGTCGAGGTCAAACGCGCGGTGCCCGAGATCGTCGTTCCGGAGGATCAGGACGAGGATGAGCCCGCGACGCCGGAGGACAAGCCAGTCGTGAAGCCGGCCCCGAAACCGGCAGCGACCGAGGACGTTCAGCTGAAGAAGGCCCTCGAGATCCTCAAGGGCGTCGATGCGGCCGCGGCACGGGCGGCCTGAATCATCGTAGAGCGCGAAGAACGAAGCCCCGCAGGGTCCGCAGACCCCGCGGGGCTTTACATTTGGGGCGTCGGGCACCAACCTGAGAAGCCGTATGCGGCATCCCAAGGTCCCGATTCGATCGTGGCCCTGATCCGAACATGACTCCAAGCGACCGACCCATCTGGTTCAGCTTTCGCGTTCGACTCATCGTCGTGATGACGACGCTGCTGCTCGCGACGCTTGCTCTCGTCCTCTACCTGAACCAGCGCGCGCAAGTCGCCGTTCAGGATGCGCTCAGCCGGCAGAAGGTCACGGTGAACGAGACGTTCTCGTCGCATCTGACCGACGTGACGCAGGCGACGAATTTCGCGCTCATGAGCCTGAACCAGAGCGCGTACATCGACGAGATTCTGGACAAGCCCGAGTACGCAAACGCCATCAACCGAGAGCGGATCCGCCGGATTCTCATCGTCCTCGACGATGGCGTGATTTATGACAGCACCGAGAAAGAGCTTAGAGACAAGAAGATCGAGCTGCCAGTTGTGTCGGGCGATCTTCCACTTGGGCTCGTAAAACCGGGCGACCCCGCGGTCGGATTGCTCGGGAGCCCGGCTCCGCCTGACGATGCGCTCGAGACGTATTGGGTGCGCGTTCGGACGCGGGACACGGTCGGTGGAGAGCAGCAGTCGCAGTGGATAGCGATCGTGGTCTCGAACCGCCAGGTTCTGGCCACGATAGACCAGTCGCAGCGCGAGGTTGCAGACGTCGTCGAGAGCGTTGCGGGCGTGCGCTGGAAGCTGACGCTCGGCGTGTTTGCGCTAGCCGTCGCGCTCACCGTTCTTCTCGTCTGGCGTTTTTCGTGGCCGATTCGTCAACTCGCCGAGGCAGCGGAGCGCGTAGCCAGAGGCGACCTCGATTTCGCAGTTCACGTCACGAGGCGCGACGAGGTCGGGCAGCTCGGCCGGACTTTCAACACGATGCTCGACGGCCTGCGTGCGAAGGCCGAGCTCGAGGACCGTCTCAACAACGCGGAGCGTGCGGCCGTTATCGGCCGATTGACTTCAGCGATCGCGCACGAGGTCCGGAATCCACTCAACTTCATCAATCTGTCGATCGATCGCGTGCGGTCAAAATATCCGCCTGCGGATGCATCGGACCGTCAGGCCTTCGAGAAGCTCCTCGGGACCATCAAGGAGGAGACCGGGCGTTTGAATCGACTGGTGACCGACGTGTTGAACTTCGGCCGGCCCGCCAACCTCAACAAGCGGACTTTCGACCTCGGCGCAGGCATCGAGGGAGTCCTCGAGATCGTCCGCGCGCAGGCGGACGCACAGGGGGTACGCATCGACGCGAGAATCCCCGAAAAGCCCGTTGAGATCCTTGCTGACGCGCAGAAGATGACTTCGTGTTTCTCGAATATCGTCATAAACGCCGTTCAGGCAATGCCCGACGGAGGCATCCTCACCGTGACGGTCGAGAGCAACGGAGATCACGTCGTGGTTCGCGTCGGTGACACTGGCCACGGGGTCCCCGTCGACGCGCTTGACCGGGTTTTTGAGCCCTACTACTCTACGAAGGATACGGGCACCGGCCTCGGTCTCGCCGTGACGAAGAAGATCGTCGAGGAGCACGGCGGTCGAATCAGCGCTTCGAGCGCACCCGGATCCGGCACGACCTTCGAGGTAGAACTCCCGAGCGCGGAAGCGCAGATTCCCGGTCTCGACAGACCGGCGGCCGCGAGCACATGACCGTGACAGACACTACAAGACGCAATCGCATCCTCGTCGTTGATGACGAGAAGAACCAACGGGAGCTCTACCAGCTCATACTCGAGGACGCGGGCTACGAGGTGATCTCCGCGGCAAGTGCGCAGGCGGCGCTCAGGCTCTATGAAGAGGCCGAGGTCGATCTCGTGCTGACCGATTTCAACATGACCGGAATGGACGGCCTCGCGCTGCTCAAGGAGCTCGTCGCGAGAGAACCGTCCGTGATCGTCGTAATGATCACGGCGTTCGGATCGGTGGATTCGGTGAAGGACGCCCTACGATCGGGCGCCTACGACTATCTCGAAAAACCCGTCGACCAGGAGACGCTCCTGCGAACCGTGAGCGAGGCACTTGCGGGTCTGCGTCAGCTCGACGGCGACATCATTGGTGCGAGCGATGCGATCGAACGCGTCAAGCGGATGATCCTCAAGGTCGCTGGTTCGTCCTCGACGGTTCTCGTTCGCGGTGAGTCGGGAACCGGCAAGGAGAAGGTCGCACGCTCGGTTCACCGTGCGAGTCAGAGGGCGTCGAATGTTTTCCAGGCGGTGAACTGCGCAGCGCTCAACGAGAACCTTCTCGAGAGCGAGCTTTTTGGCCACGAAAAGGGCTCGTTCACGGGTGCGAATACGCAGAAGAAGGGATTGTTCGAAACGGCTTCCGGGGGGACGCTGTTTCTTGACGAGATTGGCGACGTGAGCCCCGCGATGCAGGTCAAGCTCCTTCGAGCCCTGCAGGAGCGCGAGGTCACGCGGGTCGGGGGCACGAAGCCCGTCCAGGTCGACGTCCGGTTGATCGCCGCCACGAATCGGGATCTCGAGGCGATGGTGAAGGACGGCCGATTCCGCGAGGATCTCTACTATCGGCTGAATGTGATTCCGATCGTCATTCCGCCGCTTCGAGAACGGCGTGACGACATCCTCGCACTGACGGACTTCTTCGTTGCAAAACACGCGGCGGCGGAAGGGCGTCGATTCCGTGGCATCTCGGCGGACGCGCGGAAGCTCCTCTTGGAATACGGCTGGCCCGGCAATGTCCGGCAGCTCGAATCGGCGGTCGAGCGGGCGATCCTGCTTGCAGAGACGGATCGAATCGAGGTGGAAGATCTTCCGGTCGAAATCCGCCAGGCGAACGAGCCGTCGACGAATTTTGCGTTCAAGCTTCCTCCTGAGGGCATCAGTTTCGAGGACCTCGAGCGGTCGTTGATCATTCAGGCCATGGAACAGTCCGGCTGGAACATCACACGTGCCGCGAAGCTGCTCGGGTTGTCGTTCCGGACCCTCCAGTACCGCCTCGAGAAGTTCGGCATCAAGAAACGCGGCGAAGAGTAGCTTTTACCGATCAGCACTTTGGGGACGGACTCACCGTGCACTGCCAGGCATGCCGCCCCGCCTGGTCCCCGTGTTCGACGCCGCG
>CAZXLQ010000175.1:0-11168 GCA_964641945.1 uncultured Clostridia bacterium
CCGCCTCATCGAGACGCGCCTTGGCGGAAAGCACGCCGGCCCGGTTCTCCGCCCGACGGACGCGTTCGACATTTCGCTTCGCCAGCGTCAGCCGCGTCTCGGCCTCGCGCAGCTTGCCCGCCATCTCGGCAACGTCCGGGCTCGAGATCACCGCGAGCGTCGAGCCCGCCTTCACGTAATCGCCGACAACGGCATGAACTCGCTCGACGCGGCCCGACACGAGAGGCGTCACTTGCTGCGTCTGCTCGGCGTTCGGTTCGACGGCGCCCGTCGTGCGAAGGGGCGCGACGGCCGAGCGTTCGGTAACGGCCTCGATTTCGAGCTTCGCCGCCAGAAGCGATTCCGGCGAGAGCGTGACTTCGCTGCCTTCGCCTTCAGCGTGTTCGCCGCCTTCGTCGCCGTGTTCGTCTACGGCCTTGGCCGTCTCGAGCTTCGATCCCGACGCGCAGGACCACGCGACGAGCGGCACTGAGATGACCAGCAGGGCGGCCGCAATGCCTGCTCGCCATTTTGGATTCCGGGTGTGGCCTTCGACGCCCGCTGCCTCTGGAGTCGCCATAGGATGGGTCGATTTCCCGTTTGGTTTTGTCTCGGCGCGATCGTTCATGGTCGGGTTCCTCATTCCGGCTGCGAATCCGCGGCCGTGGTCAGCGCCACGACCGGAGCAGTCGATTCGACAGTAATCATCGGGACGTCGATGCCGATTGGCGCGACAACGCCCGGATCCGGTTCCTGGCAAGCATCTGGGTAGCTCGCTGCCCGCGTCGGTCGAGGCGTTGGCGGCGACGTTCGCGGTCGTTCCCCAACGGCCGGCGCAATCCCCATCGCAGCCTGCAGGTCGGCGAGCGCGCGGTATCGTTCGGCGAGCGTTTCGGTGAACTCGCGCTGGGATTCGACGAGGCGCCTCTGTTCGGCGAGCAGTTCGGAGATTCGGTAAGCGCCCACGAGATATGCGCCGCGGACCGATTCGACGTTCGCCTCGGATCGCACAATGACATCGCGTTCGAAAGTCGCGACTGCCGCTTCGGCGGCGCGAAACAGCGTGTAGGCGGCGGACACATCGGCACGCACCCGGCTTTCGGCGAAGGCGCGACGTCGCGTGGCCTGCACGATGGCGGTCTCAGCCTCGGCCCTCGCACCCTGGTTGCGATTGAAAACCGGCAGGCCGATCGACACTCCGAACGACAGTGTCCGATCGCGATCGCGGATTATTCCGACCGGCGTGTCGTCGAAGACCGACGACTCGACCGTGTAGCGGCTGAACGCCGTAACGTCCGGGGCAGCTTGTGCCCGAACGAGGCGAAGCCCCGCCTCCGCGACGACCTGTTCGAGCGTGGCAAGACGAAGGTCCGGTCGCGCCTGAAGGGCAATGGCCGTTGCTTCCGCGAGCGTAGCCGGCACCGCGGACCACGTGACGGTTTCGAGATTCTCCGAGAGCGGAAGCGGTTCATCTGCCGCGACACCGACAATGGTGCGAAGCTCGACAACGGCAGACGCAAGCCGGCCTTCGACGAGTGCGCGCCGTGCCTGTATGCGTCCGATCTCGGCTTGCAGCAACCGCAGGTCGAGTGGTGCCGAATCTCCCTCGGAAATTCGCAGGCTGACGAACCTGGCGGTCTCGGCATCGATCTTGCCGAGATTGTCGAGGATCTCGAGCTCGCGCGCTGCGGCGAGTGCCTCCGCATAGCGGGCCCGAACCTCATTCGTAAGCAACCGCTCGCGGTTTGTTATGTCTGCTTCGACCGCCGCGATTACCGCCTCGGCGAATTCGAGCCGGGATCGCCGCTGGCCTCCGACCTCGATCGGCACGGCAATGCCGATGGTGGTCTCTTTCTCGCCCGGCGCTCCCGTGAACCGACCGATGCGCTGTTCGAAATCGAACGACGGATTCGGAACGAGCCCCGCCTGTCGCCGACGGGCGCGGGCGCGATCGATGTCGAGTCTTGCGGCGCTGAGCTCGCCGTTTGACGCAAGCGCGCGGCGGACGAGATCGAGCGACGAAACGGGAAGTGGCGTGGAAGGTGTCGCACCGATTCCGACGGCTTCCTGTGCATGAGACGCGGAAGCCGAAGCGAGTAACAACGCTACAAGACAACAAGCGGCAAGCGGGCCTCGCGGCCCGAAGACACGGATCAGAACTGTCATTATTTCTACCTTCCTGAATGGCGCTTCCGCGCTGCGGCCAGGGGGCCGGGTGCGCGGGCGCGCGCTCACGTGACAGTTCGGCCGTTATGCGGTCAATGCAGGCGCCGCGCGCACGCAGGCGCGCAGACGCACATCGACGGCGCAAGGACCGCGATACGTCAGACGGTGGTAGCTAGAGAATGCGCGGAGGGCGGAAAAGGGAGTCAGGCGGGCCGCTCTGAAGAAGGGTCTCGATCGGATCCGTGGTCGAACTGTCAGGTTCGCATACCGGCACGATGAAAGGCGCCGGCACGTTTATGTGCCCGCAACAGCAGAAACAGTCATCCGACGAACAACCGCCCTCGCCCGAGTGGTCGTGGGGCGCCTGGTTCGTTCCGGGTGACATGGTCAGCCCGCCATCGCTCACCCCAGACGAAGCGTCCGGCGTCACGTGATCTGCAATGTCTGATGGAAAGCCGAGCAGCTCGGGCCCGCACGTTCCAGCAAGCACGAGCTCGGAGAACGTCAGCACGAGAAAGAACAGCGCCACCACTCGCCAAAGGCGAACGCGACGAGCAAGAGTTCCGTTCAAGTGTCTATTCGCGCCCAACGGGAGGAGGCTAACATACAGACGTCGCGACGCGACAAGCCAATCTCGACCAGGCTTCACCTATCCGCCGCAGACATCCGACGAACAGCAGTCCTTGCCGCGCAGCGCGTCGAAGCCGTCCCTGGCGATGATCGGCACCATTACGAGGGCCGCGATCGGATCGGCCCACCACCAGCCGAAAACGGCATTGAGCGTAAGTCCGCCGAGCAGGATCGCCGAGAGGTACATGCAGAGCTCTGTCTGCCGGGCGTCCGCGTGCAGTGCGTTGCTGCGAAGGGAATCCGCTACACGTCGTTTCGCCCGGACGAGCAGGGGCATCACCACGAGCGAAACGGCCGCGAGCACAACGCCGATGATGCTCTCGTCGGGCGCTTCACGTCGAACCAGCGCCGTGCCCGCATCGAAACTGACGTATGCGGCAAGACCGACGAAGCCCCATCCGACGACGCGATGACTGATTCGCTCGACACGTTCGCGTCGTTTCTCGTCGGCATCAATTGAGAGCCGCCAGAGAAGAGCGCACCCTGAAGCGACCTCGATCGCACTGTCGAACCCGAATCCAACGAGCGCGTTGCTTCCAGCGACGATGCCCGCGGCAATCGCAATCAGTCCTTCAAGGCAGTTGTAGCCGATCGTCGCAACCTCGAGAAGCCTCCCGCGGTGGACGACGGCGGCGCGATCGAACTCGATGAACTCGTCTCTCAACTGTTCTGCCAGGGTCCGCAAGTCGGTCGACTCTCGGTGCGAGAGTCCGACTCCATTGGGCGTTGAACTCCTACGGGGTTGAAGCAACAGGTCCGAGGTCGCAACGCAGGACGGGACCGCACCTGAAGGCCATCGTAACCCGGTCGGCTCTACTCGAGATCCACGGCCATGCCGTTGACCTGACGCGTCGCGTCATCAGACAGCGCCGAGTTCCAGTCCACGTCGATTCGCGTTCCGCCAGGCGCCTTCGGAAGCGCCTGCGCCAGTCCAACCGTTCCCGGCGCCCCGAGCGCGTGGCCGTTGACGCTGAACTGCTCTCCGTCGAATCCAATCACCGATGACGGTTCGATCGGATACCCGTTCACACGAACCTCGTAATGGAGGTGCGGGCCAGTGGATCGTCCGGTCGAACCGACGTACCCGACGAGCTGTCCCGCCTCGACAGTCTCTCCAGTCACGACGGCGAAGGCCGAGAGATGCGCATAGTAGGTCGCGATGCCGTTGCCGTGATCGATGACGACGAGGTTCCCGTAGCCGTTCTTTCGCGACGCCCACGCAATCGTGCCCGACATCGCGGCACCGACGCTGTCGCCGTAGTTCCCGGCCAGATCCACGCCAGTGTGCATCCTCGGGTTCCCGGTGAACGGATCCACGCGGACCCCGTACTGACTCGAGACAGAAAACGACGACGCGACCGCCGGACGGGCGGTGAACTTGAACTTCGACTGGGTCGAACGGGACACGCGGTGGCCTACGTCGAGACGCGGCGGAGACGGGACGAGCCGGCCGTAGAGAAGCGGTACGGGCGCCCTTGCAACCTCGACGGCCGTTGGCGCGGGAGCAGGATTCGTTGCCGGTTCGGCGGCGCCATCCTCGTTGCTGAATGCGACGATCTTCGACGACGACGACGGCGGACGCCCACCCTGTTGTGCCAGGGCCACGGGTCCCGCGACGAGACACAGGGCAATGGCGACCGGGATGGATGTGCTGGGACGTCGGGTCATGGTACGTGACCGGGAAAACCCTCGAAGTCTAACACCGAAGGCGGGTGAGACGGTGCAGTTTCTCGCCGGAAAGATCCGGCGAGTGTTCCCGGTAGTGAGTCAATCTGACCTCGTCTCTCTTGCGTCTTTGCGTCTTCCTATGCGCCTTTGCGAGAACTTCTTGGACGGCTTGGAGAGTTTCTCGCAAAGGCGCAGAGGAAGACGCAAAGACGCAAAGTGAGCAATGACCCACGACCGAGTTATCGGCGTGGTTGCCTTTCGCGACCGCCGGTTGCCATACTTGCGCGGTTCCGGATGACGCCGACGATGTACAGAAATCACCGCCGAGGTCGAATGCCGCTCCGTCGATTCGGGAGAGGCGTGGTCGCACTCGCATGCGTGCTTGGCTTCGGCCTGGTGGCCCTGGCTCAGTCGCCAGCGCCATCAACCGAGGCACAGATGCTGCAGGGCGTGGTTTCTCTGCGCCTTGCCGGAACGCGCGACTGGATGAGCACGGGTCTGCACCTCCGCGCCGGCGACCCGGTCCGCATCCGCGCGTGGGGACGAATCCGGCTCGGATCCGCCGGTGGTCTGCTCATCGATCCGCAGGGAACCGAGCTCCCGGCCGAACCGAGGCTGATGGACTCCGCCCGTGCGGGACAGCTGATCGCGGTCATCGGAGACGACAACAACGACTACATCGCGGTCGGCCGGGATGCGGATTTCAAGGCGCCGCGCGACGGTATGCTCTATTTCGCGCTCAATCAGAACGACACCACCGGCAACACCGGTGACTTCGAAGTTCGTGTCACGGTCGGAAATTCCCGCGGGCTCTCATTCGGCCGGGGCGAGGAGGCCCTCGCTCGCGCGCAGGGAGCAACCCGGCCCCCGCCCTCGACAGAGCCGACGGCGAATCCGCCCGGCTCCGACTCGGCGCGCACCGTCACCGTATCGGCGCGGCTCGACTGGACGAACTCGTATCTGGCCGTCAACGTGGGCGACACGGTCATAGTCGAGTCGACCGGAACGATCGGACTCGATCTCGCCGGAAAATCTTGCGGTCCCGACGGACTGGCGACGCTCAAGGATTCCGCCAAGTTGCTGCTGGAAAAGCCGACGGGCGCGCTCATTGCCGTCATCGGGGTCGACAACAACGACTTCATCCATCTCGGCGCAACGGGTCGATTCAGGGCAGCGCGGAACGGACTGCTCTTCCTCGGCATCAACGAGGGCGACCTGACAAACAACGCCGGTGCGTTTACCGCCCGCGTACGGATCGAACGTGCGCCGGCCCGGAAGTGATCGAGCGCCGGACTAGAGCGCGACCACTTCCAGCTCGGGATCGACGTCGGTCTTCAGAAAGTTCTCGATGGCCATGAGTGTGCCGGCAATTGAGCTCGGACAGCTTCCACAGGCACCCTGATAACGAATCGTCAATCGATGATCCGCGAGGCTGACGATCTCGAGCCCGCCGCCGTCACCTGCCAGTCCGGGCCGGATCTTCTCGTCGAGAACCTCGTTGATTCGTGCCAGCAACGCGTCGTCGTCTACGTAAGGCTGCGCTGAAGCTCCATCTCCGCCAGCTGCGACGGGCGCGGCCGGAGCTTCCGACGCGGATGGTGCCTCGCGAATCGGAACGGCAAGCTTCGGCAAGAGCTCGTCCCAGTTTCCGAACGGGCTCTTCGCAACCGTGAGGAATCGATCCATGTAAAAGACGGAGTCGACGTGATCGATCCTGAAAAGGGCTTCTGCGAGCGGGTCACCGACGGCATCTGCCGGGCGTTCGTAGGAACGGGATCCAACAGAGAGGAGCGGCTCCTTGAGCACGAACTTCATTGCGTTCGGGTTGGGCGTCGGTTCGATGTCCTTGATCTTCGGCATATTGGCAAGTATAGCACTTGGGAACAGAAATTCCGGAAGACCATGTCCAACCCGTGAGCCCTCCGGCATAATCAGATCGCTGGTCGCTTCGAATGCAGGTGGTATCGACGAATCGTGGTCGCGTCGGTAACACGGGGAAGCACGATCAGCGCGATTGTTGCCGCCCGTTGCCGGTCGTGATCGCTCCACTACGTCATTCACAGAGCGCGAGATCGGTAATGAACAGCAGCAACGAGTCGCCACGACGCGCACGAATGCGTTGGATCGCAACGCTCCTCGCCGTCGTCCTCCTCTGTCCAGCCGCCAATGCGTTTGCAGGCACTGACGCGGACGCAGCGACTGTCAGCCACGAGAGGCTGAGAGTCGAACGTACGACCCTCTCGAGCGGCGCCGAGATCCTTACGATCTTCGGCTCACAGACGGCGGGTCCAGGCACGCCCATAGTTGCAATCCTCAACGACACGCTTGGCGATGAAGATCCGGCCAACGATCAGCTTCGATACGTCTGGGTATTCACCTACTGCCCACCGTCGCTGAAACAGAAAGTGCTCGCGTGCATCCCGTTCTATTACGTCCGGACGGCGACCCGCACACCTAAGCCAGGCTCGATTCCGCCTGTCGTTCACGACTTCTCTAAGTATCGAAGTTCGGCGTGGAGGAAGCTTGCATTCTACGGTGCCCAGCTGACGTTCATCGATCCTGCGGGACTGGTGTTCCGGGCCGGAGCGAGAACCTACCAGCGAAACGAAGACGCATATCGCGGCGCGCACCTCGAGAACGCGCTCTCGGTCATCGAGTCCGTTCGCCGGCATTCGGATGTCTCGCAATTACGCGATCCGTCTTTCGATTCGTCGCTCGGGCAGTTGGTGATGCGAGGTAAAGTCGGCGCATTCCTCAGCGACGACCACCTCTCGGACGCTTCGCGCGCGCACGCCTCGAGGTCGAGAAAGAACATCGGTCGAAACTGGGACCTGCTGCGGCAACGATCGGAGGAGGAGGGCCTCTGCTTCGAGCCGGTCGCGTCGACGTCGTCGCTTGCTGCGCACGCGGTCGTCTGGGTAAGCCTCGACGAGGTGAGTCGGAGTCCCCGGAATCGCGAGTTCAACTCGAGATTCCTCAACATCTCGTCGCCATGGTCCGACGAACGATTGCGGCAGTGGGAGGGCTACACCCGGCGATTCTACGTCGAGGAGTCTGGCCGCTACGCGACCGAACCCGCTGCCGGATCGACGCCGGTCGACATGGTGCCGCTTGCCGTCTACGGGCTCGACTTTCCCCGAATCCCGGCGCTGCTTGTCGACTTTCGATCGCTGTTCAACCCTCGGTCTCGCGAAGTCTCGGGCCGGGCACTCGACGACATTGGACAGTACATTCTCGATGCCAGCCTATTCGGAGACGCGAAGCTTTTCCTGCTCAAGCGATTCTGGGGAACGTTCAGCCGGCGTAAGGGAATCGACATCAGCCAGCCCACGCGAGCGACGGCGTACGCGCAGCTTTCGACGCTCGTTGCGCTCGAAGGCGCGCTCGACCCTGCGATGAACGAGATCGTGAACGATGCGCTCGGCAGGCTGCGGACGAACCCGCTCCAGAGCCGGTGGGACTCGGAAGGCTCTGCCGCCCACACTCAATACGAGGCCCTGATGGCCGCTGCCGAGTCCGGCGCGCTCGACCGCCGCCTCGAGCGCGATAGGGCCACGGAGCGGGCAAGGCTGGCGCACGGGGCGATGGGGCGCGCCGTTCGACGGATTGCGACGTTTGCGACTCTCGGTCTGTACCGCCCGAAAGCCGACTCACCGGAGATCCGTGAGCGATACGCACTCGTTCGGTCCATGCGAACCCACGCGTCCCTTCTCGAGGAGGTCGCTGCGACACCTCATCCCATCGACGTGGCGTGGGCGCCGGAAAAGTACCGTCCGTCGCTCGACTTCGTCATCGCCCACGGAGAATTCGCCCCGGCGGAGCTCGCCGACACGCTCGCAACCATCGTGCGCGGCACGGGCGACGCGGAGACGCAATTGCTCGCCCTCGAAGGCCTTGCGCGAATGAACTCCGGTTCAGCCCGTGAGCAACTGGCACGATTCGGCGCCGGTGTAGACACGGGACTGTTTCAGCTTCCGGGCTCGGCGACCATAGCGCCGGCAGGCCATGGATGGCCGGATTCGACGGAACCGCTGACTGTGGCGCCGTGATGGGATCGCGTGCCGCGACGATCGCCGTCGCTCTCTCGCTTCTCGTTGGCTCGGTTCTCGGCGCGGCGCCGATTACTCCGGCGCCTGCGCTCGAACCGCGCCTCGTCGTCATCAAGGTCGACGGTCTGCCCCAATCGGCCGTCGACAAATACGTCGCGCGCATCGACGACCGCACCGGACGGAGCGTACTGCCGTGGATTAGACACCTCTTCTACGACAGCGGAATTCGCGTCGCGAACTTCTACTCGCGAGGCATTTCGCTCTCGGAACCGTCGTGGGCAATCATTGACACGGGACAACATTCGATCATCAAGGGGAACTTCGAAGTCGACCGGAACACTGGCGACTCGATCGATCACCTTAGCTTCGTCGGCTTCTATGCGGACTCTGTCAGATCGCGCCGAGTGTTCCCGTCAGGCGTGGAGGCGCTCGACGCCGCGCGTACGCCGCTCACGTCGGACGCGTGGCGCTTCGAGGATCGCGACACGGGTATCCAACTACTGCGACGCGGGACGCGATGGTTCGATCTGCTGAAAGTTGGCGTCGACCCGGCGCGGAGCGGCTCGATCGGTGAACGAATCGGCGACCTCATCGTTGGTGTCAACGAGGTTGAAGTCTGGTCCAAGATCGCTGAGCAGAGCTTCATGAAGGCGCTCCTGGATCCGCGCATCCGGTACGCCGACCTTTACTGGCCGTACATCGATGAAGCCATCCACGACGACAACAGCGAAGCGAGCGTGCTCGGAGCCCTCGTGAAGTTCGATCGCATGCTCGGGCGGGCACAGCAGGCCATTGCCCAGAGCGGCACCGCCGACCGTACGGTTCTCGTCGTGGTGTCCGACCACGGCGCGACGTACGACCGGGAAGGCCTTTACAGCCAGGGCGTCAACCTTATCGGCTATCTCGAACGGCCGGATTTCGGCGCCCACCACACGATCTCGCGGGGTGGGCCCCTCGCGAACTACGAATTGAAGGGGTCGGCATTCCAGCCCTTCGCGTCCGGCGCAACGCTCTCCTCTTCACGGCATTCGGCCTATCTGGCCGATCGTCCGAAGCAAGTCACGTGCGCCATCGACTACGACGGCAACGAGCGGGCACAGCTCCACTTTCGCGATCCGGACCTCAACCGGTTGCAGATGCTCTGGAGGTCGATTCGGCATGGCCGGCTCGACGACTCGCGTCGTGCGATTGCGGCACGCGGCGCGTTGGCGATTCTCGAACGTCGTCGCGCCGGATGGCAACACGAGGCCTCGGAGCTCGACGAGGAGGTCGCGGCGCTCGAGCGACGCGCGTCGATGCTCCGGTTCGAACAGTTGCGTCTCGATACGGCAATTGCGCAGGGCAAGAAGGAAAGGGCCGACCGCCACGCGACGCCTCGACCGGCGCTGGCGCCGTTCACGGGGGCGTCGGCGCTGAACATCCGTGACCCGCATGAGGATCTCGGCAAGCGGGCGAAGGAGCTCGTTGCCGAGATGTACCGCGTCGAGCGTCTACGCCTCGAATACGCGGCCCAGCGAGATCGCCTGTTTGCTCGAGTGCGCACGACATCCGCGGAGTCGTTTGCTGCTGCGCCCGAGGCTTCGCTCTTCGGATTGCGCGAGCTCGGCAGACACCTGTCGGCGGTCGATCTGATCGCCTATCCCGTCGGCCTCCGCGGCCTGGTAGTCGACACGTCGGGTGCGCTCGATGAGAGTGCCTCGTTCGCGACGGTCAACTACCTCGAGCGATTCAGCGGGATTCGTGTTCGCAACTCGACGCGTGCCGAGCTCGGCGCGGCGCCAGTGTCGTGGATGGTGGCGGAGTTGCCGGTACCGGCCACAATCGCGGCCATCGCGCGCCACGGAGGCGAAGTCGAGCTCTCGCCAGCGTGGACGCGGGCGTTCCTGGTATACGGGGACTCCGGCCGGCAGCTGCTGATGCTGTACCGAATGCAGGGAGAAACTGTTCTCGGCGTGACTCTGATGCCGATCGCTGACTTCTCGGTTGATCCAGCGAACGGTGCCTGCTCCTTCGACCGGGCATCGTGGCGAGCGGGACTTCCGTTCGCGCTGTTCGAGGACCCGAGCCTCGAGACGTCCGGTCTCGATCGCGCCGCCTGGCTTTCCGCACCACACTCGATCGCCGAATGGCGAGACGCAACACATCGGACCGCCGAAGGGCTTGCCGTGGCAGGACTCACGGAGGTCTATTCGACCGCATATCGGCAGACGTTCGACGAGCTGATCGCGCGGGCGACCGACCCCGATGCGCGTCTCCTCTTGAGGTTCGAGCGCCGCCGTCGCGATGGCGTCGCCACCGATCTCTTTCTTCACGCCTCACCAATGTGGAATTTCGACTTGAAGGACTTCAACGCCGGCGGCAATCACGGCGGATTCGCGCGCGAGTCAATGCACGGCGTGTTCTGGCTGCGAGGAGGGCCAGCGACCCGGCTGAAGAGCGGCCCGTCCGTGATCGACCGGCCGTATGACGGACTCGACGTTGCTCCGACGCTCTTCGAGGTAGCTGGTCAGACCACTGGCGGCACTCTGACGGACGACCTGCGCCGCGGCGGCTACCGTGACTTTCCGGGGAGAATCGTCATGGAGGCCTTCCGCCCCTAGAGCGCCGAGGCCTGAGGGTAGTCGATCAATCTGACTTGTCGCTTGCTCTCTTGCGACTTTGCGTCTTCCTTTGCGC
>CAZXLQ010000176.1:0-11133 GCA_964641945.1 uncultured Clostridia bacterium
GGGCCGCGTCGCGAGGACGTCTGGGTGGCGCTCGGCGCGGGCCGCAGCGGGCCGGGGCCGCTCGCGCGGGGCGACGAGACGGACGAGTCGCGGCCGACGCTGCCCGAGCCGACCCCGATGGAGGAGGTCGCGATCGACATGGTGACGACCGGCGTGTCGGTGGACCGGCATCCGATGGAGTTCATGCGCGAGCAGCTCGCGCACGCCGGCGTGATGACGGCGGCGGACGTGATGGAGGCGAAGGTCGACGCGGTGGTGGACGTCGCGGGGGTGGTGATCTGCCGGCAGCGGCCGCCGACGGCGGCGGGGATGCTCTTCATGACGCTCGAGGACGAGACGGGGCTCGCGAACGTGGCGGCGTTTCCGTCGACGATCGAGAAGTTCGAGCGGGTGCTGCTGCGGTCGCCGGTGGTGCGGATTCGGGGCCGGATTCAGCGGGAGGAGGGCGCGGTCAGCGTGCTGGCGCTGGCGGTGACGGACCTCAATGCGGATGGGAGGTGGGTGAGGTCGAGGGACTTCCGGTGAGGGGAGAGCTTCGCACACGGAGGCACGGAGGCGCAGAGGCACGGAGACACGGAGGCAGAAAAGGTCAGAGGCACGGAAGCACTGAGACTCTGTGTCTCCGTGCCTCCGTGCCTCTGTGTGCGAAGCTCTTCTCTTCGCTCTTCGCTGCTAGTTCACCGGCTGGAAGACACGGTCGTAGACGTAGTCCGCGACTTGGCGTCCCTGCGTGATTCCGCCGTCAGCATCGAACTGCCAGTGGATTCCAAGGTAGATGCGGCTCCGGCCGTTCTCGGTCTCGGCCTGCGAGAGAGTCGTGAACGAACGCGGCAGCAACGGACGCGGATTGCCCTCGTTGTCGAGCGTCTCGCCGTTGAACTCGTCCGACGTGAAAGTGAACGAGATGCTGTCCGTGCCGTAAATGTTCCGAAGCGTCTCGAAGAGGGCGCCACCGAACGTCGCGTGACCCGACGGATACGCCGGGAACGGCGGAGTGAAGTTCGGACCCGTCAGGTTGCTGGCCGGAGCACCGAGCGGCGAATACGTTGCATCGCCCGCCGTCTCAGGGTTGTTGTCGCCAAGCCCGCTCGGGCCCGTGCCCGCATCGGCTTCGCGTATGCCCGTCACAGGGCGCCAGTAGTTGTAGAAGTACTTCGAGTCCCACGCCGCGATGCCTGCTTCGGCCATCGCAACATTGACGAGCGCAAGCATCCGCGCGGTGTCGATGTCGTTCGTGGCGCGCTGATCGGCCAGTTGCATTGCGATCTGGTTGTACAGACGCGGCGGGGCACAAAGGCTCGGCGTGCCATCGTAGGCCCAGAAGATACCGAGATGGGTCTGCTCGTCCGTCCGCTCGGTCGACGTCACGATGCCGTCGCCGCCGAGGCGCTTCACCTCGTTGTACGCATCAGCGTATTCGGCGCTGTCGATCGCCGGAGGCGGTGGCAGACGGAACTGCGAGGCCGACGTCATGATGAGCGGGCGAACCTCAGCCCAGCGCGCTCCAAGCGCAATCGGCACCAGGCTGATCGGATCCTGCCGCCAGAAGCCGGGCTGATTGCTCGGGACGTACTCCGTGTTCATCAGCTGCTCGGCGTGCTTGGAGCCATCGTTGTAGCAAAGGCCAAGCGCCGCGAGGGCTGCCGTGCGGCCGACGAGAATTGCGTTCGCCTTCTTCGCGTTGTTCGGTGCAGCAGCAAGATCCTCGTTCAACTTCATGTCGAACAGGCCTTTCTGCGACGGGAAAAGAACGACAAGTGTATCGTGGGCAGCCTGGGCGATCGCAACGTCACGATTCGTCTTCTTCGAAGCGGGGTACATCCCGACGTGGCTGTCGTACTTCTTCACAATCGCGTTGAGAGCCTCGAACACGGCGATCTGAACAATGGCAATGGCGCGCGACGCTCGGCACGGACCGAGTTGCTCGCCAAATGCCCGATCCTCACCGGGAGCCGGCGGGGTGTGGTCGAGTCCACTCGCATCGATCGCGATCTGGTTCCAGCGCCGGAGGCCGGTGAGCCCCGAGGCCTTGTCAGCGCGAACGCGATATTTGTACGACGTGTAGCCGAACTTCGCGCCCCAGATCTCTTCCGTGGTGCGGAACTTCTGTTGGGCGCTCACCGGGACGAGCAACGACGACATAGCAATGGCCAGTGCGAGGGCAGACAGCCAGATACGGTGCTTGGGGATCACGTGAAGTCCTCCGTCAATCCGAATGATTATGGGAGCAAGGGTGTATTCGTTACCGAAGTTGCGGTCGCCAGATTTTGATTGCGGAGAGGATCCGATAGCGTGCCGCGCTTCGTACCGTTCCAATTCGCAATACTAGTCCTCAGATCACCGAACGGGCAACCTCGTGAAAAGAAAAATAAGCCGGTCGTGTATCAAGGTTGACTGTTAGGGTTTCGTATGGCAGGTTGTCGGCATGACCGATCACCTGACCCGCAAGCAGCGCGGCGTGCTCGATGCAGCGGCGGCGATCGCACGCCGGCAGGGACATGGCCCGAGTGTCCGCGACATTGCCCGAGAGCTCGGGGTCACGGCGGCGACCGTACAGGGACACATCGTCGAGCTGGAACGCAAGGGTTTCGTCCGGCGGTCAGGAGCCGCCTTCGGACTCGAGCTCATCGATCACGGAAGACGGCGCGGCGTATTGCCGTCCGACGAGGTCGTCGACGTACCCATCGTCGGGCAGATCGCGGCCGGCATCCCGCTCGAGGCGATCGAGGACACGAGCGAGCGCATCCCGCTTCCGAAGAGCATGCTCAGGGGTGATTCCTACGTCTTGAGAGTGCGTGGCGAGTCCATGCGCGACGACGCGATTCTCGATGGCGATTTCGTGGTCGTGAGTCGCCGGTCGACTGCCGAGAACGGCGAGATCGTGGTGGCGTTGCTCGAGGATGGCAGCGCGACGCTCAAGCGGATCTACCGGGAGGAGGGTGGATTCCGGTTGCAGCCTGCGAATGCAGCCATGGCGCCGCTGTTCGTGTCGAGTGTCGAGGTCCAGGGTGTCGTAACCGGGGTGATCCGGCGCTTCGGCGACATAATGACCTGAGCATTCTCTGCGGCTTTGCGAGACCTCTGCGCCTCTGCGGGAAACTCGACCTGGAGTGAGGTTTCCCGCAGAGGCGCAAAGGTCTCGCGAAGACGCAAAGTCCAACCCGGCATCCCTCTTGACATTTGTCGTTATCACGACTATCGTCTCGTCGTCGGTCGGCGCGAGCGGGAAAGTCGCGGACCGGCAGGAGGATGTAATGGCACTGAAGACGATTCGACGGGCCGACGAGCGCGGCCATCTCGACCACGGTTGGCTCGACACATGGCACACGTTTTCGTTCGGCAGTTATCTCGATCCGAAGCACATGGGCTTCCGCGCGCTGCGGGTCATCAACGATGACCGCGTCGAGCCGGGAATGGGCTTTGGAACTCACGGGCACCGGGACATGGAGATCATCACCTACGTCCTCGACGGCGCGCTCGCGCACAAGGACAGCATGGGGAATGGCTCGGTGATCCGCCCGGGCAACGTCCAGAAAATGAGCGCCGGCCGGGGAGTCACGCACAGCGAATTCAATGCCTCGGAATCCGAGCCCGTTCATCTGTTGCAGATATGGATCCTGCCGGATGAAACCGGCATCCAGCCGTCCTACGAGGAAGCCCAGTTCACCGCGGACGACAAGCGCGGACGGCTGCGCCTGATCGCTTCGCCTGAAGGCCGTGACGGATCGGTAACGATTCGTGCCGACGCGCGCGTCTTTGCGACGCTGCTGAGTGGCGCCGAACGAGTGATCCACGATCTTGCTCCCGGACGGCACGCATGGATCCACGTCGCGACGGGTTCGGTCCTCGTCGATGGAGAAAGCCTCGCCGCCGGCGACGCAATTGCCATCAGCGGGCCGGGCGAGATCTCGATTGAAGGACTTGAAGAAGGAGAGGTCCTGCTCTTCGACCTTGCCTGAAGGGAGTTTCCCATGGCTCCGTGACTCTGTGTCACCGTGTCTCTGCGTGCGAGGCGTCTTCTGAGCTTCGCACAATGAGACACATTGATACGGAGTCACCGAGAAGACTGACCTCGTGACGTCCGTTGTGGTACACAGAAAACGTGATCCGCGACGACACGCGTTACGCGAAGATTCAGACGACGGCACTCGTCGTCATCGCACTCGCCATTCTAGGCGTGATGCTCTACCTGCTGCGGCCCGTCCTCGTGCCCTTCGTGCTGGCGCTGCTTCTCTCGTACTGCCTTTCGCCGGTTGTCGACGTCCAGATGCGCTTTCTCCGGTTCTCCAAAGGTCTCGCGTGGATCGGCACGGCCATCCTGGGCGTTGGCGCGCTGACGCTTCTCGGACTCATCGTCGCTTCAACCGTTGCCTCTCTGACGGCGAGTCTCGGCTCCTACCAGGCGCAGTTCGGCCGACTCGAGGCCTGGATAGTTTCGCAGGCACCGGTGGAATCACTTGGGCTGAGACCCGACCCTGCGACAGGGCGCTTCTTCTCGCTGCCCGAGAACGCCGCCAATGCCCTGATCACCGGAGTGGCTTCGGAACTGACGGCGTTGATCTCGAACGGAGCCACCGTTCTCATCTTCCTCATCTTCATCCTGTATGGAAAGAAGCGGGAAGGCCGGTCACGGGCTACGGCCGAGCTGCTCGGGAAAATCGAGAACCGGGTCCAGATCTACGTTATCCAGATGGTCTTCATCGCCGGCGGCGCAGGCATTCTCATCGGCGCCGTTTACTGGCTGCTTGGCGTCGAGTTCGCCCTGCTCTTTGGATTCCTCACCTTCCTGCTCAACTTCATACCTACCATCGGCACGCTCGTCGCCCTCGCGCTCCCGATTCCGGTCATACTTCTGAACCCGACCCTTCCTTTCTCGGCAAAAGTCCTGGCGCTGACAATTCCGTCGGTCATTCAGTTCGTGATCGGCAACATCATCCAACCGAAACTCCAGGGCGATGCACTCGATCTGCATCCCGTCGTCGTCCTGATGGCGCTCATCTTTTGGGGAATGATCTGGGGCCCGGCGGGGCTCTTCCTTGCCACGCCAATCACCGCCGTGATCAAGATCATCTGCGAGCACATTCCCGGCGCGCGTCCATTTGCCGACGTTCTGGCCGGCAATCTCGACCCACTCCTCGGCCTCGCCGTCGATTCCGAGATCACGATTCCCCCGGCAACCTCCGCGTGACAATCCGGTGCCGCGGCTGCGATACTCGCAGGGACTGAAATTCCCACGACGGAGGCCCGTTCGGCGTCTCCGCGTCCGTATCGCTGCCCATGCCCCAGTCTCGTGAGTTCTGCATGCCGATGTACCTGCGCCAGTGGTCGCAGGAGCGCGCTACCGGTACGCTCACGGTGGTGTCGACAGGGCAGGATCCGTCTGTCTCGACCGTCCTCGTCGAAGATGGTGCTGTTGTCTTTGCAACATCGCGCCGCCGCCGCGACCCGACGGGTGAGCTGTTCCTCGAGCTGTTCCAGGTGCCCGAGCTCGATCCGGACAGCGTCGAGGAAGTTGCTCGGATTCGCCGCCAGGTCACGCGGATCGTCGCCGAGCTCTTCAACATGCCGGTTGCCGACGTCTCGTACGCCGACGGCATTCATCTCTCCAGATGGCCGAAAATGTCGCTGTCGGTCGGTTCGCTTCTGCTCAGCGGCATGCGGCACGTCCGCGACACCGATCGCATCCTTTCGTGGATCGGGAGCGCGGACCAGGTATTCGTGACGACGACGGATCCGTTCAGCTTCTTCAACGTCGAGTTGTCGGTTGACGAAGCCTACTTCCTGTCGAGGATCGCTGACCGGGTTAGGCTCGAGGACCTGCTTTCGATGGCGATCATCGAGCGTGAGCACGCCATCAGACTTGTCGCGGCGCTTCTCTTCGCCGGGGCGATCGAGCCTGCCGAGGACTTTCCTTCGGCTCCACCTGCTGCACAGCCGGCATCGTCTGCACCTGCGATTGACCCGGCGGAAGCGGCTCAGTTCTGGTACCGCGTGGAAGAGAAGCTCAACGACATCGCCCGCGGTGTCGATCATTACGGGCTGCTCGGCGTGAATCGCAGCGACTCGATCGACGAGATTCATCAGCACTACGAAACGGTGGCGCGTGACTTTCACCCAGACCGGTACCGATTCCTTGCGCCCGCAGGCATCAACGTGGAGGGGCAGCTCGACGAGATCTTCGATGCGCTCACCATTGCATACATCGTGCTGACGAACCCGCGATACCGCGAGATCTACGACCGGCAACTTGCCGATCAACGCGCCGCCGCCGGAGTTCGCGTACCTTCCAAGGTTGCGTCTCCGCGGCCTGCGCCGGCTCCGTCACCCAAACCACCCCCTCGTGCCGTCCAGCCGCCTTCAATGCCGCCACCGGGCCAGCCGGCACCGAGCTCAGGTACCCCTGAACCCGTTCGGCCGGCTCCGCAAGCGGCCAGTCCGACCGTCCCCTCGTCGCCAGTGCCGCCACCGCCGGCTTCGCGACCGGCTCCCGATCCGGCGGTCTTCACGGCGCCGACCGGCCAGCTCTCGATCTCCGACCTCATCGAGCGCGGCGTCGCGTGGGCTGCATCGGGCGACCACGATCGCGCCGTGAAGGCACTCGAGCGGGCGATTCTGCTGGCCCCAGAGAATCCCCGTCTGCACATGGCGCTCGGGCATTCCCTCGCGCACATCCCAAACCAGCGCCGCCGAGCCGAGGCCATCCTGCTCCAATGCACGACGATGTCGCCGTTCGCCGTCCAGCCCATCGTCGATCTGGCGAACATTTATATCGAGACAGGCCGCACCGACGAAGCAAGAGAGATGCTGAAGCGGGCCGTCAGCCTCAAGCCCAACGACAAACTCGTCCGCGAGCTGCAGTCGAACATGAGCCAGGTCGAAAAACGCGGAGCCTCACACCTCTTCCGGCGTTTCTTCCAGAAACCGGATTCCTAGCTCCAAACCGACCTCCGCAGCCGCCGCCGCGGATCGAAGCTACGCCAGCGAGACCTTCAACATCGTCTCGCCGAGCTTCACCACATCGCCGTTGTGCAACGGCTGTGGCGTCCGCGGGCTCAACTGCAACGTCCCGTTCACCGACGTTCCGTTGGCACTCCCGAGATCCTCGATGAAGTAGGTCTCACCCTGACGGAAGATCCGGGCGTGGCGCCGCGAGACCTTCGTCTGCACGTCGTGCACCGTGAGGTCCACCTCGGGGAAGATCGAAGCGTTCGGATCCGCGCGACCAATGAGATTGTCTTCCTTGTCGATAGAGAAGACGTGCGAAGTCGGCGAATTCAGCGTCGAGAGCTTGACCTGCAGTCCGTGCGTTCCGATTCTCTGCCCGGTCGCTGCTCCGCAGTGCGGGCAGAAGGCGTCCTTCGCCCCCATTCCGCCGCCGCACGTCGTGCATAGCGCCGAGCTCGGGACCGGCACGGGAGCTGCTGCAGGATTCGACAACCGGCGCTCGTGATCATCGAGAGCCTTCTTGAGCGCCGCCGCCGATGCCGGCCGATCTTCCGGCTTGTGCGCCACCAGCTTGACGATCAACTCGTCCATTTCAGGTGACAGCGCCGGATTGATCTTCGCGGGCTTGGGGTGCTTGGTGAAGTCGAATATGAGCAGCGGGTTATCCTGCGGATCCGAACCCGTCATCATGTGGAACATCGTCGCGCCGAGAGAGTAGAGATCGGATCGCGGCTCGACCTTGCCAGAGAAGAGCTCCGGCGGCGCGTAGCCCATCGTCCCGATCGCCGTCACTCCCTTCTGCGACGGCGCGACGAAACGCGCGATGCCGAAGTCGATGAGCATGATCTTGTTGCGCCGCTCGTCGAGCATGAGATTCGCCGGCTTCATGTCGCGGTAGATGATCGGCGGTTCCATCTCGTGGATGTAAGCGAGCACGTCCGCCACCTGCGACGCCCACCGCGTCATCGTCAACTCGTCACAGCGTCCGCCGCGACGATACATCTCGGCCTCGAGATCGCGACCCTGGATGAAATACATCACCAGGTAGTACCGGCCGTTCTCGATGAAGTAGTCGAAGATCGTCGGGATCGACGGATGGTCCAGCGAGGCAAGCAGTTCGGCCTCTCGAAGGAAGTCGTCGACGGCCTTCTTCTGCTGACCCTCGTCGGAGAATTGCTGGATCATCTCCTTGACGGCAACCAGCCGTCCCGAGAGTCGCTTGTCGCGGGCGTTGTACACGGACCCCATGCCGCCGCCTCCGATGCGCTTGACGATCTCGTAGCGGTCGTTGAGCACCGTCCCCGGCTGTAGATCCTCGGTGAACCCCTTCATCGACGTGTGTGACCTCTGCTCCTGTAGTTGTACGCCGTCTGGATCGCCGGCAGATGTCCGGCTTCCGGCAAGTCGAATGCTGGATGCTATGCTATTTGCGCAGCGTCCTCAAGCCGGTTCCCAAATTCAACAACTGGAGAGCGATCCGATGGCACGTCGCCCTGCTCCGTTTCTCGTTGCGGCCGCACTCATCAGCCTCTCATCAACGTCGACCATCCCGGCAATCGCACAGAACGGTGGCAAGTCCATTCGAGCCTCGGCCGAAGTCTACGAACGACGCATGGCTGACTGGAGGCTCCGGCAGATTGTCTATCAGGTCTTCGTGGATCGATTCGACATCGGAATGAGTGGCCCCGAGAAGGCGAAGTTGTACGAGGCGCCGCGGCGACTTCGCGCCTGGACGGACCAGCCGACGAAGGGCGAATACGTCAAGGACGCCGAGATCTGGAGGCACGAGATCGACTTCTGGGGAGGCGACCTTCCCGGAGTCACGAAGCGGCTCGGCTACATCAAGGCACTCGGATGTAACGTCGTCTACCTCAATCCGATCTTCCTCGCATATTCCAACCACAAGTACGACGCGACGGATTTCTTCGCGATCGATCCTCAGTACGGCACCGCTGCCGACTTCGAGAGGCTGTGCGACGAAGCCCATCGACTCGGAATGCGCGTCATCCTCGACGGTGTTTTCAACCACACGGGACGGCGGAACGTCTGGTTCCAGGACGCCGTGCGCAACCAGCAGAGTCCGTACCGCGAGTACTACACGTTCGGCGCGGGCATCAAGAACGGATATCTCGCGTGGATCGACATCCCCAACCTTCCCGAGTTGCGGTACGAGTCTCCGATAGTCCGGCAGCGTGTTTATCGGGACGCCGACTCGATCGTGCAGAAGTGGCTGAAGTACGCGGACGGCTGGCGCCTCGACGTGGCCTTCGAGCTCGGCCCGGAGGTACTCACCGAGCTCACGTCGGCGGCACACGCGGCGCGGCACGATTCCTACACGGTCGGCGAGAACTACAACTACCCGGCCGACTGGTTCCCGTCGCTCGACGGCGTGATGAACATGTACCTGAGCCGGATCATCTTCCTGCTTGCGGAAGGCAAGATGGAGGGCCCCAAGGCCGGCGACATGATCGACGTGATGATCCAGGATGCCGGCATCGAGCCGATCCTGCGGTCGTGGATCGTCCTTTCGAACCACGACCGCTCGCGGTTGGCGAGCAGCCTTCCGTCGATGCGCGACCGTGAATTCGCCATCCGTCTGATGGTCACGCTTCCCGGGGCACCGCTCGTGTACTACGGCGAGGAGCTCGGACTGACAGGCAAGGAAGATCCCGAACAGCGCGGCCCCATGGACTGGAAACGAGCCGAGGCCGGAGATTCGCCCGAGTTCGCAATGATTCG
Organism: uncultured Clostridia bacterium; assembly: GCA_964641945.1. Classification (GTDB taxonomy): domain Bacteria; phylum Acidobacteriota; class Blastocatellia; order UBA7656; family JADIYM01; genus JADIYM01. Next base: position 9,685 of record CAZXLQ010000176.1, read on the forward strand.
ACGGGCTCTCGCGCTCCGCAACTCGAAGCGCGCCTTGCAGGTCGGAGATTTCGTTCGAATTCCGACGTCGAAGCTGCTCGGGTTCGCTCGCGTCACGTCTTCAGTTCGCGACACGGTCGTGGTGCTGGCGAATCCGACTGATGAGCCGGTGACGGAAATCATCACTCCGCGCGACGGTTGGCTGCAGGACACTGCCCAGCTGCGCGATATCGATGGCGGTGACACGTTCGAGGTCGGTTCGGGCATCGCCACGGTGACGGTTCCGCCGCGAACGGTGCGGGTCCTTTCACCGGTGATTCCTCCGGACGGACCGAACTACACGCGGTACAAGCGGGTGCCGTAACCGTCGCCACGAAAACCGATGCGCCGCGAAGAGCGTAGAATCGTCACGATCGATCGTTTCCAGGAGGTCCGCCCGTGTCTTCGTCAACTCCCGTCCTCGGTACTTCCGTTGAGGAATCCACGCCGCTTCGAAACGCGTCGCCCGACGAGATCCGTGCGACGTTTGCGCTGCAGCAGGCCAACAGATGGACGGTTGCGTCCAGAACCGCAGCCGAGCGCATCGAGTCGCTCAAGCGACTGCGGTCGGTACTGCTCGAGACCCGGACCGAGCTCTTCGATGCGCTGTGGGCTGACCTCCACAAGCCGGCGACGGAATCGGAGCTGACCGAGCTGCAGCCGGTTCTCAGTGAGATCGGCCACACGATCAAGCACCTTCGCAAGTGGATGCGCCCGCGAAAAGTGCGAAGCACCATGACGATGTTCGGGACCCACGGCGAGATTCGGAGCGAGCCAAAGGGTGTCGTGCTCGTCATCGCACCGTGGAACTTTCCGTTTCAGCTTCTCGTCGATCCGATCGTCGCGGCGGTGGCCGCCGGCAACGTCGTCTGCGCCAAGCCGTCGGAGAAGACTCCGAGCGTTTCCCGATACATCGCCAGGCTCATCGCACGGGTTTTCCCCCCGGAGGAGGTCGCCGTCTTCGAGGGCGACGCCGAAGTGGCGAAATCGCTTCTCGCCTTGCCGTTCGACCACATCTTCTTCACCGGAAGCACGATGCTGGGCCGCATCATCATGGAGGCTGCCGCGAAGCACCTGTCGTCGGTGACGCTCGAGCTGGGGGGCAAGTCTCCGGCGATCGTCGACGCGTCGGCTGACGTCGAGACCGCCGCTGATCGGATCGTCTGGGGCCGGTTCGTGAACGCGGGCCAGACGTGCGTGGCTCCGGATTACGTGCTCGTCCACGAGTCAATCAAGGCTCGGTTTCTCGAGAAGGCTCGCGATGCAATCGGTCGCGCCTACGGCGCTTCGGACGCGGATCGAAAGAAGTCGGGCGACTACTGCCGTATCGTCGACGGAGCGGCCTTCGACCGGCTCAGTGGCCTGCTCGACGATGCAATCGAGCGCGGTGCGCTGCTTGCAGCCGGGGGCCAGCGTGACGCCGCCGAGCGG
>CAZXLQ010000177.1:0-11106 GCA_964641945.1 uncultured Clostridia bacterium
GTTCGCGGTTCCGGGTCGGCCTGCGGCCGACGGGGACCGCTCTCCCGACCGCACGCCCGATCCGCCTGCGTCCGACATCGGCAAGACCGGGCACAAGACTGCCCTCTCCGGTGTCCAACCCCGGGAACCGAACAAAGCCCGCAGGTGGAGGCGCCGTGAATCACGTAAACTCGTCGATCGCCAGAGGTACCATTGCGGTACTGCTCTTCGCCATCTCCGCCGGTGCCGGACAGCCGCAGGTCCGTCAGTCGACCCCGCCGACGACGGCTGCCGCGACGGCTGCCTCGATCACGATGGCCGCCGAGGCGGAGAGGCGTTTTGCGCTCGATCTCTACGCGCAACTCATTGACCAGGGCGGAAACGTCGTCGTCTCGCCGCTCAGCGTTTTCTCGGCGCTTGCGATCCTGCACGAGGGAGCGCGCGGCAGAACAGCCGCCCAGATCGAGCGCGTGCTCAGCGTTCCGGCAGGTACGCGCGGACTCGGCGCTGCCGTTGCCGGGCTCTCACGGTCCATTGCCGCCGACGCCGAACGCGGCGGGTACCGGTTCGAGCTCCGTCATGCCATCTGGGTCGACCGTCGATTCGGATTCCGGCGAGATTACCTGAGCCGCATTCGCGGCGAACTTGGCGCCGACGTCAACGGCGCCAAGTTCGGGCCCGAGACCGGCCGGATAGACCGGGCGGTGGAAGCGTGGATGGCCCGGACGGTGCGGCCCGCGGCGTCCGTCGGCAACACGGCGCCCGATCGCGATGCGATGAATGTGGTCGGACCCGGGAGTGTGCTCCTGGTCGCGAGTGCCGCCCGATTCAATGCGCAGTGGGCTGGCTGGTTCGACGAGTCAAACACTGGGGACGGGGAGTTCCACGTCTCGGACAGAGTGACATCAAAGGCTTCGTTCATGCGTCCGAGCCATGGCTACGGCTGGTATGGATACCACGAAACGCCGGAGCTTCAGGTGCTCTCGTTGCCTTACGACGGTGGGACCACGGCGATGCTCGTTCTGCTCCCGACGAAGCGCGACGGACTCGCGGCTTTGGAAAGTTCGCTCACTGTCGGAAGACTGCGCGACTGGATTGCACGGCTCATGCCCGGGCAGGTGCGCGTCGAGTTTCCGAAGTTCGACTTCGGCTACGAATCCGGATTCAACGAGGCCCTCGAGCGGATGGGCGTGCCGGCAGCGTTCTCGCCAGAGGCCGACTTCTCGGCGATGGTGACGAACCCGCTCGGATTGCGGTTGAGCGCCGTGGCTCACCGTGCGCGGATCACGATCGACGAATACGGGACTGAGGCAGAGGCCGAGACTCGCGCCGGTGGAGTCCCCGGCGGAATTTCGATGTACGAGAAGCCAAAGCCCCTTTTCCGCGCGGACCATCCATTCGCGTTCTTCATCGTGGACACGAGGACGGGGGCGGTGCTCTTCGCCGGACGCGTGGCGAATCCGGGCGCCTCTGGGCGGGCCGCCTGACCATCGGGAGCGGTGGGCGGTCGACGGGGCTTGCCGAACTGGAACGCTGTCCGCCGGCCGGCTCGCTACCGCTCGCGGTTCTGATGCTCAGCAGGTCCGTGGCGGGGACAGAAGTGAGCGGAACCGTTCGACCGTCCGTGGGACGCTCGCTACCGCTCGCGGCTCATAAAACGGGGACCACCCGCATCGAGCACTACCAGGCAGGGCTCCCCGCTCGTCGAGCCGCGAGCGGTAGCGAGCGTCCCACGGACAGTGCTTGAATCGCAGACTCGCAGTGCGAGCAGGCCTGCGGAAAGTCTTTCGGCCGGCCCCCTCCGCTCAAACCCTCCCATCCCACCGAGCGGCCCGTCGAATCATACCCGCCTACTTCGGATTGTCGGTGATCACGACGATGCCGGGCTTATCCAGCGGCATGTAGACCGCGACGCAGGCTTCCCTTCCATTGACCACGACGAACGGGTGCGAGACGAACGTCGTACGGTCCTCCGCCTCACCGGCTTTCAGCGTGCGCCTCTGGTCGCGCCTGCCTTCATAGTCGATCCAGTAGTAGGTGACGTCGTGCCTGGTAGCGTTCCTGAAGCGCAGCGACGTGGGCGTGTCGTAACGAGTCGACTTCAGACCCGACTCGGAACCGCAACCGGCGGAGGCGACAGGCGTGAGCTCGCTGTCTTCCGGAATACGCTCATTCTGCGCAGCCTCCGGTTTGCCTGTTGTCACAGCCGGCACAGGCGCAAGCGTGAGACACAGAAAAGAAGCGGTGAGGATGCATCGCATGGGTGCCTCCGCGAGGGAAGGGATGGAGACGAGGCGTGAAGACTCGCTGAGTCGCTTATATGTCCCCCCGGGGAGAAGTTCAACGCGGATCTGGCGGATCGAGCGGAATAGCGCGCTCGTACGTGGTAACTCATCCCCAGCGGCGATGGCGCTTCGGGCGTTCGACAGCGCTTTGCGAACGACTCTGGCTGAACATGCGCGCGGCTCTCGCCGGCAGGCCTCTGGCCCGTTAGTTGCGTGTGGTATGGCGGAAAGTACTGCAACGCGACTCCCGCCGCACTGTGCTGCTATTGGCAGCGGCCCGGACCGCGTTGCCGGAGACAGGAGGCCGGGGCCATGAGTCTCTCGCCCGAGCGAGATTGGAAGCATGGCGGAGCCGGGGTGTGTTCGATCGGCCGCCGCAACTGCGGTCGTTCTCGACAGCGTTCCCGCCTCTGTCGGCCTTGCTGGCCGAGTCAGTTCCACATCACCTCGCTCGGGCCGTGATGCACAGGGAGGAGCAGATGAACGCATTCCTTCTACGCAATTCGATTCGGGCCCTCACATTGGTCTGCACGGTTGCATGGCTGCCGACCGGCTCGGCCGCCGTCGGTGGACCATCCCATTCGGAAGCTCTCAGCGCGTCACGGACGCAGCCGAGCTCCAAGTCGGCCACCCTGCGCTCGTCGCTTCGCTTCGAGGAGAACCTCGGACAGACTGACGGGCGCGTGCGATTCATGGCACGCAGCCCGGGCATGATGCTGTTCCTCACCGATACCGATGCAGTTTTCGCATTGACCGAGCCACGGTCGGATGAGGCGGCCAGCACGAAGAGGCTCGACCCGAAACGTGTCCCCGAGCCCGCGAACGGGCGCGTGATTCGAATGCGGCTGAACGGAGTCCATCCGCGACCGGCGATCTCTGCCGGGTCCGAACTGCCGGGCGTCAGCAACTACTTTCTCGGCGATGATCCGGAGAGCTGGCGCACCGGGGTGCGTTCGTTCGGCACGGTCCGGTACGAAGGCGTCTACCAGGGCGTGGACCTCATCTACTACGGGCGCGATGGAGCGCTCGAGTACGACTTCGTTGTGGCGCCGGGCATCGACGCCAGGCAGATCGAACTGGTTTTCGACGGTGCGGACGCGGTCGAGGTGACCGGGGACGGGTCGCTCTTAGTTCGGGCCGGAGCGTGCGAGCTGAGGCAGGCGCCTCCGGCGTGTTACCAGAATTCGGATGATGGCCGCGAGACGGTCTCCGGCCGCTTTGAACTCAGCGGCGGGAACGCGGTCCGGTTCGACCTGGGCGCCTACGACCCGGACCGTCCGCTCGTCATCGACCCGACGCTCGCCTACTCCACGTACCTGGGCGGGGGCCTGGAAGATCAACCGGCGGAAGTGACGGTCGACGGCTGGGGACAGGCCTATGTCGTCGGGTATACGTCGTCACCCAACTTCCCTCGCGTGAACGGGCCCTGGACCTACAGCGGCGATTACGACGCGTTCGTGACGGTGCTCGGCAGGGCCGGGATGGCGCTTCTCTACTCGACCTACCTTGGGGGAACGAGCGACGACTTCGCGGTCACCATCGCACTCGACGCCGAGGGCGCGGTGCATATCGCCGGTTCCACCAATTCGGCCAACTTCCCCACTGTGAACCCGATCGAGACCAACGCCGGAAACCCTGGTCTCGACGCTTTCGTGGCCAAGATCTCGCCGACCGGCGCATCGCTCGTCTACTCGACCTACCTCGGTGGTGACGAAGATGATGCCGGGGGGGCGGTCGCGGTCGATTCGGACGGCAGCGCTTACGTCGCCGGGGCGACGCGCTCGTCGGACTTCCCGACGATGACCCCGTATCAGACCAACCCCGGGTATGGTCCGGACGGATTCGTCTCGAAGCTGAGCCCGACCGGAACAAGCCTGGTCTACTCGACCTATCTCGGCAGCGCGGGCGAAGAGGGCGTAGCCGACATCGCGGTCGCTGGCGGCGGTGAAGTGATCGTTGCAGGTACGACCAATTCGAATGACTTCCCGCGCGTGAACCCATTTCAGAATTCGAACCGCGGGGTGAGCGACGGCTTCGTGACGAAGCTCTCGTCTACAGGCAATTCACTTCGCTTTTCGACATACTTCGGCGGAAGTGACTACGATGCCGTCTTCGCCATCGCAGTCGATCCGGACGGCGCCGTGGTGGCCGTGGGTCAGACGTATTCGAACGACTTCCCGACCCACGACGCGATCTACGATGACCATGCGGCCGGCGGGGCCGACGCATTCGTGATCGGGTTCACGCAGAGTGGCAATGCCCTGCGCTTCTCGACCTACCTTCCGGGCAATGGCTACGACAATGCGAGCGGCGTTGAAGTCGGCCCGCTCGACCGGATCTACGTGGCGGGCAGCACTTACTCGACCAACTTCCCGCTGGTCAGTGCGGTGCAGGACAATCCGGACGGCGACGAGGGCGATGCCTTCGTCACGTGCCTCAACCCCGCAGGCACGACGCTGTATTACTCCACTTATCTCGGTGGAACTGCGCAGGATGGAGGGACTGCGGTCACGGTCGACGAATCGGGCAACGCGTACGTCGTCGGAACCACCCAGTCGTCGAACTTCCCGACGGTGAATCCCTATCAGGGCGTCAATCGCGGTGGCGAGTACGAGGGCTTCGTCGCCAAGGTCGCGGCCACGTCCGCCAACCTCGAGGTGACGCTCGAATGCACCCCGGAGCCCGTCTATACAGGTCAGCAGCTGACCTATACCTTGACCGTTGCCAACCTCGGCCCGAACCTCGCTGGCGACGTCATCGCCTCGCTGAACGTGCCCGAGGGCACCCGCATCGTGTCTTACGACTCGAACGTCGGATACTTCGTCCCGCCACGAAACACGGGCATCGGCTACTTTTATATCGGCAGCGTGGGCTACCCATTCAGTACGGGCCCGAACCTGACCCTGGTCGTGGAGGTCGATGCTGCCGGTGGCTCCACGATCGTCAATACGGCAGCGGTGATCTCGACCGCGCAGGACCCGGTCGCTGCGAACAACACTGATTCGGTCACGTCGCACGTGATCACGGGGATCGTGCCGCCCGACATCACGAATGCAACAAGCCTTGTCGTAGCGGGCAAGCCGTATCGAATCCGCCTGGACGGTACGAATTTCCAGCCCGGATTGAGCGTTTACATCGGGACGGATTCGGCGCCCTGGCCGAGCGTGAAATACAAGAGCGCGACGAGGTTGATCCTGAAAGGATCGGCGCTCAAGTCACGCTTCCCGCGCGGACAGATGGTGCAGATCCGGGTGGTGAACCCCGACACCGGCTCGGACACGATCCAGTTCACGCGGTAGGTGGCGGAGAACGGAGAGAGCATCGCGGATTTTGCGGATCTGGCGGAACTGACAACAAGTTCAGCCACCGAATCCGCTGCATCCGCGAATGCCGCGATGCCTCTCCTTCTCTCTGATCTCGTCAGTTCGACGGAATCCGCGTTCGGTAAGACGTGCAGAGCGAGTCCATTCTCGAGTCCTGTCCCGTCGAGAACTGGTACAGGCACGAGTCGTAGCTGTAGTCCATGAAGTTGTGGATCGGATCGTTGCCCGAGATGCTCGTGCACGAGTTGCGCGAGCTAGGGCAACCGCTCGTCGGGCTGGCCTGCGCCGGCGTGTCGGCGACCCGGTCGCCGGATGTCGTATTGTTGCCGGTTCCGCAGCCGTCCTGGAACGTGTGATAGAGCCCCATCCAGTGGCCGATCTCGTGCGTCGCGGTGTCGCCCTGGTTGTAGTTCGTGGTCGAGCCCCCTGGCACCGATCCTGTCTTGATCACCACGCCGTCGCGGTAGTCGCTCGTGCCGCTGTAGCTCCACGGGAACGTCGCCCAGCCAAGGAGCCCGGCGCCGTCGGACCGGCGGGGGTTTGTGCACAGGTAGAAGTGCAGCGCTCCATTGTGACGGTAGTTCGCGGCCGACGAATGGTTGTAGAAGGCACTCTTCATGTTCGTCTCGTCCGAAGTTCCCTGCCGCGCATTCGCATAGGTCGAACTCGTGATGTAGTTCCAGCCTACCTGGTAGAACGTATAGCCAGTTCCCGAGAAACACGTATTCAGGTGCGAGATCTGGTTCGCGAGCTGGGTTGACGTCACAGTCGCCGTGCTCGTGGGCCGCGACTCGTGAAAGAAGACCGGGATACGTCCGCCTGTGAAAGCCGTCTTTCCTCCAGCCGCTGCCGCGGCCTCTTCAGTCGCGATTAGCAACTCGATGGCTTCAATCTGCTCGGCGCTGATTTCTACGCCGCATCGGCTGCGCTTCACAAAATCGCGCTCGTTCTTATACGTGGTGCCCTCGAAGTCGAATTCCACAGAATCTGCGTCCATGAGGTCCATCTCGACGTCTTCGGCGACAGCGGGTTGGGACCTGTCGCGGTTTGTCAGCCGGGGGGTAGCGTCCGCGACTACGAGGCAGGAAAGAATCAAGCCGGCGACCGACGCGGTCGCAACAAAACGGCTTCGAAAGAGCGACGCGAGCACATTGCGCATGTGAGCACCATCCTTCCTATAAATTGTAAGCAGAGCGAGAGCACGGAGCGTGCTGCAGGAGGTCATCAACGTCTGCCGGATATGCAAGTGGCGATCCACAGGCAGAAGTTCGGCGCGGCGAGCTCGAAGTGCCTGACTCCACACGGTTTCTGTCACGCCGTGGGGGGCGGCATTCTGCCCCACTCCGTCAAGTCGGTTGACAGCGAATGTGGCCAGAATCGCGTAACACCAGGAACCTGAACGAGTTCCGTGCCGACAAGCCGATTGCGCACTGTCAATCTTGTTGATATCGGCATTTGGCCTGGAAGGGGCGTTAGGGAGCGACGCGGACTTCGCGGACCAGACGAATCAGGTGGATCAAATCTCGGATCTTGAAACGTTCTTAAGTCTCGATGTCATGGATCGGTGGACTACCGATTCGAGGGTGTCACGGCTGCGTCGACCCTGGCAGCGGATCCGGCCGGCCGTCGAATCACACCGTCGTACCTGCCTGGCGCTCCGGTCTCCCAGGGTCGATAGTCGTTGCAGAAGTCGATCCGGTCTCCGAGCGGCGGGTGCGATGCCCGCCAGAGGACAAAGAGGGGTCCGGGCCGCGGTATGCGGAGGTTCTCGTTCTGGAGCTTCACGAACGACGTGGCCCCGGCGCGATTCGCCCGTGTCAGTTCCAGCGCAAAGCGATCCGCCTCGTGTTCGTTCGAGCGTGTGTAGCCGTACCAGACTGGCGTCAACATCAGAGAGATGACCCCGGCGAGCAGCAGGATGAGGGGAAGCGACGCGATATCCCCCATTTCGCTGAAGCGGAATCTCTCGGCGAATCGGGCAACGAGCTTTCCCGACGCGACGTGAGCGATGAAAAGCGTCGCGACAATCAGAACCGAGAGAAACAGGACCGTGTAGATCGTGTGTCCGAGCACGTAGTGGCCGGACTCGTGCGCAATGCCGAAAAGGAGCTCGTCTTCGTCGAGCTTCGAGACGAGCGTGTCTGTCACGACGATCCGTTTCGTGCCGCCAAACCCCATCACGGCCGCGTTGAGCGTCCTCGAATCGGCGCTCGAGTTGATCTGCATGATCGTTGCGTCGTCGATGCCGGCGCGTTCGGCGACGTCGAGAATCTTCCTTTCGAGCTCCGCGTCCTGCATCGGGGCGACCTCGTTGAATAGCGGCACGATAACGACCGGCGTGATCATAAGGACGAGGAAGATGACCGGCACTGCAACGATTCCGGTGTAGAGCCACCATCGGCGCGGACTGCGCTTCAGCAGCAGGTACGGGATCCACAGGAGCAGCGCGCCGAGAACCGTGTTGACGGCGAAACTGACGACCGAATCGGTGAGCCAGCCATCGAAACTCTGGTTCGACAGCCCGTACGCGCGTTCACGCAGGTAGTCCTGGTAGTACTCCATCGGCAGCCAAACCAGGTACGAAATCGAGGAATACAGGACGAAGTAGACGGCGACGACGAAGAACCACTTTCGGCCGATCCGACGTGCGAGATCGCGAAGGCGTGACGACCATCCGGTGAACAGAAGGAGCGCCGGAAAGAGTAGGCCCCACGCGGTCGAGACCAGCCAGAGTGCGTTTCCCGAGTTGTAGTAACTCACGGCTTCGGGAGACGGCTCGGGCACGGCGACAGGCTCGGCGGCGGCTGGTGCTGCACCGGCCGTCTCGACGCTACCGGGCGAGAGGGGCGACGCCAGAAAAAAGACGAAAAGAATCCCGACCAGGGCAATTGAACGCACGGCGAACTCCTCGTGGACGGGCGACGACAGAACCCTGCCGTGACACGCCGACCACTCACTCGCTGAATGATGACCAATCTTGGATTCTGGTCAGCGAGCGGTACGAGGCGTACGTGAGCGATGTTCGACGAGATTTAGCCTTCAGCCCCTCGTCCTCTGCGCCTCTGCGAGTCCCCTGCGTCTCTGCGAGAAACGCGTCCGTACGACAGTGTTTCCCGCAGAGGCGCAGAGGACTCGCAAAGGCGCAAAGGAAGAATCAGGAGCTTCTGCCGTTCATTGCTGAGTCCGGGCCCCCCTTACGAGGGTTCCTTCTTCCCTCCCAGCAACCACTCTCGCCCGACGAAGTACAGCAGCACCACCAGGATCACGAACGGGATCATCGACAGCAGATCCGCGTTCGGCCCGTTGAAGAACGGGTTGTTCTCGGTCGCCCAGTCGGTGATCGACCGGTTGGTCTCGGTGAGCACTCCCGCCATGAACGCGATCACGATGCCCGCGATTGCGCCGCCCGCGATGTACCCGGACGCCATGAGCACTCCCGGGCTCTTGTCGCCCTCGGCCACGAGCTGGTCCTCGGTCAGGTCCTTGTGCGCGAGCTTCTTGCGCAGGTTGCGGTCCACGAGCCACCGCACCATCCCGCCGATGAAAATCGGGCTCGACGAGGACAGCGGCAGGTACACGCCCACCGCGAACGCCAGCGACGGAATGCCTGACATCTCGAGCACCACCGAGATCATCACCCCGAGCAGCACGAGCCCCCACGGCAGCTCCTGATTCAGGATGCCCTTGATGATGTAGGACATCAGCGTCGCCTTGGGCGCGTCGAACTTGTCGACCTTCGAGTCGTCGGGCCGAACGCGGTGCGTCCCGTTGATGCCGGGATCGACGAGGTAGACAGCTTCGCCGGCGTCGTTGACGAGGTAGCGGCCCTCGGGCCCGCCTTCGCTGTCCGGCTTGAACCAGACGCGGTAGGTCTTCCCGTCTGCCGCAGCCTGCGGGCCCTGTATCGCCGCGGTCTCAGTCAGTTTCGACGGATCGGTCTTGAGTCCAGGCGTGAAGTTCTTGCGGACCCGGTAAACCACCTTGCCCGATTCGTTCGCCAGGAACTCGCCCTGCTCGAGCCCCTCGATCTCGCCGGCCGGATTCGGAAGGACGCGGTACGTGCCCGGCTGATAGGGCTTGATGTCCTCGGAGAATGGCGCGAGCGTCGCAAGCTTCGCGGGATCGACGGTCACGACCGTCTCGGTCACGGGCTCGAACGAGATGCGCGGCACGTAGACCGTCGACGCGCTGTTGAGATTCAGCAGGATCGGACCGAGTATGAGCGCCGATCCGAGCGCTCCGACGAGGATCGCGATCTGCTGCAGGCGCGGCGTGGCTCCGACGAGGAAGCCCGTCTTGAGGTCCTGCGACGTCGTCCCGCCGTTCGAGGCGGCGATGCAGACGATCGCGCCGATCGACAGGGCCGTCACGTAGTAGGAAGGTCCCGTCCAGCCGATGATCAGGAAAATCAGGCAGGTCAGCAGCAGCGTTGCGACCGTCATGCCCGAGATCGGATTCGACGACGAGCCGATCTCGCCCGTCAGCCGAGACGACACGGTCACGAAGAGGAACCCGAACGCGATGATCAGGAAGGCGCCGAGGAAGTTCCACTGCAGGTTGAGCTCGTTCGTGATCACGATCGCGATCACGAGCGTGATGATCCCGCCGATGACGAAGTTCATCGGCAGGTCCTTGTCGGTCCGGACGGCCGCGTCGTTGGCGGCCTGGCCGCCGCGCAGATCGTTGAGGCCGCCCTTGAGCCCGTGCCAGATCGTCGGGATGGACCGGAAGAGGCTGATGATTCCGCCCGCGGTCACGGCTCCGGCGCCGATGTAGAGGACGTAGGCGCCGCGGATCTCGTTTGGCCCCATCTCGGCGATCGGTACGCTTCCGGGGGCGAGCACGGCCGTCATGCCCTCGCCGAAGAACTTGATCGCGGGAATGAGCACGAGGTATGCGAGAACGCCGCCGGCGCACATGATCGACGCGATCTTCGGTCCGATTATGTAGCCGACGCCGAGCAGTGCCGGCGAAATCTCGGCCGCGATCGAGCCGGCCTTGAAAGGTGCGCCGAAGATCTTCTCGGGGACGTCCTTCCAGCCCTTGAGCGCCGCCATCGCGACCTGGTACGCGAATCCGATTCCGAATCCGGCGAAGATCGTCCGGGCGCCGATCGCCGAACCGCTGCCTTCCTGGGCCTTCCAGGCATCGTCCGCCGCCGCGCGCGACTCGTCGGACGCGCCGGCCTTGAGCACCTCAGCGCACGCCGTGCCCTCGGGGTACTTCAGGTAGCCGTGCTGCTGGACTATGAGCGCGCGCCGCAGCGGGATCATCATGAGGATGCCGAGCAGTCCGCCAAGGACGGCGACGAGCATTACGCGCGTCAGCTCGAGGTCGAACCCGAGGATGAGGATCGCCGGCATGGTGACGCCCACGCCGAATGCGATCGACTCGCCTGCCGAGCCGGCCGTCTGGACGATGTTGTTCTCGAGGATCGTCGCGTTCCGGAGCCCGAACGTGTGGAGGAGGCGGAACAGCGTTATCGAGATGACGGCGACAGGAATCGACGCGCTGACGGT
>CAZXLQ010000178.1:0-11016 GCA_964641945.1 uncultured Clostridia bacterium
TCGAGATCGCCCCGACGAACGGGACGTCGCTCGCCCGCGGGACCAGCAGACGCACGTCCACACCATCCAGCGAGGCCGAGCGCAACGCCTGAATGTAGCTCGTCGTCCCGACGAAATATGCGTCCGTCAGCCAAAGCGACTCTCGGGCGCTCGCAGCGACGATCTGATCCAGCCGATAGAGCCCACCCATGGCCGGCATGCTCGGGACCACCCGCATGCGGACGTCGCCCGCGACGGGAATGTCGGCGCGCGCGGGGATCTCGCTCCGTGGAAGCTCGGTCCCGGTCGCATGCCACGTCTGCCCGAAGGCCCGAACGATGTCAGCAATCGCCGGCCCCTTCACCACTACGCCCGTGTCGCGCCAGGGATCGATGCCACGGTCCGGGTAGCCAACCCAGCGCTCACCGACGCACAAGCCCGTGACGAATCCGATTCGATTGTCGACGGCGATCATCTTGCGATGATCACGCTCGATCCAGCCAACGGGACTGTCGAATCGCGGCGGATTGAAACACCGGACTTCTACACCGGCCGCGCGCATCGTTCGCCAGAGTCTCCGCGACGAACTGCCGAGCGCGCCAACCCAGTCGTAGATGACGCGGACCCGCACGCCCGATCGGGACTTTTCGGCCATCAGCTCGGCAAACTGCCGGCCGACCGAATCGTCGTGGATGATGTAGCTCTCGAAGAGGATCGATGATTCGGCCCCGCCGATGGCTTCGAGCCACGCAGGGTAGTTTTCAGCGGCATCCTTCAGGATTCGGACCTCGTTACCTTCGACGAGGTCCGATCCGGTGATCCGGGTGAAGGCCAGCTCGGCCAGCGAATCGAGCAATCCCTGGCCCCTGCGTCGCTCGAGCGCCGACCCGGCCGTCATGCTTCACGCATGGGCCCGGCGAGAACGATCGCGATCGTTCGAAGCAACCGGTCGGCCGTGTATGGTTTCTGCAGGAACGCTTCCACCAGTCCCAGAGACCCTTCTGGATCGAGCGCGTGACCTGCAATGCCGCTCGTAGCGATGATCCTGACTCCCGGGTCCAGCTTTCGCAGCGCACGGATCGTCATGGCGCCGTCCATCACCGGCATCATCATGTCGAGCAGCACGAGTTTCACCGCACCAGCCAGCTTTGCGTAGACCGCAACGGCCTCGGCTCCGTCTGCCGCGGTTTCGACCGCGTAGCCGTATTCTTCGAGCGTCCGCCTCGTCACGTCGCGAACCGGCGACTCGTCATCGACGACGAGAATGCGTTCGCCGGCGCCCCGAGGCAACGGTTCGTCTCGCACGGCCGGCGACTTGGGCGCCGCGTCGGCAGCCGGAATGTAGACCCGGAACGTCGTTCCCCTCCCGGGCTCGCTGTAGACGTTTATGAATCCCTCGTGTCCCTTCACGATACCGATGACCGTAGACAGGCCGATACCCGTTCCCTTTCCCTGCTCCTTCGTCGTGAAGAACGGATCGAAGATCTTCCCGATGATGTTCTCCGGAATTCCGATTCCCGTGTCCTCGACCGAGATCGAGACGAATCGCCCCGGTCGGGAATCGATGTTCATTCGAGAGTAGTTCTCGTCGACCGTCACGTTCGCCGCCGACACGATGAGCCGTCCGCCTTGCGGCATGGCATCGCGCGCATTGACGCTCAGGTTCATGAGGATCTGGTAGAGCTGCGTCGGGTCGCCTCGCACGGTCCACAGATCCGAACCGATCGACTGCGAAATCTCGATCGACTTCGGAAGCGTGTCACGGAGGATCTTCACAGCCTCCTTCACGATGTGTTTCGGCTGGAGAACGAGGCGCTCGCCCGACGCGCCGCGCGCGAACGTGAGCACCTGATTCACCATTTCCGAGCCGCGCTGCGCGCTTGCCGCAAGCGTTTCGAGAAGCTCGAGCGACGAAGCGTCGGCCGTCCGCGTCTGCAGCAGCTGGATCGACATCAGGATCGGCGAAAGGACGTTGTTCAGATCGTGCGCAATGCCGCCGGCAAGCGTGCCAATGCTCTCCATCCGCTGCGCGCGCAGGAACTGAGCCTCGAGCCGCTTCTTTTCAGTCAGGTCCACCATCGCAGTCAGGATGCACTGCTCGCCACCGACGTCGATCACCTCTGCCGACGCCAGGACCGTACGTATCACACCCTGCCTGTTGCGAAGTCGCGTCTCGTAGTTCTGGATCGACCCCTCCGCCTTCAGCCTCTTGACGTACTCGCTGCGCTCTTCCGGCTCGGTCCAGATTCCGATGTCGGCCGAGTTCTTTCCGATGACTTCCTCGCGCGTCGCTCCGGCGAGCTGCAGGAAGCAGTCGTTCACGTTGATGAACGTCCCGCTGTGCAACTGCGTGATCGCCATCGGGTGCGGGCTACCGTCAAACGCCCGGGCGAACCGCTCTTCGGACCGGATCAATTCCTCTTCGTACGCCTTGCGGCCGCTGATGTCGTAACGGATCGCGACGAAGCGGAACGGTTCTCCATTGCTATCGAGACTCGGAACGATCGTCGTGTCGACCCAATAGAAGCTGCCGTCCTTCGCACGATTGCGGATCTCGTCGCGCCAGATCTTCCCAGCGAGAATCGTCTGCCACATCTCGCGAAAGAACTCTTTCGGGTGGTGACCGCTGTTGATGATCCGGTGGTCCTGGCCGATGAGCTCGGCCTCCGTGTACTTCGAGATCTCGCAGAACTTGTCGTTTACGAAGAGGATCCGGCCGCGCCGATCGGTCATTGCAACGATCGCGGACGCATCGAGCGCCCGGTTGATTTCGCGCAACTCGTGTTCGGAGGCTTCGAGGGCGAGTCCCTTCGACAACAGCTCGGACGCATCGCGCGCGATGAGCACACGACCGGCGCCGTCGATGTCCTCCGACACGGCGACTTCACACTCGACGGTCCCACCACGGGGCTGGAGAAACGTGACTGGACGCCGCGAACGTGAACCCGGCGCGGGAAGCACCGATGCGTCGCCTTCTCGCAGGAGGCGAGCCACGGGACGGCCGACGAGCGTGGTTCTGCGTCGCCCGAAGAGCCGCACCGCCGCAGGATTGGCGTCGACGACGATGCCATCGCCGTCTAGAACGAGCACCGCGTCGAACGAGAGTCCGAAGACGGCCTGAAAAGCCGTAGGCGTCGTCGCTGAAATCGTCGCAGGCGGAGTTGCCGGCTTCATCGCAGCCCTCGGATCATTTGGCGACTCCGTGCCGAGTGAAATCGACCAGATCGGGATCACGTTTCTCGAGCAGTTCCTCGAAAGCTTCCCATCCCTTCTTCTCGACGAACTTCGCCTCGGCATAGGTCACCGGAACGAGCCACACGACGGCGGTTGCGGGATCGGATCCCCGCCAGACCGCGAGCTTCTCGTCGTGATACACGGGGTAGGTGGCGTAGAGTGCGACGAGCCTGGACCCGGGCGCGATCGGTTCGTCCAGGGACAGTACCGCGCCGCGCATCAGGCCAAAGCTGCTCTCGAGGATCTGCTGCGCGGCCCACCTCAATAGACCTGCCGCGTCGAACGACTTGTCACAGCAGAGCAGCAGCTCCTGCCGCGTGTCGCCCTCGTCGAAGCGCCGAAGCGCGCCAGCAGCAAGACCCCGCGTAACGAAAGTGGATGTGCCCTCGAACGGCTGGTCATCGAATCGCAGAACGTCGACCGAGCGTTCGCCGGGACCGCCCTCTCCTGCCGTGTCGATCGCAGCCGGCGGGCCGAGAGACTCTTCGAGAAAGGCGTCGAACGTCGAGGCACACTCGGCTGGGCCGAGACCTTCCCAGGTTCCGTCGACGTCGTCTTCGTCGAGGAATTCGATGTCGTCGCCGAGCGCCCGCTCGTAGGCATCCGCCACGTCCTGCGAGAAGCAGACGAACACCACTCGGTCGATGCCTTCTACGTGGCTGAGGTAACCACACACGGTTTCGAGGGCGACCCCGGCGGCTTCTTCGATCGGATATCCGTAGACGCCCGTGCTGATTGCCGGAAACGCAATCGACCTGGCGCCGAGCTCGATGGCCAGCTCGAGGCTTCGGCGGTAACAGGAGGCCAGCAGTTCGGCCTCTCCGGCCGTCCCGCCGCGCCAAACCGGTCCGACGGTATGAATCACGTGCTTCGCCGGCAGTGCATAGCCGCGCGTGGCCTTGGCGTCGCCAGTAGCGCAGCCCCCAAGCGTGCGGCATTCCGCCAGAAGGTCGGGCCCCGCCGCGCGATGGATCGCGCCGTCGACGCCGCCGCCGCCCAGCAGCGATTCATTGGCTGCATTGACGATCGCATCGACATCGAACGTCGTGATATCGCCAACAACGATTTCCAGGCTCACAGAGGATTCGGGCGCTTCGCTCATTCCAGCAAACTATGCACGTGGAATCGCCAACTGCAAAGGGCAGGCTCTCGGCACGGTAGTGAGTCAATCTGACTTCGTCTCGAGACGGCGCGGTCCTTTACATTGCGGTTGCTCTCTTGCGTCATTGCGTCTTCCTCTGCGCCATTGCGAGAAATTCTCCAATCCGTCGGAGAATTTCTCGCAATGGCGCAGAGGAAGGCGTAAAGACGCAAGATGAGCAGGAGCTAGCTCGAGGCAAGGCGGAAATCCGTAGTTCGCGCCGGGACCTTGATTTTGAAAGTGACCCACTTCTCTCGGCACGCGCCGCTTGACACACTGATCCTATCGATCGTCTGATGGAGCGACTTGACCGCCTCACATCGCCCTTCCCCGAGGTTCCAACTGTGATCCGTCACGCAGTCACCCACTGCCGGTTGGCCTACTCAAGCCGATGACGGCCGCGCCCGAGTCACTTCGTCGAGACCTGACGCGCTCCGGCATTGCGCTGCTCGCCGTGAACGGAATAATCGGCGCGGGCATTTTCGGACTGCCTGCAGAGGCGGCGCGTCTCGTCGGCGACTTCAGTCCGTGGCTGTTCGTGATTTGCGGCCTGCTGATGGCGACGGTCATGCTCGCATTCGCGCAGGCGGCGAGCTACTTCGACGCGACGGGCGGACCGATCCTATACACCTGGACGGCGTTCGGGCCATTCGTCGGGTTTCAGACCGGCTGGATCCTCTACATCGCCCGGGCGGCGAGCATCGGCGCCAACGTTAATTTGCTGGCGACCTACCTGGGCAGCCTGATCCCCGGAGCCGACGCCGGGGCCGGGCGGCTCGCGGTCATCATCCTGACAGTCGTCGGTTTCACCTGGATCAACTTCGTCGGCGTAAAGTCGAGCGTCGGAGCAATCGCGGCAATCACGGTAGTCAAACTTGCCCCGCTTGCCGTCCTCGTTCTCGTTGGTGTCACGTGGATTCGGGGTGATCCGGTGGTACCGGATGGTCTGCCGGTTTATTCGAACTTCGGAGAGGCGATGCTGCTGATCGTTTACGCCTTCATCGGCTTCGAGAGCGCGCTCATCCCCGCCGGCGAAACGCGTCATCCGGAGCGGGCGATACCGGTAGCCCTTCTTGCGACGGGCGTGGCCACAACGGTGTTCTACGTACTCGTCCAGCTGGTGGTAGCGAGCGTCCTTCCGGACCTTGGTACGTCGAAGCGACCGCTCGCAGATGCCGCCGGAGTGATCTTCGGGACTTTCGGCTTTCTGGCCATAACTGTGACCGCCGCAGTCTCGATCATGGGAAACACCGCCGCCGGGATGCTGACCGCGCCGCGCATGACCTACACGATGGCACGGTACGGAACGCTGCCGACTCCACTTGCAAGAGTCCACGACCGTTACCTCACGCCGCACGTCTCGATCCTGCTCTACGGAGGGTTGTCGCTCGGGCTGGCGCTGTCGGGCACTTTCGCCTGGCTTGCAGGGATGAGCTCGCTTGCACGGATCATCGGCTACATCCTCTGCATTGCGTCGCTGCCGCGCCTGAAGGCCCGGTTTGGCGACCGGCCCGGCGCTCTTCGACTGCCGGGCGGCATGACCATTCCCGTGATCGCGCTTCTCGTGAGCGCGTGGCTGGTCATGCAGACCAAGCTCGACGCGGTGCTGGTGACGGCCGGCTTCATCGCCGTAGGGACTATGCTGTTCATGCTCTCGAAGCGGGCGGGCCGGATCGAGCCCGCTGTGCAGTCGAACGTCACGAAATGATCACCGTTGTCTGGTTTCAACCGAGCCCGATGTAGAGTTCAATGGCTCGCACTACAAGACCGGGAGGACGAGGCCATGGGAATGATCGGCGAATTCAAGGAGTTCATCAGTAAGGGCAACGTGCTCGACCTTGCAGTCGGCGTTGTCATTGGCGGCGCGTTCGGCAAGGTGACGTCGTCGTTCGTTGCGGATGTCCTGACGCCGCCGCTGGGGCTCGTGCTCGGCGGCGTCGACTTCAAGGCACTGAAGCTCGCCATTGGAGGATCGGCCGAGGCGCCCGTCACGATCAACTATGGCTTGTTCGTCCAGAGCCTCGTCGACTTCGTCATCGTCGCGTTCGCGATATTCCTGGTCGTCAAGGTTGCGAACGCGCTTCGACGTGCCAAGGACGAGGCTCCGGCGGCTCCAGCCGCCGAGGAGGCACTTCTCACCGAGATTCGGGACATTCTCAAGTCACAGAAAGCATCCTGAATCGCCGGTGAAGGTGGGCGGGGGATCAGTACGGCGAGCGATAGCGAGCGGGCCTGCGGACGGTCGTGTGTTACGAGTCGCCGTCCTCGCAAGAGACGCAGGGAACTGCGATGCCTACGTCTGTCCGCAGGCCGCTCGCTACAGCTCGCGGTTCTGAGACTTGCGATGTCGGTGCTATCCGCTCCGATTTCACATCGATCGATGCGACAGCTCGTCGAAAAGCTCACGTAGTACGACTCTCCGATTCCGTTCAGAACCGGATGCACGCTGAATCCGGACGAGACGTTCTTCGGCCGGTCCGATCGTCCAGCAGTCCGATTCCGAGATCGCCTCGATCGGGTCGCCGTGGTCGTTCAGCGGACAGATGTCTCGATATTCGACGACGGTGCCATCGTCGGCCTCTTCGAACCAGCGCAGTGGCAATCCCTGCGTTCGGCAGACATAGGGTCGCGATTCGTAGATCCTGCACGCACCCTCAGGATCGAGGAATGCGCACGCGCCAGCAGCATGCGCTTCGGCGCCGGCGAGCCGTTCTCCGGCTTCCCGGCGGATCCGATCCGCCTCCGCCTCGAAGACCGTCAGATCGTCCACACAGCAGTCCGTACAGCCGCGCCGGCACGTGATCCGGTCGCCCAGCCGGACCGTTATCGCGCGGACCTCGAGATCCATGCTGGCGTGGAGCGACTCGACACTGTCCTTGCCAACGTCTTCGGGCATGGTTGGATGGCTGGTGTCTTCGCTCGGCACACCTCCACGATACGCGCCGTTCTGCCGGTTCGGCGAGCGTCCCTCTGGGCGAGAGCAGTTCATAGGACTTCACGTCGAAGTAGACCGAGGCGTCGACCAAGGAATCCGGTCGACCCGGAGCGTGCCCCTCAACAACGCTCTACCAGTCCGTTGAGGCGAGAACATACGATCGGATCATTGCGCTTGCAAGCGCGAGCTGCACCAGGACCGTAGCCAGAGGGACCATCTTCGGTCCGTCGCCGAACATCAGCGTCACCTTGTAGGCCAATGAGACCCCCAGAACGGCGATTGCGATCCCGAGGGCGCGCTTCGATCCCTGGCGCACGAGCGCCCCGAGGCCGAGCAGGAACGCACCGGAGGCAACTACGTCCAACGACGTCGGCCCGTAAAGCAGAACGGCAAGCTGACCCGCCACGAGATTGAAGACCCCGATCGCAAAAACCATCGGCGCCGCGTCTTCGATGTCCGGGTGAACCTCGGATCCACCACGCACGACGATCCCGTTCACCTGGACACGAAAGCTCGTCGTCGCCTCGACCCACCACACGTCGAGATATGCGCTCCGGCCGAGTTCAATCCTGGCTCCCCCGACGAGGTCTTCGCATTCGGCGAATTCGCCGAGTAGCGTTCCATCGAGCTCGATGCGAAGGTCGCGGCGCGGCGACGACCACCGAAGGGCTATCTGCTTCGGCCCGCCGGACCGGAGAGGAAAACGCTGCTGCGGCACCTGTCTCTCCTCCACCTCGTCAGCGTTTTCGTCCGCGAGCCTCGCGCATGCGGCTCCACGACCTGAAACCGGCCCACGCGTCAGAAGTGATCGCCCACCGCTCGTGATCGCGCCATCGGCCACAGATCTTCAGATAACCCGGTGAAAAGCCCTCGAGCCTGAAACCGAGCGACTTTGCAATTGCGATCGACGGCAGATTCCCAGGCTGAATGTTCGCCTCGATTCGATGCAGGGCAAGCCGGTGAAACGCGTGCTGTACGAGGAGGGCGACCCCTTCAGTCATCAGTCCTCGACCGGCGAACGGCTCGCTCCCGATGTACCCGAGATAGGCATTACGAAAATTCCCCAGGGCAATCTGACCGAGCGTCGAATAGCCGACGATCGCACCCGAGCTGCGCTCCGTGACGAGTACCGCACAGCTCGACGGCTCGCGGTTGCGATCCACGAGTGCGACGAACTGCTGCTCGGTCGACGGCGGTGACGCAAGCCCCCGGTAGAGGTTGCGGCTGGCGTGAACCATCCTCACGAACTCTCGAGTGTCTTCCGGCACGGGCCATCGGATCGCTGCCCGACGTCCCTCGGCTATGATCAACAGACGCGCCGGATCGTCAGGCGCTGCGTTCCTGCTCGGGGCGATGCGACCTGCGCACATCAGTTCGTCACCTCCCAACCGGGCCTTGGCGTAAGTGCGCCTTGCCAGCCGATTCGGCGCCGACAAACGGGGTGCCGGGCGGGCCCGTCTTCCATCCGTTACGGTGAAACGGGCCGCGGGAACTTGATCGACGGCTTCTCCGGATCCCGACGGTAGAGCACCACCGTTCGACCGATGACCTGCACAAGGTGTCCGCCGGATACACGCTCGGCCAGCACATCGCCCGCATTTCGCGCACTCTCGGGCGACGTGTCGAGGACCTTGATCTTGATCAACTCACGCCCGTTGAGCGCCTCCTCCACCGAGCGGACTGCGTTGTCGGTCACACCCTCCTTGCCGATATGGATGATCGGCTTGAGCGGATGCGCCAGCGCACGCAGGTGCGCGCGTTGCTTCGTCGAGAGCGATTCCACGGTGACCTCCGATGTCCTTCGAACAGCGATGGCGCGGCCTGCGTCGGGAACGACCGCGCGAATACCGACAGCCTAGGACCGAGCGAACCACCTGCGCAATGCGATCGGGGCGTTCGACCGGAACCCGATTCGCAGCGGTCAGATGGTCACGCCGGTCGGCGCGGTGAGACGGTCGTCGACGACGTTGCCGGTGTTGCGCGTCTCGACCGCCTCGAGCAGCAGCACTTCCACCTCCTCGTCGGCCACGGGCCGATGCTCGACGCCGCGTGGAACAACCATGAGGTCGCCCGGTCCGAGCGTCACGGTCCGATCGCGAAACTCGATGCGAAACGAGCCTCGCCAGACGAGGAAGACCTCGTCCGTCTCGTCGTGGTGATGCCACACGAACTCTCCGCGGAACTTCACGAGCTTGATGTCCTGACCATTGAACGAGGCCGCCACCCTGGGCCGCCAGTGTTCGGTGATGCCGTCGAAACCCGGTGCGAGTGAAACTGCTTCCATACGGATCGAGCCGCTATGCCGAGTACATCAGCACTGCGAAGAAGTGGCACGTGGTCCCGGTCAGCACGCAGAGGTGCCACACGAAATGCGCGTACTTCACGCGGTCGAGCGCGTAGAAGGCCACGCCGGCCGTATAGGACAAGCCGCCGGCGACTAGCAGCGCGATTCCCGCCGGCGCAACGAGGTCGAGCAATGGCCGGATTGCGATGACGATGAGCCATCCCATGCCGAGGTACAGCACCATCGAGACGCGGCCCGCGTACCGCCACCCGGACGCTTCGCTCGCGATTCCGATTGCTGCAAGCGTCCAGATCATTCCGAACAGCGTCCATCCCCAGGGCCCGCGAAGGACGCCAAGCGTGAATGGTGTGTAGGTGCCCGCGATCAGAAGAAAAATTGCCGCGTGGTCGATGGTCTGGAACAGGTTCTTGAGGCGGCCGGGCCGGCAACCGTGGTAGATCGTCGACGAGAAGTAGAGAAGGACTACGCATGTCGCAAAGACGGCAGCGCTGATGATTGCCCACGCGTCGCGGTCGCTCGCCGCAATGACGAGAATCGGCGCGCCGGCGAGCATTGCAACGAGACCGATGCCGTGACTGAAGGCATTGGCAAGCTCTTCGCGAAAGGTCTGGTCACGGCGTTTGCGATTCGTCATCGGTCGCAGTCTACCCCCGTCCGTCACGGCGCCGAAAGTCTCGAAGGCCAGCTCGGCAGCATCGATCGCGGCCAGCGCAGGTCGGGTCAGCCGCCCGCGCGGACTCTCGCCTCCCATTCGCGTCGCAGCAGGCCGAAGAAGGCTGAGTCCTGCACCTCGCCCCCGACGAGCCATCGCTCGCGCAAGGTGCCTTCGCGGACGAAGCCAAGTCGTTCGAGGAGGCGGATCGACGAGTGGTTGCGCGGATCGGCGTCGGCTTCGACTCGATGCAGGTCGAGCGTCTGGAATGCGTAGTCGAGCAGAGCCGTCACGGCTTCGACTGCGTAGCCTTGTCCCCACCACGACCTGCCCAGTGCAAACCCGAGCTCGGCACGGCGATTCCGCTCGCTGACCTCAGCCAGCGTGCAGGTGCCGATGATGCGGCCGGTATCACGAAGCTCTATGCCCCATTGAAAAAGGCACTTCTCGCCGAAGTAGCGATGGATCTCGTCGACGAGCTCGCGCGCTTCGTCCCGGTTCTCGTATGCCGGGCAGCTCCAGTACCGCGTGACCTCGGGGTCGCCGAAAACCGCGAAGAGATCGTCGACATCGGCGCTGGTGAGCCACCTGAGGCGGACGCGTGAAGCGACGATGTCGGGGAGCTGTATGCCATCAATCATGGAGGGTTCACACATTCGGCAGCTGTCGAGCGATTCGCCATGATGCTGCGTTCACTACTGAACGACAACCCACGGCATCAGAACCGCGAGCGGATGCGAGCAGGCCGGCGGCAGGTTGCCCGTCCCCCG
>CAZXLQ010000179.1:0-10990 GCA_964641945.1 uncultured Clostridia bacterium
TGGTCAGCGAAGACCTCGCCTGCATCGGCGCCGGCGTTCTCGTCGCAAGCGGACGGACGCCTTACGTGCTTGCGGCGTCGGCGTGTTTCGCGGGGATCTTCTTCGGCGACCTCGCGCTTTTCGCTGCTGGTCGCGTGTTCGGACGACGGCTCCTGCGATTCCCGTTCGTTCGCCGCTTTGTGTCCGAGCGCGACGTCGAGCGCTCGGCGGCGTGGCTCGAGCGGCGCGGCTCGCGAGTCATTCTCGCCAGCCGATTCCTTCCTGGAACGCGGCTGCCGACATACGTTGCCGCCGGAATGCTGGGAACGAGCGTCTTTCGCTTCACCGGGGCATTTGCGCTCGCGGCGGCCGTGTGGACTCCGGCGCTCGTGGCCCTCGCAGCGTGGCTCGGCGGCGAAGCCCTCGAGTCGGCGCTTGCGGCAGCAACGGGAGCGACGATGGCCGTCGTCCTCGCTTCAGTCGTGGCGCTCGTTCTGGTTCGAGGTGCACTTGCGATCGCGCGGCCCCATTCGCGCCGTCTCATGGCGGCCCGGGTCCGCCGGCTGGCACGGTGGGAGTTCTGGCCGCCGTGGATGTTCTATCCGCCCGTGGTTGTCTACATCGCGTGGCTCGCGGTGCGATTTCGCGGATTGACGGTCTTCACGGCGGCGAATCCGGCGATTTCCGACGGAGGCTTCGTCGGCGAGTCGAAGTTCGGGATCCTCTCGAATCTGACGGGCACGCCGGACCGCGTCGCACACACGACGCTCCTGCGCGGATCGCTCTGTCGCGAAGATCGCGTCGCGGCTGCACGCGATTTCGTGGCGGCGCCGGGGCACTCGTTTCCGGTCGTCGTGAAGCCGGACGTCGGCCAGCGCGGTGAGGGCGTCGAGATAATACGCAGTGACGAGCAGCTCGTCGCATCGATCGCCGCGCGACGGGGCGACACCGTCCTCCAGGCTTATGCGCCGGGCCACGAGTTCGGCGTGTTCTGGGTTCGGCGCCCGGGCGAGCCTCGAGGCTGGATCGCGTCGATCACCGAGAAGCGGTTTCCGGCCGTCACGGGCGACGGCCGGTCGACGATCGCGGAGCTGATCGACGCCGACGATCGAGCGGTGCTGATGCGCAGGGCCTACAACGCGGCGCTCGGCGATCGGGCGCAGCTGGTGCCGGGAACCGGTGAAGTGGTTCCGCTCGTCGAAGTCGGCTCGCATTGCAGGGGCGCTGTGTTTCTGGACGGAAGCTGGGTCTGGACCGAGGCCCTCGAAAGGGCTTTCGACCGTGTGGCCGCGGAAAACGACGGAATCCATTTCGGGCGCTACGACGTGCGGGTCGAGTCGATAGAGGCTTTCCGGCGCGGCGAGGGATTCACGATTGTCGAACTGAACGGCGTGACGGCGGAGGCCACGCACATCTACGACCCGCGGACGCGGCTCGTCGACGCGTACCGGACGGTGTTCGGCCAGTGGCGTACTGCGTTCGAGATCGGCGCGGCGAATCGGGAGCGGGGCGTCCGGCCTACGCCGGCGCTCGAACTGGCTCGTGCGGCGTTCGAGTTTCTCGCGCCAGGTGTTGCGGGGCGGGTGCGCTTCAATCGGCTCGGAAGAAGGAGGACGGCATGCAGCGCGTGATTCTGGTGACGGGCGGGACGGGCGGACTGGGGAGAGCCGTGGTACGGGCGTTCCTCGACGATGGCGAGACCGTCGTCACGACCTGGCGGCGGCGCGAAAGCTTCGAAGCTCTTTCGGAGATGCTGCACAACGATCGCCTGCAGGGCGTTGAAGCGAACCTGACAAACCGTGAGAGCGTGCGCGCCGCGGTTGCGGAGGTGGTCGCCCGTTTTGGCGGACTCGACGTACTGGTGCACGTGGCCGGGGGATTTGCCGGTGGCGCGACGGTTGCCGAAACGGGCGACGACGTCTTCGATCGGATGATCGACCTGAACGTGCGGGCGGCGTTCGTCTGCGCCGGCGAAGCGATGTCGGCGCTCGCGGACCGGCGCGGCGCGATAGTGACCGTGGCGTCGAGATCGGCGGTGCAGCCGGGCGCCGGGGTCGGTGCCTACGCGGCGTCGAAGGCGGCGCTGGTGGCGCTGACGCAGTCGCTGGCGGCGGAAGGCGCAGCAGTCGGCGTCCGGGCGAATGTGGTTCTGCCTGGCACGATTGCGACCGAAGCGAACCTCGAAGGCGGCGATCCGTCCGCGCACGGCGACTGGGTGCGTCCGGACGACCTCGCAGCTGTCATCCGTTACCTGGCGTCCGACGCGGCGCGAGCCCTGAGCGGCGCTACCATCCCTGTCTGATCAATCCTGCCTCAGCGGCTCTGCGTCCGCACTCCGCGCCTCTGCGAGAAACTCCTCTCACGTAAGAAGAGTTTCTCGCAGAGACGCGGAGCGCAGACGCAGAGCCGCAGAGGAAAACGGAGAAATCAGAATTGTGGGATGACGCCCCCCTAGTTCGTTCTCCCCGTCTGCACCTGCACGTCGTCGATCCACCAGCCTCCGTCATTCACGAACGGATCAGTGATCAGGCTGAACCGGATCTTCAGCCCCTTCTTCCCATCGAACTCGCTCAGGTCCAGAGACACCGACTCGAACTCGTTCTGTATCCCCGAGAACACCGCAACCGTCCGCCAGTTGCCCGTTCCCTTCGCCCGTGCCTCGACGATGCACAGGTCGTAACCCGGCTCCGTCGCGAACGACTGCTTGAACACGAGCCGAGACCCTACGCCATTCGTCAGGTCGAACTTCGTCTTCAGCTGCAGGTAGTAGTTCGTGTTGTCGGCATAGTTCGTGCCGGGGCTGTCCGTCCACGAATGCGTCGGGCTCGCCGCGCGCTCCGTCGTGAGCTTGAACTGCCCAGCCTTCCAGTTCGTCTGCCCCTGCTCGAGCGAGTCGCTGAGCAGGTCCACCCTCCGCACGATTCGCGCCGTCCCCGTCCGCGCCTGGTTGCCCGTCGCGTCCTGGTACGTCACCGTCACCGTGTCGCCGAGCGCCACGTCGAGAGTGTTGTTGCCCGTCGCCACCGAACCTCGCCGCAGCAGCAGGTTCGTCTCGAAGAGCCCCGGAATACCCGTGGCCTGACCGACCACGATGGGCTCGCTGTCTCCCGACGTCGACGTGACCGTCACGTTCACCGTCGACTGGGCCGCGAGGTCCGCGTCGCCGACGCTGATGCGGACGATCGTGTCGGCCTCGTCGTAGGACTTCTGGCTGAATCCCGCCCGGCCCTCGCTCTCGCACCACGGCGGCAGATCGTACGACTCCTTCACCGACGTTGCGCTGCCGTTGAGTGAGAACGCACCGAAGCCGACGCCGCGCTTCGCGAATCCCTCCCAGATCAGGCACTGGTTCGCGCCGCCCGTGCGGACCTGGTCGGCGACGAGGATGCCGTCGCGCGCATCCGTGAACGACGGGTTGTTGAGCGAGTACTTCATGCCGTCGGTGACGAGCCGCTCACAGAGCGCCTTGCCGGCCTCGGGCCCGTACGCCGTGATGAAGTTCGCGCGCACTTCCCAGAGCGCCGAGCACCAGACTTCGCCGACGTTGTGCACCTCGGTCGGGTCGCCAAAGATGTTGCCGGTCGTCGGGTCGATGTCGGCGTAGGTGACCGGATTGACCGCAAGCTTCGTCGTGAACGGGAAGTTCCGGACGCCGGCGCGGAAGTCGCGCGTCGCGTAGCCGCCGACCACGTAACTGGCGTCGAGCGGCGCGTCGGCCGGCGTCAGCATCGTCAGCGCGTACCAGTCGCTCCAGCCTTCGCCCATGCCGCCCGACTGCGGGCCGGTCAGTCCGTCGACGTAGTCTGGTCCGCCGATGAGTCGCGTCGACAGTCCGTGGCAGTACTCGTGAATGATGATCGACTGGTCGAAGCTGCCGTCGTAGCCGCCGCTCCACAGGAACATCTGCATGCGGGGCGGGCCGCCGTCGGGCGGCGTGCCGAAGTTCGCGTTGTTGGTCCCGCCACCGTCCTGCGCGTCGGCGTTCACGGCGTCGTTCCCGCGGCCTTCCCCGCTGGAATTCGTCGCCTGGAAATTTCCCGCCGCTTCGTCGAAACCGAGCCGGAACAGGTAGTCATGGATGTAATTGTTCCAGTAGAACAGGTTGACGATTGCCGCATCCGTATTCGGCTTGCCGGTGTTGATCGGGCTGTCGAGCGCCGGGCTGAAGTTGAAAAGTGCGTCGCCAGTGGCGGGCAGGCCGCCGGAGTTGTTGGCGTCGCGGTCTTCGACGGCGCGCACGTTGTTGCCGATCGTCACTGCCTGGCTGCCGACCCATCCGCTCGGCGACGCGTCGAAGATCGACGAGCCCGGCGCGACGAGCACGCGCTCGACGTGGCGCGGATTCGTTGTCGTGAACGGGATGTTCGGCTGCGGGCTCTCGCCCGTAAAGACGAGGAACTTCGCGTCCTGGGGCGTGCCGCCGTAACGGGTCAGGTTGTGGCGGGCGAGCAGCTTTCCGTTTCGCGCGTCGACGGTCACGACGTAGAGGTTGCCGGGACCACGCTCGGCGAGCAGGAGGTTCCACGCGGGTACGGTGACGCCGGGCGCAATCGGGAACAGCAGACGCCGCGCGGCGGCGGGTTCGGTGAAGGCTTCGCCGAGGTCGACGAGGGTGGCGTCGTCCGAACCGGACTTAGCGCCGAGAACTCGCGGTGTGGCGTCGACGCCGATGGAGCGCGCTGCGGCGACGGAGGCCTCTCGGACATCGAGCGTCCAGGCGTCGGACTTCGCGGCCGAGACGGCGGCGGGAACGAGCTCGCCGCCGGCCCAGACGACGCGTCCGTGCACGTCGACGGCCATGCGCAGGTCGGCGCCGTAGACGCGGACGCCGTTGGCCTTCTGGACGAACTGGAGGTGCGTGACGCCGGTGTCGGCAGTCCGGTAGTTGCGGACGAGCTCGAGTCCTTCGATGTCGGCTTCATCCAGGCCATAGAGTGCGGCGTTGTCGCGGAGGAACGCTGAGCCGATATCGGCCGGCGTGCCGGTGCGGGCTTCGGTGATGGCGCCGGTGGAGGGGACGATGAGGCGCGGTCCGGAGGTCAGTGCGCTCCAGCGGATCTGAACGCCGGGCGAGACGGCCTGGAGCTCGGCGACGAGCTGTCGGCGCGCGTCGGATTTCGACACGGCGGCGGCCTCGATGGCCTCTGGCGCCAGCAGCGTGCTCGAGCTGATGAGCGCGGTGCGGATATCGACGTCCGGCAGGGTCGGGCACGGCAGCGGACCGCGGAGCGGAGGAGCAGCGGGGCTGGCGGGCGTGGTCGGAACCTGAAGGGTCGAAATGGCAAGCAGGCCGAGGGCTGCACCGGTCACGAGCAGTCTGCGCACAAGGGTTACCTCACGGAAGGAATGGAGCCGACTCTGAGAGGAGGCGGCACGAACCTTGAATGATACCCCGGCCCCGATGCTTTGCGCGCAGGCTCGTTTGATCGTCAGCCTGTGATCTCCGTGCCTCTGTGCTCTCTGTATGCCAACGGCAGATCCGTAGGAATACAGAGAGCACAAAGGCACGGAGAGCACAGAGTCACTCCAATGCGCTTCTCGCACCTACGGGTGCAGCGACGGCTCGGGCTCGGGCGGCTTCTCGATGACGGACCGCGCGACGACAGCGCCCACGATCAGCGCCGCGCCGACGAATGCCCACGCCGCCGGCTGCTCGCCGGTCCCGAGGAACACCCATACCGGATTGAGCACCGGCTCGATCATTCCGATCAGCGTCGACTCGAGCGCGCCGAGTTTAGCGATCGCGTATGCGAACAGCGCGTAGGCGATCCCGATCTGCACGACGCCGAGAAACAGCACGCCGCCGATCTCCGACCAGTTCGCCGGCATCGCGAGCATCGCCGGCGTGAGCAGAACGTAGATCCCCACCCCCACCGCGAGCACGAGGTTCCCGAACGTGACCGCCTGCCAGCGCGCCGCGACGTCGCCGTGCTGCAACCGCATCGTGATCATCAGCCCGGCGAAGAACACGCCGCTCGCGAGAGCCATCAGGTTGCCGGCCATGCCTCCCGCCTCGAGTTTGCCGACGAAAAACAGCGCCATGCCGCCGAGCGCGATGCCGACGTAGATGATGTCGCGCGGCCGGAAGCGCGTTTTCATAAGGAACGGCTCGAGGATGAGCACGTAGATCGGCGCCGTGTACTGAAGGAAGATGGCGTTTGCGGCGGTGGTCATCTTCGTGGCGAAGACGAAGGAGAGCAGCGTGGCCGCGTAAAGCACGGCCGCCACCCAGGCCATCGGCGTTCGCGGGATGCGCATGCGCTGTCCGCGCAGCTCGGCGAGGACGATCAGCGTGACGGCTGCGACGATCGATCGCCACGTCGACAGCGACATCGCGTCCAGGGCGATGATCTTGATGAAGAGGCCGCCGGTGGACCAGAGAATGGCCGCGGCGAGCATGGCGAGAATGGATTTCATGACGAAGGGCGGAGTGTGGCAGGAGGCGCAACGTGCCGGCAAGCCGAGGCCCGCCTGCGATTCTTGTCTTCCTTTGCGGCCCTGCGTCTTCCCTTTGCGTCTCTGCGAGAAACTGTCCGTGAGTCAGGACAGTTTCCCGCAGAGGCGCAGAGTGCAGACGCAGAGGCGCAAAGCTCAGAGTCGACTTGGACGGGTCTGCTACCGCATCGTCGACGGCCGGAAGCGGATGAAGGCCTTCACGGACATCGGCGAGATGCCGTAGACGGTCTTGAGCTCGTCGGGGATCGCGTGCGCCGTCACGTCCGCGCCGATGCCGATCGCGAACTGGCTGTTCTCGTACACGTCGCGCACGTAGCCCATCGTGAAGGCCGTCACGCGGAAGGACGGCTCGAATCCGGGCAGCGTCCCAGAGGCTCCCGGCTCGTCGTGATCATTCGCGCCGCCGCCCGCTTCATCGTGATGCCCGTCCTCGAGGCCCGCCCGTCCGTAGACGTTCTCCTCGAGCAGATGACGCTTGTCCGCGAGCTCGATCCGGCCGTAGATCGCGTTGCGCCTCAGGAACCGCACAGTCGACTCGAGCAGGTACGCGTTCGAGTCGCCATCCGCCCGGTCGTTGCGGCCCCAGACGACCGACGTCGCCCACGACCCGTCGTCCCACACGCGATTGTGATGGACCGACGCCGTCGTGCGGACGGTGTCGCCGGGCTCGGTCGATTCCGGCTCGTTGAGGCGTCCGTGCGAGAACTGCATCGACCAGTCACGGGTCGGCGCGAACCACAACCGTCCGCTCCACGAGTCGATCGCGCCCATCTCGATGTCGGCGCGGTTCACGTCCGGTTCCCTTCCGTGAAAGGCCGACGCCTCGAACTTCATCTTCCAGAACGAGATCCCGCCGGTGAGGACTCCGTGCGTGATGTGCGTCGAGTCCTGCCAGTGATGACCGAGCGGCGCCGCAGGGTTCTCGGCCGCCGACGGGCGATGCATGAACGCCACCGGCCCAAGCGCCGGCTCGCCGACCACGCCGCCGTAGGCGTGCAGCGTGACGTTCTCGGTCACGGGCACGTTCCAGGCCGCGGCCAGCTCCATGAACAGGTCGTGCGGATGCTGCGCGTCGACGATCTCGCGACCGCGGTACTCCTCACCGGTCTGGAAGAGCTGCGGGAATCCGCCCGGCGGCGCCGTAAGCGGCTCGGCCGAGAACATTCCGCGCAGCGACAGCGTGCCGGGACCGGCGTCGTGTTCGGCCATGACCATCAGCCAGTTCTGCGACTCGGCCTTCGTGACGCCGCGAGGGCCGGTCTGGTGGTTCACGCCGATCCGGACCGCGCCGTGCATCATCACGGACCAGTTACCTGGAGTGAAGTGCCACGCGTGCATCTCCGACGATGCCGGAAGCCACGACGTGCCCGACCCGATGGCGCCGTGCGTGCGGAAGGGTCCGCCGGAGAGCGTCGTCATCGTCATGGCGCCGCCCATCGGGGCCAGATGAACCTCGGCGACGTCAACGCCGGCGAACAACCCCTGTCCGCGGTGCCACGCGTCAAGGCACTGCCCGCACACGCCGTCTTCCTCGTCGTCGGCTTTCCTTTTCTTCTCTGTATCTCCTCTTCCCTCTGTGCTCTCGCCGCCCGCCAGGGCGGCCCCGCAGGCGCAGTATCCCTCGTGCGCGCATTCGTCGCATCCGCCCTGTTTCGCGCAGCAGGAGAAACGGCCCTCGCCGACCATGGTCCGCTTCGCGCGGTTGATGGCGTCGCGGGCGGTCTTTAGTTCGGGCGGTGGCGCGTGACAGGCCTGCGTTTCAGGGACCGCGTGCTCCGACGACGGGCTGAGCGTGACGGAGTCCTTGTCGATGCCGGACATCGCGCCCTTGCCGGCCTTCCAGCCGGCGAAACACTCGCCGCACGCGCCCTTGCCCTGCGCGACGCTGACGGCGCACATGCAGGAACCGTTCACGCGGGCGCAGAGGTCGCAGGTCGGCGCAATGCAGCAGGCGTATTTGCCTTCGGCGGCGAGTTTGACCTTTGCGGCGTCCATGGCGGCGCGCGCGGCCTTGGCGTCGGGGGTGGATTTGCTGGGCGGGAGTTTCTTTGCCTTGGGGTCGTGGGCCGAGGCCGTGGTGGCGAGAGCGAGCACGCCGGCCACGACGAGGAAGCAAAGGACGATGAAGCGCTCAGTGCCTCCGTGCCTCCGTGTCTCTGCGTGCGAAGCGTCTTCAAGAGCTTCGCACACAGAGCCACGGAGGCACGGAGACACAGAGGCCGAAAACGGCGAAACCCAACCGCTCATCGCCCCTCCACCTTCACCGCAAACGCGAACGTCACGACCTTCCCGCCGCGCTGTACCTGCGCCCAGCACCGGTACCACCCCGGCTTCGCGAACCGCGCGAGAAACGGGATCGTCCCGTCCTTCCCTACTCCCTCGAGCGCCTCGTCCGGATGCGAATGCACGTACGTCGTCCCGTCCTGGTGCACGAGCACCATGTGCCCCATCGCCCCGAGATACGGCTGCAGGTCCGTCACGGCCGCGCCCTTCGCCGCATCCGTCACCTTCAGGATCGCCGTGTTCTGCGCACCCGACACCGGCGCCGCCGGCTCGAACGCGAGCGTTGCCTTCAGCCCGTCGGAGGTCGACGCCACCGGTGGCATCGGGCCATCGAGGACCAGTTTGGGAACCGCGATGCCCTTCTTGCCGGCCTTCACCATCAGCTCGCCGAAGACCACCTGCGATCCGCGCCCCTTGGGCGCGACGTCGGCGAACAACCGGTAGCGGCCATCGGTCGGAAATACGTAGTCGAGCGCAAACTCGCCGTTCTTCCCGAGCTCGGGATGTTCGTGCGCAAACACACCGAGGTCCTCCCGGATGATCATCAGGTGCAGGAGCTTCTCGTGTGCGACGTCGAACTCGGTCACCGCCGCGTTGGCGACGCGGTCCTTGACCGTGAACGTGAGCTGCGACTTCTCGCCAGCGACCGGCGAGGACGGCTTGACGCCTACGATCAACTCGAAGGGCTTCGGACGCGGCGGACGGTTCGGGTCGCCGTCCTTCACGTCGAGCGGGAACTCTACCGTGAACGCTTCACCGGCCGGCGGCGAGACCTTCAGGGTTAGAAGGTACTTTCCGCCGTGCGGGAACACTGGGTGGATCCCGTAGTCGCCGGGCACGCCCTCGGCGTGCGCCACCTCGGACTGCTTCGGCATGCCCATCATCGAGGGCATCGTGATGACCGAGTCGATCGACGCGCGGATGACGCCGGGAAATCCGAGGACCGGGTCTTCCTCGCTGGCATCGACGATGCGGAATTCGAGGTCGGTTTCCTCGTCGGCGTAGAGGCCCCCGGCGGGAATGCGAAGCGTGATGAGGTATTTGCCGGAGCGGACCGATGGGGCTGCCGGATCGGCGGCGGCCTGCGGAAGTGAAGCGGAGGCGGGGACGGCGAGCGTCCCGAGCATCAGGACGGCGAATGCGGCAGCGAGAGCCCGGTGGCGGGCGCGGAAGACGGACATGAGCGGATCTCCTTCGGAAACGAAACCATGACGGGTCGACGATCGCGGGCCATCTGGCTCGGCGATCGAGGGACGACGCAGGCGGTCCGACGGGATCAGATTCTGAGAATGGAGATCCGGGAGAGGAGGCGCCGGCCCGAGGGGCGGCCCGGGGGACTCGGGGCTTCGGGAATCGCGGCGTACTGCATCGCGTCGAAGGCGGCGAACGCGGTGGAGGCCGGCACGTCGGCCGTTGCGTCACGATCCGGGGGGTTCACGCGGGTCGCGCGTTCGGCGGCGCCGGAGGAGCGGGTACTGCCGGGCCGGCAGGAAGAGCCGCAGCCGATCTCGACGCCGTCGTCCTCGGTGGGGGCGATGCAGCAGGAGGACGGTCCAGCTCCGAGGTCCGGGCAGCAGCACGCGCTGCCGGGCAGCGGGACGGCGGCGAGGAGGACCGTCAGGAAGAGGATGGCGGATGCGAGTCGCACGACCACCTAGAGTAGCACGTAACTCGAGACAGTTTCTCGCAGAGGCGCAAAGGGCAGACGCAAAGACGCAGAGATCACCGATCACTCGGACGAACAGGACTGATCAACAGTCCCGGCCTCTGCGGCTCTGCGTCTGCCCTCTGCGCCTCTGCGAGAAACTCTTCCTCTTTACCTCGGCAACCCCGGCAACCCGAAGTAATACGCGAGCCGGTTCAGATCCGTGCGGACCTGCCACCAGAGCTGCTCGGTGCCTTGGCGGTACCTCCGCGAACGCATCGAGTTGTTGATGCCCTTGGCGTAGTGCAGCGCCTCGGCCGCCGTCTCGCGGCTCTCCCACCACGACTCGCCGCGCTTGTTGAAGTCCTCGCGCAGCTTGTCCATCGCATTCTCGAGGTCGCGCGCCTTCTCGTTGAGCTTGTCCTCCCGCTCGGTGTCGTTGAGCGGGCTCTTGTCGAGCTGGTTGTCGAACACGTGGACGAACTGGTCCGTGCTGCGCTCGCAGCGGCGGATCGTCGCATCCACGTCGACGCGCTTGTAGCGACGGTAGTTCCATTTCTGGGCGTTCGCTGCGGTCGCCCCGAGACCGGCAAGACCGGCCGCGCCTGCAAGGGCGAATACAAACTT
>CAZXLQ010000180.1:0-1165 GCA_964641945.1 uncultured Clostridia bacterium
TTGCACTCGCCCGCGCGCGACCCACGGCTATTTCATCGACCGCTCCGCGGTCGCCCCGCAGGAGAACGCTCCACGATCGCACAGAAGCACGGAGCCTCGGAGTCACGGAGGGCGACCAGCGCCGGATCACCCCTTGCGCTTCTTGCGGGCCTTCTCGATCTCCTTCTGGATGATCGGCGCCTTCGAATCGGTCAGCTTCACGAGCATCGCGGGCTGCAGCAGTCCGTCGACCGGGAATGCATCCATAGTTTCGCCCGCGACCTGAACATCGGCCTTCGGCGAATACGTCGCCACGATCGTCGTCCACGCGAGCTTCGCCTCGACCGATGTCACGAGCAACCGCGCCACCTTCGTCGTCTGCACCGAAAGCGTCTCGCCGGTGACCGGGTCCTTGATCGCATTCCCTTCAACCAGCACCAGGTACTCCTGCCCTACCTTCGCTCCCGCCGACTCGCCGAGGTTGATCGCAACCCGCGGTCCATCGATCGAGGCGATGAATCCCTCGAGCGGACTCAGCTGGTTGACGCGGTCGACGAACTGCTGCGAGATGGACGCGAGGTTCTTCTCGAAACACTTCGTCGCCTCGGCCTGCGTGATGTTCGTCGTGCCGAAATCACGCGCCATTCCCAGTCGAGTCTCCGTGCCCGTGAACGTGTCCGAGATCTTGATGCTGCCGGTTTCGGTATCCACGAGCTGGATCTGGATCTTCGTCTCGTAGACGTCCTTCGAGAAGAAGCCGGGCTGCCACCGCAGCGATATCAGCGAGCCGGCCACGACGTATTTCGCGCCGAGGAGCCGTCCGACGTTCTGCGCGGACCTCGGATCGACGAGGTCCGAGTTGTTGAGCCTCTGCTCGGCCAGTACCTTGTCTAGATTCGCGCGCGCCACGACGTTGAACTTGCCCGCGCGCACAAGCGCGTCGGTCACCGCGCCCGTCATCGCCGGCCCGGTGTAGTCAGGGAGATACGTCGCGGTGAACGGCGCGACCGCAATGCTGATCTTCGGCTCGGTGGCTGCTGCCGCTTCGCGCGGCGAGGCAACGGCGCCGAGCAGAAGCGAGGATGCAAGAAGCAGATGTGCGAATCTCACTCGAGTCCTCCTTGGTCGAAGACGCGGCGCCATTCTAGCCCCACTCGCCTTGAATTCAGCGACCGCGGTGCGTGAA
>CAZXLQ010000180.1:1265-10976 GCA_964641945.1 uncultured Clostridia bacterium
CTGACTCACGCATCCATCGCGTACGCCCGCTTCAACCACGTCTTCACTTCCCTGTCGATGTCCGCCGGCGACGCGATCGCGAATCGGTGCGTGATCCGGTCCTTCTTCGCAAAGCCTCCCGTGTCGATAAGCCGACCCGCGGCCGGCGTGTCCTTGAGCGCAAGTCCAAAATCGATGCGCGTGGTCGTCGCCGGCTTGATCTGCGCGAAGACGTGGTTGCGGTACAACGGCACGATCGTCTTGCACGGGCACGCCTTCACGTCGTCGCCCATCGAA
Source organism: uncultured Clostridia bacterium (assembly GCA_964641945.1). Classification (GTDB taxonomy): domain Bacteria; phylum Acidobacteriota; class Blastocatellia; order UBA7656; family JADIYM01; genus JADIYM01. Next base: position 1,542 of record CAZXLQ010000180.1, read on the forward strand.
AGTCCAAGCGCCAGCAGCTCCTCATAGAGCGGCCGCAAACCGGCCTTTTTTCCAGCGAACATTTCGTCGACGTAGACGAGCGCCGAGGCGAGGTACTTTTCGGGATCGTCGTCCTCACCGCGCCCGTCGGCACGCTCCGCAAGCCACCAGGCCGAGTTCGTTCCGAGCCCGTGTTTCGATTTCAGCCAGTCCCGGCGTTCGGCCTCGGTCGCAGGTCCCTGCGTCCGGATGAGCTCGAGCCACTCGTCAAGCGAACGGCCGGTCTTCGACGGCAGGTCGGCGATCCATTTCTGGACCATCGCGACGCTAGGGTGAACACCGTACGGATTCTGCTTCGAACCCTGTTTCGCAGTTCTGGCCATCGCTCGACCTCCTCTCGAATGGCGGGATTGTCGCAGAGGATCGCGCTTCGAACCGCAGCGCGCAACGGTTCGCGGAGCGTTCGAGAGTCGATTCTCGATTGTTTCCGTCGCCGCCGGTGCCTAGAGTTGCAATCATGGTCGACATCGGACTCACACACGTTGCGCTGGAAACCGCGGACATGGATCGCAGCATCGATTTCTATGCGCGTTATGCCGCGATGCAGGTCGTGCACAGGAGGTCTGACGATCACGGGAGCGACGTTGCGTGGATCAGCGACCGCACACGACCCTTCGTCATCGTCCTCATCAAGGTCGAGAAAGTTTCGGCCACGCTGTCGCCCTGGGCCCACCTCGGCGTCGCGTGCCGTGATCGCGAAGAGGTGGATCGCCTCTGCGCCCTCGCTGCGGACGAAGGAGTCCTGATTGGCGGCCCTGACGATGCGGGTCCTCCCGTTGGTTACTGGGCCTTTCTTCGCGATCCCGACGGACACACGCTCGAGCTCTCATACGGACAGGAAGTCGGCCTCACCGTCAACGACGCAACACCGGCCTGAATCGCTGTACGGCGCACAACAACTCTTCGATGAACGGCATCTCGATCCCGACGTCCTTCGGCTCAATTCGCCCGTGGACCGTGGACGACAAGCCGAGTCTCGTTCGATACGCCAACAACCGGAAGATCTGGCTGAACCTCCGCGACGCGTTTCCGCACCCGTACACCGAAGCGAGCGCCGATGACTTTCTTAATATGGTGGGCCGCCAGAATCCTGTGACTTTCTTCGCCATAGCGACGAACGAGGAAGCCATAGGAGGCATCGGCGTGTCACTGGGCAGCGACGTACACCGGCTGACGGCCGAGCTCGGGTACTGGCTTGCCGAGCAGTATTGGGGGCGCGGGATCGTCAGCGAGTCCATCGTCGCTTTCACCGGGTACGCGTTCGATCGATTCGGACTCGTGCGGATCTACGCGGAACCATACGCCAACAACGCCGCGTCGTGCCGAGTGCTCGAAAAGGCCGGCTTCGTCGCCGAGGGTCTCCTGCGATCGAGCATCATCAAGGACGGCAGGATCGATGACCAGTGGATGTATGCAGCGGTTCGGAGCCGTCCGTGAATCTCTCGCTCGACGGGTTCTCACACGATTCTTCGTCGCTGCGTCTCTGCGAAACCTCGGCGCCTCTGCGAGAAAACCCCTTCGAAACGGCGCTTTTCTCGCAGAGACGCAAAGGTCTCGCAAAGTCGCAGGGCTGTCCGGACTGAGACTCATCGTCGCTGGTGGCGTACCATAGGCGCATGAGTCTCGCAGTCGCCGGTGTCAGCCTGCTCGTTCGCGAATACGACGAAGCCATTGCCTTCTTCACGACTGCACTCCGGTTTCGCATCGTCGAGGACACGCCGCTCGGCAACGACAAACGCTGGGTCGTCGTCGCGCCTGCCGACACGACCGGAGCATCGATCCTTCTTGCCCGGGCCGTGACCGACGAGCAGCGCGCCGCTGTCGGCAACCAGACGGGCGGGCGCGTCTTCCTGTTTCTTCACACGACGGATTTCGAAGATGACTTCCTGCACCTCGCGAGTTGCGGCGTCCGCTTCACCGAGAAACCGCGCACCGAACCATACGGACGCGTCGTCGTCTTTCTAGACCTCTACGGCAACAAGTGGGACCTGGTGGAGAAAAAGGGAGAGTAGACAGGATTACAGGATTTTTCAGGATTAACAGGATTTCCTTGGGGTGATTCGAACGTCGAGCGGTCCACTCAATAGAATCCTGTAAATCCTGAAAAATCCTGTTAATCCTGTCTACTCTCTCTCTTAGTCTCTCCACTCGTCGATCAGCGACGCCACGACGCCGGTCCAGCCCGTCTGGTGGGAAGCTCCGATGCCCGCGCCAGTGTCACCGTGGAAGTACTCGTAGAAGAGCACCAGATCGCGCCAGTGCGGGTCGTTCTGGAACTTCTCGCACTTCCCGTGGGCCGCACGACGACCGTGCTCGTCCCTCGTGAAGATCTGAATCAGCCGGTCCGCGAAGCCGTTCGCCATTTCGGCGAGCGTCACCGGCTCTTCTCCCTCCGTCAGGCTCTCGATCGTGAAGTCGTGGCCGTACGCCTTCCCGAGCTTCCTGAGCGACTCGATCATCATGAAGCTCGTCGGCATCCACACCGGCCCGCGCCAGTTCGAGTTCCCGCCCTTCAGCTTCGAGACCGACTCGGCCGGGTCGTACGACACGACGTTCTCGCCGAAGACGAACGGATTCGCCTCGTGGAACTTCGAAAGGCTCCGCAGACCGTACTCGGACCGGAACTCGCTCGGATCCCAGACGCGCTCGAGAATCCGCCGCAGCTGCTCCTCGTCGACGATGGTCAGGATGTGGACCTTCGAGCCGTTGCGCTCGATCGTCGTCACGCACCGGTCTACGAGCTCGCTCCGGTTCTTGAGGAACCAGTTCAGGTTCGCCCGGAACTCGGGGAAGGGCTCGAGCCAATCCACCTCCAGCCGCTCGACGGCAAACAGCGGAATGAGGCCGACGAGCGAACGGACTCGGAACTTGTGGAAGCTGCCGTCTTCGTACCGCAGCACGTCGTAGAAGAAACCGTCCCTCTCGTCGAAGAGCTGGTACTCGCGGCCGCCCATGTTCTTCATCGCCGCGCCGATGTAGACGTAATGCTGGAAGAACTTCGTCGCCAGGCCCTCGTAGACCCGGTTCTCGTGCGCGAGCTCGAGCGCGATGCGCATGAGGTTGAGGCAGAACATGCCCATCCAGCCCGTCGCGTCCGACTGCTCGAGGCGAGCGCCGTGCGGCATCTTCTCGCTTCGATCGATGACCGTGATGTTGTCGAGGCCGAGGAATCCACCCTCGAAGACGTTGTTGCCCTCGCTGTCGACCTTGTTCACCCACCAGGCGAAATTGATCAGCAGCTTGTGGAAACATCGCTCGAGGAAAACGCGGTCGCCCTTCCCGGTTCGGATGCGATCCATGTTGTACACGCGCCAGACGGCCCAGGCGTGCACGGGCGGGTTCATGTCCGAAAACTCCCACTCGTAGGCCGGTATCTGGCCATTCGGATGCTGGAACTGCTCGAAGAGCATCAGCCAGAGCTGCTCCTTCGCGAACTCGGCGTCGACGAGCGCAATCGGAACACAGTGGAATGCGAGATCCCACGCCGCGAACCACGGGTACTCCCACTTGTCCGGCATCGACAGCACCCGCATCGAATTGAGGTGCTGCCAGTGGACGTTGCGTCCCTTGTGGCGCGCCGCGGGGGGCGGAATGTCGGGGTTGTCGCCCTCCAGCCACAGCCCAACGTCGTAGAGGTAGATCTGCTTGCTCCACAGCATGCCGGCGATCGCCTGGCGCTGGACGAGCTTCTCTTCGTCGCTCGCGGTATCGGGGTGGATCGTCTCGTAGAACTCGTCCGCCTCGCCCAACCGCAATGACACGACGGCGTCGACGTCCGAGATCGGGTCGCTCAACTCCGCATCCGAGAGCCGGAGCCGGACGACCACAGATCCGCCGGCCGGAACGTTCAGCGATTCGTAGTGGAAACACGCCTTCGTACCGCGCTGCTCCCAGTTGACGCAGTTCTCGCCATTGACGACGTAGCGGTGGAACGCGTCCTTCGTGAACGCACTACGGCTGCGGGCGTCGCCGCCCCACACACGCGCAGCATTCGTCTCGTTGTTGGTGAAGAGCGGGTTGCCGCCCACGTCGGCGTAGAGATACCGCTTGCCGAGGTGGTACTCGAAAGGCAGCGTGCGAAGCTGATTCGCATTAGTGTCGTCGGCGACGATGCTCACGAACCCGTCGCCGTGTGGCCCGAGTGCAATCGTCGGCTCGGGCGCCGGGTCTTTCGACCACCCCCACGTGTTCCGGAACCAGAGGTGCGGAAGGACATGTATCGGCGCGTCTTCCGGACCGCGGTTGAAGACCTCGATGCGGACGCAATAATCCTCCGCTGACGCCTTGGCGTATTCGACGACGACATCGAAGTAGCGGTCTTCGTCGAAGACACCCGTGTCGAGTAGTTCGTACTCCTCGAAGGGCGTTCCCGACTGCCGTCGACGGTTCTCCTCGAGAAGCTCCCAGTACGGGTACGCACGCTGCGGGTACTTGTACAGGTACTTCATGTAGGAGTGCGTCGGCGTCGAGTCGACGTAGAAGTAATACTCCTTCACGTCTTCGCCGTGGTTGGCCTCCCCAGGCACCAGCCCGAAGAGCCGCTCCTTGAGGATCGGATCGTGGCCGTTCCACAGCGCCACCGAGAAGCAGAGCAGCTGATAGCGGTCGCAGATCGCTCCGAGCCCGTCCTCGCCCCAGCGATAGGCCTTCGACCGCGCAAGGTCGTGCGGAAAGTAGTCCCACGCGTTGCCGTCGGCACTGTAGTCCTCGCGGACCGTCCCCCACGACCGGTCGCTGACGTAGGGTCCCCAACGTCGCCAGGGGGCAATTCGGGTCGTGTAGGGCTCGTAAAGGCGCTGGTATTCTCGGGTGTCGGAGGTCTGTTTGTTCATAAGCTGACTGCGACTCGCGCGGCGCCGTACAGTGCGGCTTTCGCGTCGAGAATGACGTGAACGGGTATTCGCTCCATCATGGGCGTGAAGCGTCCCTTTTGCCGGAAGGCTTCGATGAACGAGCCCTCCTCGAGTTTTCGGAGAATCTTCGGGGCGATTCCGCCGCCGATGTAGACCCCGCGGGTGGCCAGTGTCATGAGCGCGAGGTTGCCAGCCATCGCACCGTAGATCGACACGAACATCTCGAGCGTCTGAGCCGCGAGATCCGACGAACGATCGAGCGCGGCCCTGGAGATCGCCGCGCCGGGGTCGCCGTTCGCGATCTCGGCCGCGAGCCAGTCGGGCTCGGGAGCGAAGCCCGTGTCGCGAAGATATCCGTAGATGTTGTGGAGTCCGGGTCCCGAAAGCACACGCTCGTAGCTGACGCGGCCGAAGCGCTTGCGCATGTGTTCGAGCAGTCCGATCTCGAGCGCGTTACGCGGCGCAAAGTCGACGTGGCCGCCCTCGGTCGCAACGGGTGTCACGCGGTCGGCGTGGTGGATGACCATCGCCATGCCGCATCCGGTTCCGGCCGAAAGGAGAGCCGAGTTTCCCTGGTCGCTATGCACACCGGGATGGACGGTTCGGACGTCCTCAGGCCTGAGCGCTTCGACGCCCATGGCGTTTGCGACGAGATCGTTGGCCATGCCGATGCGGTGGCCGGGAATGCCAAGCCGATACGAAAGGGCCTGGATCGTCACCTTCCAGGGAAGATTCGGAGTCTCGACGTGTCGGTTGACTACGGGACCTGCGATCCCGAAGCCGGCGCGCTGTATGGATGGCTCGTGTTCCGCGATGAAGCGATCGAGGATTGCCTCGAGCGAGCCGAACTCTCGGCTCGGATAACTCTGCTCGACGACAGGCACCCGCAACTCTTCGTGCTGCGGGTCAAATATGGCCAGCGTGGTCTTCGTGCCGCCAACGTCTCCGGCGAGAATCATGGTGATATCCGTGATCGATTGGTATGTGGACCCGGCACCGCCGGATCACGAAGTCACGCTCGGATGCTGAGATCGCGCGGAGAGTGTCTCGGAAAGACGCTGCCGCGCGATCGTTCGGTTGAAGCCGTGTACATCGAGCCCGCACCCGCGGGCCTTTCTAGCCGAGATCGACCTCGCCCATCTGGCCCGCAATGGCCAGCGCCGCTTCGTAGAGCTCGTCTCGACGATTGATTCCGAGCTCCGTCGAGAGGAGCTCTCCGACCGTCCGCGATCTGTACGCGAGCACGCGGCTGGCGTGTGTGTGTCCGTCGAGAACGATGCCCGAGGAAAGGCGGCTTCGAGCTTCACGTCGCACCGTAAACGCAGCCGTCGGCGCCGAGCTGACCCCCAGCGTGATGCTCGAGAGCAGTCCGTCCATGCCTTCGTGCACGACCGGAACGAACCGTATCGTCACCGTCCCCGAAGACGACGTGAAGGCGAACAGTTCTGCGTCACCATCGCGACGCGACGCGTCGCCGTCGATCTTCCAGCCGAGCCGCTCGGCAAGCCACGCCGCGAGCAGCATCGATCGTGGCGTGATGCCATCGACTCCGGCGTGAGGATTGAACTCGATCGTTACCGTATCCACGCGGTCGAGGTACGGCCGGTGGTCGACACCGTCGTAGAAATTCGCGAGCATCTCACGCCAGGGCGTGAGCCTCTGCCATGTGAAGTCGGTGAGCGACGTCCAGTGCGGATGTTCGCGAAACGTCTTTGCCAGCTTTACGAGATCCCGCCCGGGATGCGGAGACCCCGACGAATCGAGAATCACGCGATCCGCCATGGGCAGGATGTGGTTGAAAACGTAATCGCCGGGTTCCGGAATGCCGAGCAGCCACACGAAGACCGGAGTGTCCGGCGCGAGCAACTGCGCGACTCCGCTCGGCAGATCGTTGATGGCCTCGCCTTCGGCCGCGAAGGTCACCTGTTCGCACGTGACCTGCTTCGACCGCGGCCCCTGCACCTGACAGACCGCCGAGACGTGCGACGTCGCGCCGCTTCCCGACCCTTCGCGATCGGCCTGCAGCACGAGCGCACGAGCCGGGTGCAGGCTCGAGATCTCGGCGATGATCTCGTCGAACTGCGGCATGAAGTCCTTCTTCTCACCGTAAACGATGAGCGTCATGACTCGTGCGCGCGTGACTGCACGTTCTTCGTGCGAAGCGTCGCCCGCAGCCTCTTCGCGCCAGATGGCGGCGAGCTCGCGCTCGACCGCCCCGATGTTGATCCCTGGAATGGTGCTCATGCGGACATCCTCCTACAGCCGGCGCCACGTCCGCCCGTCGCGGGCGAGCATGTCGTCAGACGCCTTTGGACCCCACGAGCCCGCCTCGTAGTTCGGGAACATGTCGCCCGGCAACTCTTCCGCCCAGCGGGCGAGCACCGGCGTGACGATCTCCCACCCGCGCTCCGTCATGTCGCGACGGGCGTAGAGCGTCGAGTCGCCGAGGATGCAGTCGAGCAGCAGCCGCTCGTATGCTTCGGCGAGCCTTGCGCCAAACGACGCCCCGTATCGGAAGTCCATGTTCACGCCGCGGATGTTCGTAACCTGGCCGGGTACCTTGGCGTTGAAACGAAGCGTGATGCCCTCGTTCGGCTGGACGCGGACGATGAGCACGTTGGGCTCGACCATGGAGCCGCCCGAGTCGCCAAACAGCCTTTGCGGCACGTCCTTGAACGTGATCGCGATCTCGGTGACGCGCCTCGCAGCGCGCTTCGAGGACCGGATGTAGAAGGGCACGCCGCCCCAGCGCCAGTTGTCGAACGTGAGCTTGAGCGCCGCGAACGTCTCGGTCGCCGAGTCCGGCGCAACGCCGGTCTCTTCGCGATATCCCGGAACCGCCTTGCCGCCGACGTGACCTGGACCGTACTGGCCGCGGACGGCGACGTGCGGAACCATGTCGGCCGTAATAGGCGTTACCGCCTCCATGACCTTGATCTTCTCGTCGCGAACCGCGTCGGGACTGAGGTTGATCGGCGGCTCCATGGCCACGATCGAAAGCACCTGGAAGACGTGGTTCTGGATCATGTCGCGGACGACGCCAGTGCCCTCGTAGTACGAACCGCGGCCTTCGACGCCGACGGCCTCGGCGTTCGTGATCTGCACGTTGTCGATGTAGTTCCGGTTCCAGAGCGGCTCGAAGATTCCGTTCGCGAAGCGGAAGGCCAACAGGTTCTGGACCGTCTCCTTCCCGAGGTAGTGGTCGATGCGATAGATCTGCTTCTCGGCGAGCACCTCGCTCACCGACGAGTTCAGCTCGATGGCACCCTCGAGGCTGTTGCCGATCGGCTTCTCGATGATAACCCGGCGCCAGGCTCCCTTCGATTCATCGACCAGACCGGCATCGCCAAGCTTGTGGACGATCTCCGCGAATGCACTGGGGGCCGTCGAAAGGTAGAAGACTCGATTGCCGAGGGTCCCGCGCTCCGCTTCGACGAGGGCCAGTTTCTCCGAAAGCTTCCGGTAGGTTTCCGGATCTCCGAATTCGCCCGAGACGTAGTAGAGCCCCTTCGCATAGCTCTCCCACACTTCCTCGTCGACCTTGCCGTCGCCGCCGAACTCGGCGACCGACGTCTTCATCTGGGACCGGAAATCGTCGTCGCTCGTTTCACGGCGCGCGACGCCGACGACCGCGAACTCGGCCGGAAGTAGCCGGTCCTGCGTCAGGTGATACAGCGCCGGGACGAGTTTTCTCTTGGTGAGGTCGCCCGACGCGCCGAAGATGATGACCGTACAGGGCTCGGCAGATCGCTCGAGGCGCATGCCTTCTCGCAGGGGATTGTCAGTCGTTGCTGCCACGGCTCGCTCCTTTCAATCGGCACGGGCGCGCGAGCCTCGGAGCGGGAAGTCGAACGACCCCCCGAGAAGCTCGCGCGCCCCTACCATCTCAGTGTCCGGCCTTCGCCTGCCAGTTCGTGTGCACCGCGGGGGCGCCCGGCTTGTCGACCCGCTCGTAGGTGTGAGCGCCGAAGTAATCGCGCTGCGCCTGCGTCAGGTTCGCCGGCAGATTCGCCGCACGGTAGCTGTCGAAGTAGGCGAGACTCGCCGACATCGCGAGCGTCGGAACGCCCAGGGTCTGAGCCGTAGTCACTGCCGTGCGCCACTTCGCCTGCGACGCACTCACCCACGACTTGAAGTACGGATCCACGAGCAGGTTCGGCAGGTCCGGCCGGGCCAGATAAGCCTGCTTGATCTTGTCGAGGAACTGGGCGCGGATGATGCAGCCGCCCTTCCAGATTCGCGAGAGCTCGCCGAGGTCGATGCCCCACTTGTTGACGTTGGAGCCCTCGCGGATGAGGTTCATGCCCTGGGCATAGGACGTGATCTTCGACGCGTAGAGCGCCGCACGAATGGCATCGATGAGTTCCTTCTTGTCGCCGGTGTACTTGGCGGTTGGTCCCTCGATCTCCTTGCTCGCCGCAACGCGCTCGGCCTTGTCGCGCGAAATGAAGCGCGCCTCGATGGCCGCATTCATCGTCGGGATCGGCACCCCGAGATCGAGACCGACCTGCGACGTCCAGCGGCCCGTGCCCTTCTGGCCGGC
>CAZXLQ010000181.1:0-10947 GCA_964641945.1 uncultured Clostridia bacterium
TGGACGGGAAACGCACGGCCACGACACAACTGCCCGTGTCCAGCCGACTCGATTCTGGGTAAAGGCCCCTCGCTACGCACGAGGTTCAGGCTCAAAAGGCGCGCGTGCCGGTCGCGATTGACCTCGGCCGCCACATGTTCGACAATCGCGCTGTTCGGCCCTCTGTCAGGCAGTACCCACACAAGTCAACTTCCGTCCGACCGCCCCCGGATTGGAGAACACAATGCGCATTCACCCATCGCCCCGGCGAGCGCACCTGAATTCCGTCACCAAGCTCGCGACCGCCGCGTTACTCGCCTCCCTCTCCCTCGTCGCTTTCCCGTCGGCCAAAGGCTCCGCCGAAACGATGATGACGCCAGCCGTCATGTTCGTCACTCAAGCGCCATTCGGCGGCGACTTCACCAGCACCAACGCAACATTTGGAAATCACGAAGCCAATACCGGTTCCACGCCGCGCGGAGGCGACCTCTGGATCCGCTACATGGACGGCACACTGCGCAACCTGACGCAGCAGGCCGGCTTCGGAACCACGCCCTTGCAGGAAATCGCCGTGCGCGAACCGTCCGTCCACTGGGACGGCAACAAGGCACTGGTCTCGATGGTCATCGGCGGCACGACCCAGGACGTCCTGACACCGGTCTACTGGCAGATCTACGAGGTAACCGGAATCGGACAGGGCCAGACGGTCCAGTTCCGCAAGATCGCGCAGCCCGACAACTACAACAACATCTCGCCGATCTACGGCACGAACGACCGGATCATCTTCACGTCGGACCGACCCCGAAACGGCAAGCGCTCGAGCTATCCGCAGCTCGACGAATACGAATCGCAGCCGACCAACACGGGCATCTGGTCGATGAATCCGGACGGATCGGATCTCAAACTGCTGGATCACGCGATCTCCGGGGCCTTTACTCCAATCATCGCCAGCGACGGCCGTGTGATCTTCACACGGTGGGACCACCTTCAGCGCGACCAGCAGAACATCGAAGGAACAAACGACTACGGTGCGTTCAACTACGCATCCGAGTCTTCGTCGCTCAACACCGGCGGCACCACCGAGATCTATCCAGAGCCACGCGTCCTTCCAGGTTCGGCGTACGAACACGGCCACACGATCAATCAGTTCTTCCCGTGGCAGGTGAACGAAGACGGCACCGCCCTCGAAACTCTGAATCACGTCGGACGCCACGAGCTGATCAGCTACTTCGACTCGTCGAATGACGACCTGCCGGAATTCATCGCGCCAGAGAACCGACGCACGGCCACCAACACCTTCCACTACAAGGAAGATCCGCTCGTGCCAGGTCGGTTCTACGCTACGAGGGCCCCGGAGTTCGGTACTCACGCCGCGGGCCAGATCGTCGCGCTTTCGGGTGGAGAGTCGGTGAATCCCGACAACATGCAGTTCGACTACATCACGGACCCGAACACGGCGAACCCGATTCCCGACGGTCAGACGCCGCCGCCGAATTACGCGGGCCACTTCCGAAATCCCACGCCGCTGTCGGACGGCACGCTCATCGCAGTCCGCACGACATCTCCATACGACGACAACCCGACCGGAACGCCGCTGTCGTCGCTCTATGACTTCCACCTCGTTCGGCTTACGCCAGGAGCGCCGTATTACACTCCGGGCACGCGCCTGATCCCGACGCCGATCTCGAAGTCGATCAGCTACTGGGACAACTACTCGTATCAGCAGCTCAACTACAGTGGACCGATGTGGGAGCTCGACCCCGTCGAGGTTCGAGTGAGGACGCGCCCGTCGGCGCACCAGAATCCACTCCCATCCATCGAGAATCAGATCCTGCTCGACGAGCTCGGCGGTCAGCCAGGCGTCGATCGCCTGCGTTCCTGGTTGACGGCGCACAACGTGGCGCTGCTCGCGGCGCGCAACGTGACCCGACGCGCGGATCGGCAGCAGCCATTCAACCTTCGAATCGCCGGTGGTGGTACGCAGACGTCGCTGCCGGGGGCAACTGTAACCGACCTGCTCTATGCACAGTTCTTCCAGGCCGACCTGGTAAGGGGCTACACGGTTATCAACGAAGGCGGGCGTAGACCGATCGGCCAGGTAATGCACGAGGGTCGAAATCCCCTGCTTACCGGGGCTCCTCCGGGCAGCACCCAGCTCGGGCTCGACGGAAGCATGGCCGCTATCGTGCCGGCACGGCGCGCGCTTTCGTGGCAGGTGACCACGCCGGCGGGCGCACCGGTGATCAGAGAGAGATACTGGCTGACGTTTGCGTCCGGCGAGATAAGGTCGTGTGCCAACTGCCACGGCATCAACTCGACCGATACGGTGCTCGGACAGCCGTCACCGACGAATCCGCCCCAGGCGTTCAGGGATCTCGTGCGCTGGTGGCGTGACAACTCGGCCGGCGGCACGGTGGGCGACACGGTCGGCGTCTTCGTGCCGAGCTCGTCGACGTTTTTCCTGCGAAATGCCCACAACGGAGGCGGAGCGGATCTGGCCTTCGGTTTCGGGCCTGGCGGTTCGGGATGGACGCCGCTCTCGGGCGACTGGGACGGTGACGGCTATGACACGCCCGGCTTCTATGCGCCGACGACTGGCACGTTCTTTCTCCGGAATTCTTCGACACCCGGGCCGGCGGATATCGTCTTCTCGTTCGGCGCCGGGAATGCCGGCTACATTCCCGTCACCGGTGACTGGGACAACGATGGTCGCGACACTGTCGGCATCTATCAGCCCGCATCTGGAACCTTCTTCCTGCGAAACCTGAACGTTCCCGGGGGTGCCGATCTTGTCTTCACGTTCGGACCGGCCGGAGCATTCCCCGTTGCCGGCGACTGGAATGGAGACGGCGAGGACTCGATAGGTATCTATGTCGGCTCGAGCGGCGCCTTCTTCCTCCGCAACACGACTACACCGGGCGGGGCGGACATCGTGTTCACGTTCGGCCCGGGTGGGCTCGGCTGGACCCCGGTTGCCGGTGACTGGAATGCCGATGCCGTCGATTCGGTAGGGCTTTACGTACCGTCGTCCGGCACGTTCTTCCTCCGAAACGGCAACGCGAACGGCCCTGCGGACTACGCATTCTCGTTCGGTCCGGCGTCTGGAGTGCTGCCGGTCCGCGGGAACTGGAACGGCGCTTAGCACCCGACCTCGAAGGAAACCCTTGCGCCTGGGCGCCCTGACGCGATCACTCTTCTTAGTTCGGAAGTGCGATCGCGCCGGGGCGCCGTTGCGAGGCACGATGCGGCCCATCCCCGTTTTTTGAGCCGCGAGCGGTAGCGAGCCTCCCACGGACGGTCGCACCTTTCCGATCACTTCAATGCGGCAACGACGAGTCTACTGTTTCAGGCATCGTCCCACGGACGGTTGTACGTTTCCGATCGCTTCGGTGCGGCAAATGACGAGTCGCCGTCCAGTCCGGCTTCCAGACGCATAAACCCAATCCATCGAGCGACTTACCGGCGGGGACTCGCGCCTCGCAGGACCCGTCTGGTAGACTCGCGACCCTGCGACATCGACCTCTGGAGGACCCAATCATGACCGCTCCAGCCAAGCCCGACATCCGGATGATCGCCCGCCTCGTTGCCCCGCAAGGCAATCTGGTCCAGGGACAGTCCGAGTTGCCGCTTACTCCGGCTCTAGCCAACGCCGCCGCGGCCGCAATCGCCGAGGGACACAATCACTACACTTTTTTTGAAGGAATTCCGGAGCTGCGGGCGGTCCTCGCCGAAAAGGTCCTGGCGCACAACGGCATCACTGTCAACGCTTCGGCCTCTCCGGTCGAAGTCATGATCACGCCGGGAGCAACAGGCGCCCTCGTCGCCGCGGCGAATGCATTCCTGAAGGGCGCTTCCGCGCTGCTCTTCGAGCCGTATTATCCCTACCACCAGCGCATCATTGAATCCGCAGGAGGGCGAGCCGAGATTTTCCCGCTTCGGGGCGACCGGCTGGAAATCGATCCGGACGAGTTCCGGACGCGTTGTCGCACTGCCGCTCGGCGGCCAGATTTCCCTCTCAAGGCCATCGTCGTCTGCTCGCCGTCGAATCCGACCGGCAAGTCGATGACCCGTGCCGAGCTCGAGCTGATCGCGAGCGTGTGCCAGGAACTCGACCTTCTCTGCATCAGCGACGAGGTTTACGAGCACTTCGTGGTGAATCCAGGCGATCACATCTCGATGGCGACGCTACCCGGAATGTTCGAGCGCACTGTCACCTGCAACTCGTTCTCGAAATCGTGGCGAATCTCCGGATGGCGCCTCGGGTACGCATTTGGGTACGGTCCGCTTGCCAGCCGTCTGCACGGTCCAGGGAACGTCTTCTACGTCTGCGCTCCGACTCCGCTGCAACACGCGCTTTCGCGCGTTCTGATGGCCGAGCCCTCCTACTACGACGCCCAGCGCGAGGAATTCGGGGCAAAGCGGGCACGGGCGACGGCTGCCCTCGAGCGCATGGGCTTCCGGATTTATCCGTCCGCGTCATCCTTTTATCTCTGGGCCCGAATCCCCCAGGGATTCGGCGACGCGATGCAACTGAACGCTCAACTGCTTGAACGCGAAGGCGTTGCGGGCGTGCCGGGAAGCGCGTTTGCAGACGATCCGTCGTGGAATCAGTGGATGCGGCTCTGCATTGCGCGCACCGACGAGCTCCTGGACGGAGCCCTCGCGAGGATAGAGAGCGCCCTCGCATGACGAATTGAAGGAGAGCGACGGGTGCTCCACCATCGTGGAGCGTCCGCCGCAGGACGATCGTTTCATCCTATCGAAGCATCAGGAGGCCAGATGTCCGCCGAGGAACTCGAGAAGGTCTTCGTCTCGCTCGTCGACTTCAGCTGGAAGAAGTACAACGAGCGCCAGCACAACACACACATGGACGAGCTGCTGCTCGGCGCCGTGATTGCCTCGACCGTCGAGCAGGGCTATTCGCTGATCGACCTGAACTCGGACGGCGTTAACCACTACCTGCGGTTCGAGCACCTGCCGTCGAAGACGCGATTGATCTTCCAGCTAACGAATCAGAGCGAAGACCTGGTCACCGCGAAGGTGCTCGGCCGGCTCGCCCGCGTCGTCATCGGCTATGGCCAGATGGTGCAGAATCCCGGAGCCATCTGGCAGGCGCTCAAGTCAGAGTTCAAGAGCGGGTTCCTCGATGCCGCGGAGCCGGGCGTCATCACCTGCGACGCGGACCTCGCGAGCGGGTACATCTACGTCCAGGTGCCGCTGATCATCGATCTCGACACATATTTCTCGTCGAACTACGAGGTGAACTATCCGATGCTGCAACAGCACATCGGAGCGACCGTTCACTCGTTGTCCAAATACCTGCGCGGCCGACTCGGCGCCTGAACGGAGGAAGACCATGCTGTCGTTTCTGAACCAGTTCAAACACGGTCAGGAGATGCGCGAGAGCAAGGACGAGATCCTTGTGGGCGAGCTCGTGCGGGCCATGGCGCGGCTGAAGACACCTGCCATCGGATTCAACGCGAACACGGGCGCGCAGATGATTCACTTCAAGCCGATCGGCGATCCGATCCTGAACTCGATCGTGATCATCGTCGATCGGAAGACCGGCGGCTCGATGATCCAGCAGGCGGTCATCGGATCGAAGGCCACCATCCAGGTCCAGGCCGAAGTCAAGAACTACCTCTCGGACCCGGACGACCTGGTAGCGATGTATCGCACTGACATTGCTAACATCTTCAAGATGCCGATGCTCGGCGACGTGAAGCTGGATCACCAGATGAACTCGGTTTTCGCGACCAAGCGCGTGATGATCGACATCGACGACTACATCCTCAAGGGCGAGGAGAGCATCTCGAGGATGACCCAGCTCATCACCTCGATCGTCGGCGAGCTCAAGCAGAAACTGACGCAGTACAAGAAAGCCTAGTTACGTCGGATCGAGGCCAGGACCAGAACCGCGCGCGAAGCAAGCGGCCTGCCGGGACAATCGCGTCATGTGATTGCCTCAGCCGGCCGCGTGCTGCGCGCGCGGTTCTGGTCACAAATCCAGGTCGATAACCGGATCCGGTTACTAGAGCGTGTAGTAGACGTCGAAGACGTCAGCCGTACGGTCGAGCTCGACGCCCTGGTAGTCGAATTCCGCGTCGAGGAAGCGTTCCTTCACCTGACGTTCGAAGTCGGTCACGTCCTGGGCGAAGCCGCCTTGCGCGAGAAACACCACGATCCGCTCGATGCTGCCATCCGGAGCGCCGATCAACTCAGCGTACGCCGGTTTCCACGTAACGACGTAGCAGGCCTTATCCGTTGTGGCCAACGTAGTACTTCCGCGCAACCCGCTGCTCGAACTTCGTCGACTGCCGCAGCTTCACGTAGTCGTTCAGTACGCGTTTTTCCGCGTTCGTTGCGAATTCGTGAAGGTGCTCGTCGCCGACGTGCGTCAGGAAGGGCACGAGGTCCGCACCGCTCTCCGGCACGATGATCTCCACGCCCGGCACGAAGACTTCCGAGAGACCAGGCCTGTCGATGACGGCACACGCCGCGCCGCACGCGGCCGGTTCGAGCACTTCGTACGGGAGCGAATAGTCGATGGGGTGCGGTCCCGGCGGAACGAGCACGATCCGAGCCGACGAGTAGATGGCCGCTCGGGTCAGGGCGCCTCCCGCCGGCATGAGATCGACGTTGTCGGGCCAGGCATCGAAACCATCCCATCCCTCGCCGAATACGATGAACCTGTGCGACGGCACGGCGCGAGCAGCCACGAGCAGGTAATTCTCGAGCACGGCCTCGGAGGCAGGGTAACGGTCCGCGACGAGCGCCAGATCGCACGAGAAGTCGTCCTCGGGCGAGCGCGGATGGAAGTTCGCCGTGTCGATTGACTCGTAGAGCGTGACGGCTTCCTTGGCTCCGTAGCGAGCCGAGTACGGCTCGATCGCCGGTCCGCCCGCGATCGAGAACACAAGGTCGAAATACGGAATCTGGTCGCTACGAATCCAGGGTGAAGAGCCCGAGGCATCGAGCCCCTGGAGCGTCTGCCACGGATCGAGGTCGTAGAACACCCGCGCCGGCACGGGTCGGTCGAACAACCACTCGACTGCATCGGTTCCGGCCTCGAAGCCCGAGATGACCACGTAGGCACTGGAGTCCGCCAGCTCCATTTCGATGCGCTCACGCGCCTCGTTCCAGATGCCATACCGAAAATCTTCGGCGAAGGGCAGCACCACGGCATCGTCGCCTCCTGGTTGGACGAACACGAGGCTGTGGCCTCGATCGGCGATGCCTTCGAGCAAGGTGTAGAGGATCCGGGTGCGGTGGTCTGTCGCCGGTTGCGTCAGCTTTGGACTGAAGAAGACGAGTTTCATGTCGTGCGTTTTCCGATACGTGGTGTGTCCGACGGCGCAGAGTATAGCCGATTCGCGCGTCGTGCAAAGTTCCGGCCTTTACTGGGCAGAGCCTGCGTGAGTCGGAACCGCGAGTGGTACCGGGCAGGCCGGCGGACAGACTCTTGAATCAATAAACTTTCTTCGCGAGAGGTCCGGGTGAAACGTCTCGGACGTTCGTCCGCCTCCGCTGACGGAGGATCAATGCCGCGTGCAATTGCGAGCGGGTCGATCTGGAAGCGGGATAGGCCGATGGTCAACAAGATTGCTTCGCAACCGTTCGCAGTTCTGATGCAGGGCGCCGCTCGACGGCTTCGCTGATCCGTATTCGAGTGACGAACTCGTGTGGTACGTTCGGCAGCGAGCAAGCGAGGGAGCGAGGATGACGACGACGGGACTGGAATCGATAGACTGGAATGCCGAATACGCCGACCGAGCCCCAGGCATGGTCGCCGAGCTCGAGCGGCTCGTCTCGACCGAGTCGCCGTCTCGCGACGCCGAGGGCATCCGGATCGTGGCAGCGATCGTGGAAAGCGCGCTCGGCGACACGGGCGCATCGGTTTCCCTGGTCGAAGGCCACGCGAATGGTCCGAACCTCGTCGCTCGATTCGGAGAGGGAGATCGCCCGATCATGCTGCTCGGCCACCTCGACACCGTGTGGAAGCGCGGAACTCTCGACACGATGCCGTGGCGCGTCGAGGGCGACCGTGCGTTCGGTCCCGGCGTGTTCGACATGAAGGCAGGCTTACTGATCGTCATCGAAGCCCTGCGCGGACTGAGTCGACACGAATGCATGCCTCCGATCACGGTCGTATTCAACTGTGACGAGGAAATCGGAAGTGCGTCGTCGCGGGCGCTCATTGCCGATCACGCGCGGATGGCGCGTGCTGCGCTCGTCTTCGAGCCAGCAATTCCCGGAGGACTCGCCAAGACGTCCAGATCGGGCATGGCGGGATATCGGATCGCGGTTCGTGGGCGGGCCGCGCACGCCGGCGTCGACCCTGAGAAGGGTGTCAGCGCGATCCTGGCCGCCGCTCGCATCGTGATCGACCTGCACGAAATCAACGATCTCGCAAACGGCTTGTCGGTGAACGCAGGCGTGTTCGAAGGCGGAACGCGCCCGAACGTCATCGCTGCCAGTGCGACGGTCGACGTCGATGTCCGGTTTCGAACCCGGGCGCAGGCCGACCGGGTGCACGCCGCGATCATGGGACTCGAATCTCCAGTGCCTGACGCTTCGATCCAGGTTACGGGAGGCATCGACCGGCCGCCTTTCGAGTCGACGCGCGCCGGGCTCGTACTCTTCGATCGCGCGGCCGTTGCGGCACGTGCGTCCGGTTTCGAGCTCGGCCACGGCCACGTCGGCGGTGTCAGCGATGGCAACTTCACTGCGGCGCTCGGTGTTCCCACGCTGGACGGACTCGGGCCCGACGGTATGGGTGCGCACGCCGATCACGAACAGGTTGTGTTGTCCGATCTACCGCGACGGGCGGCGATGCTCACCAGACTGCTCCTCGACCTGGGCCGCGAGGCGTAGGCTCGGTGTCCGTGGCGCCCGACTGGTCGGAATGGTAGAGTCCGCGCCGCGCGGGCCAGCCAGAATCGCGGCGTGCCGGCCGCTCGTTGGAGTTGCATGTCGTCGATCACGCACAAGCTGCGCGAGCTCCACGGGGATCTGGATGCCATGGGGAGCATTTCACTGCTTCCCGCCGAGGACCTCGCAGAGTTCGCATCGATCTGCATCGAGCTGCTCGGTGTAACCGACGAGCTCGTGCGCCATCCCGAAAAGGACAGTTCGCCACTCGACAGCGTCGAGCGGATGTTCGAGATCGCCGCAACGCTCCGAAAGTCCGGCGACGACCTGACGGCCACTGAGGTACTGCTGCGTGCGGCGTCGCTGGCACAGGCGCGTGGAGCCGAGCGAATGTCGTCAATGGCCTTCAACCTCGCCGGCATCAATCTTTACCACCTCGGGCAGTACGACCCTGCCATCGAGGCATTCGAGCACGCGCTCAGCTTCCTCGAGGACGACGAACACGGGCAGGTCCGTTCAACGATCATCACGATGAACTGGGGCAACGTGCTGCACGACCTCAAGCGCTTCGACGAGGCGGAGCGTGTTTACGAGAATCTGCTCGAGCAGGTCGATGCCATCCCGGCCGACGTGTTCATCCGGCACGCTCCGTTCGAAGCCGAGCGGCTTCGGGGCATGCTCTGCAACAACATCGGGACGAACCGCACCGAGTGGGCGCGCTACGAGTCCGGTGTCAGCATCGACATCGGTCCTCACCTCGAGATTGCGGAGCGATACCTCTCACGCGCGCTGGCGTCTCCGCTGACCGTCAACGAGCACATGCAGACGCAGACGAACTTCGCGCACGCGCTCATCCTGCGCGGCAGGCCCGACGACGCCGAACGTCACCTTCGACGGCTGGCCCGGCAATGCGCCGCGGATCGCGACCTCATGGTGCAGTTGCCCGAGATCTACCGATTCGCCGCGGAGGCGTGCGCGGCGCAAGGCGACCACTCGAAGGCGCTCATCGACTGCTACCGGGCGCTCGAAAGCAGCCTGGCGGTGGCCGATCGGCTCCAGGAGCTTCGTGTCGTCGATACGTTCGTAGCAGTCATGCGACTCTCGTCGAGCATGCTGTTCGATCCGTCTGACCCGCTCGCCCGCAAGGCCGAGCGCATCGAGCTCGAGGCCTCGGGCCTGGTCGACCGACTCATCGATTTCCTCGAACGAAAGGACTGGTATACCGGGCACAACCATTCGAGGGCAGTCCAGACGATCTCGATGAGAATGGCCCGATCCTTGATCGAGCAGGACGGCCCGGCCGGTGAACGCGCGAGGCGCGAAGTCGAGTGGCACTCTCTCGGGCTCGCCGCGGCACTGCACGACATTGGAAAGCTGATGGTTCCGTGGAGTCTGTTGAACAAACTGATCCCGCTCAACGATGGCGAGAGGTCCATCCTCAGGAAGCACCCCGAGAATGGACAACAGATTCTCGACCAGGTCGGTCTTCCGGAAATTGGTGCCGTCGTCGCCGAACACCACGAATCACCCGACGGCAGCGGCTATCCGACCGGCAAGCGCGACAGCAGCCTGATGGGTGCCATCATCGCCGTGGCGGATGCCTTCGAGGCAATGACGACCGTAAACCGCCGCTACCGTCAGCCCAAGTCGCTTGCGCAGGCTGTTGCCGAGGTCACGAGCCTCGCCGGCGTGCAATTCGATGCCGACGTGGCCGGAGCGCTTCAGATGACGCTTTCGCGGGAATCCTGAAGCGACTTCGGGGGGGCCGAAGGTAGGCTCCGATGGGCTTGTTGCGGCCGACGGGGACCACACGTCCATGTGGCCGACGGCGTCCGCTCTCCCTACCGCACGTCCCTGCGGCCGACGGGGACCACTCTCCCAACCGCACGTCTCTGCGGCCGACGGGGACCGCTCTCCCCACCGCACGGCCCTACGGCCGAGGGGGACCGCTCTCCCCACCGCACGGCCCTGCGGCCGACGGGGACCGCTCTCCCTACCGCACGTCCCTGCGGCCGACGGGGACCGCTCTCCCCACCGCACGGCCCTGCGGCCGACGGGGACCGCTCTCCCCACCGCACGGCCCTGCGGCCGACGGGG
>CAZXLQ010000182.1:0-2977 GCA_964641945.1 uncultured Clostridia bacterium
CAATCGTCTGAGTTCCTCGCCATCCGCTGATTCCCGTTCTAGTCGCTCTACCGGTGCCCCTCACCCGTGGCTCCCGACCGCGCTGCGATTCTTCCTCGTATTGGACTTCCGTCGAATGTCAACGCGGGCTAACGCGGGCTCGAGGCGGCGTCGAGCGATGCGGGAAAGAATCTCGCGGCAGGCGCGCCGACGGGTTCCTGAAGCGACGGAGTTACCAGAATGCGTCGTCCTCACGTTCGGCCACAACCCGGAGGCGGTATTCGGCGATCCGGCGAACGAGGTCCTCAGGCACGGGCTCGGTGAAGGCAATCTGAAGGTAGTGCCTGGTCGTCTTGTGTTTTTCCAGCTCGCCGCTGAAAGCCTCCAGCGCTTCTGGTGTCGGCGCGAAGTTGCAGTGGGCCTTGTGCGCTGAGAACGCGAAGAGGAATCGCGGCTCGACGAAGAAGGGGGTTCCCCACTTGATCGCCTCCTCGGCTTCCGGCGCGACGCTCTTGAGAATCGCGTAGAGCCGGCGCAAGTGCGGCTGGCCGGCAGGCGAGGCTGCCTCGATGTATTCGGCGATCGTCGTCGGACGCTTGTTTGCCATGACACCTCCCAATCCCGGGCTCAGGACTTCGCCTTCCTCGAGGACTTCGACTTTCCGGAACCGTTGAGGGCGACGGCTTCGCGAACAAGCGCCTTGAATGCGGACTCGTCGACCGCTTCGCCTTCGTGGATGTCGATCGCGCGACGTGTGTTTCCTTCGAGACTCGAGTTGAACAGCCGGGCCGGATCCTCGAGGGACGCGCCTTTGACGAAGGTCAGCTTCACGACCTTCTTGTAGGTTTCGCCCGTGCAGATGTTGCCGTCGTGAGACCAGACGGGAGTGCCCATCCACTTCCACTCTTCGACGACTTCCGGATCGGCTTCCCTGATGAGCCTGCGCATGCGGCTGAGGGTCTCCCCGCGCCAGTCCCCGAGCTCGGCGATTCTATTCGTTATCAGGTCCGATGCCGAAGGGACGCTCTCGTCCGGCTTTTTCATGTTGCTATCCTCGATGCTCGAGCAACGTATCGCTCCCTGGGTCGAAAGTACCGGCGAACAGTCTGTGGAGGACTTCGGGGACTGTCACGCACCGAACTGTCGGAGGTGATGATCGGTGTGCCTGTAAACGAGCACGCCCCAGTCGTGCTCGGTCATCCGCCCGAACGCGGGGTGTTCCTCCCACGTCCCCTCGCCTGCCCTGCCGGCCATTCGTTCCATTGCCGCCTTCAGTTCACCGATCTCGACCGCACTGTCTTCCGCACGCCGCACCAGGAGTTCCGGCGCCGTTGGGGCCCCTTTCGGAAACGGAAGCCAGTGGATCACCGCGTGCCGGATCGGTCCGAACCGCAGCGGCCCCGGCCTCGGCGGCACGGCGAGCTCACCGAGCGTCATCCGCACGCCGTCCGTCAGGTGGGCCAGCATCTGGCCGCAGGTCATCCGTCCCCAGAGCGGTTTGTGGTCGAGTGTCAGTTTGTCCAGACGATCGTAGAGTTCGTTCCGGTCCGTGTCGTCAAATACGGTCTTCATCGATCCGGTTCCTTCCGCAGTGGCCGAACAGTCAGGAAACTCCCGATCGTGCGGCGGTCATTCCCTGCGTCAGGCGAGTACCGATCTGGATACCAAGCCATGCCATCGGCAGGTACGCGACCAAGAGGTCGAGCGCGATGAACCATGCGGGGGCGGGAATCATGAAACTCGCCGCAACGCCTCCGAGGAGAAAAAAAGCGCCGATTGCATATGCGAGGGGCGCTCTGGCGGTCGCCGCGATCAGGCAGGCAACGAGGGCGCCGACGAGCGTGCCAATTGCGTGCGCCAGAAACGGCATCACGAAGTGACGCGGTTCGAACAGGTGCATTGCCCTGGCGAGGCTCTCGGCGGTGGTGACGTCAACACCTGGTGGCGGTGGAATCAGCGAAGGGCTGATGGTGATGATCGCCATGTTGACGACTCCGCCGATGACGGTTCCCGCAATCACGGCAAGCACGTTTCGCAGCAGGTCTGGCATGGCGATCCTCCTGGTGAGCCGAGCGCTAGCATCGGCGGGCACGCCCGATTGCGTCAAGGGTCAACGCCGACACTCGCTGCGCGCACTCTGCTGGAAGCACGAGCTCGGCGGCTTCACGCATCGATAACGTACGAGCGCGAGGCAGCGTCAGGTGCCTGGGGAGGAGCACCTGGCGCGTCCGCTCCGAATCAGATACTCACATTCGAGCCTGTCGTGGCGAGCTCGGCTGTACTCCGGACAGACCCTTGCGCTACCGCGCAGGGGTCAGCCTCCCAGTCCTCTCACCCGATTCTCCTCGCGAACACGCTGGCTGTCAGGAAACTGCCGGTTCGGACAGGTGTTCGACAACTTCATCGCGTTTTCGTGTCAGTCGGTAATGGAGCCGCAGGAACGTCGCCCCGAAGATCGTCAGCTCGTGGTCGGCTCGTACGCGCCCGTCCTCGGCGGGATATACGTGTATGCCCTCGCGCAGCGTTCGGATGTAACGCGCCCAGATACGTCCATCGCGGTCGTGGACCGTGAAATAGAAACCGGGATCACCGAATGACTTCCCTGTCGACACTACCGTCAACGATCCGTCAGCGTGGAGCACCGGACGCATGATGACCATGGCGTTGCCGTTCGGGAGCGGAAAGACGACCTTCAGACAGGGTCCGACGTGGCCCGGAATCGCACACGGCGCGTACGTGCCGGCGTAGAGCACCCGACCCGTGGACAATAGCTCGCGCACCCAGGCGGTCAGTCGTACGTCGCCCGTCGAAGGCTCCACGAGTTGGAGCACCTCGCTCGTCATCCCGCCGCTCGTGTCGAGTCCCGAGAGCGGGATGTTGAGTTGCCGGAGCCGTCGACTGAAGAGCAGGGCAAGGAGCCGGCCGAACGGGCGGAATCCGGCACTCCATTCCGCCCACGCGTCGAGATCGTAGGCGGACGTGCGCGTGTAGAAGTCCG
>CAZXLQ010000182.1:2987-10827 GCA_964641945.1 uncultured Clostridia bacterium
GCGCCCCCGCACCGCACCCGCCCCGGCCGCGGCCGGCTTGACGATGGGACTCCGAGACTTTGAACCGCACACTGTTGAACGGCCGGCCGCTCGCTGCGCTCGCGGTACCATCGGGATAACCTCTCTTGCCGTTCACTTCATTCCGTTCGAGGTCCCCTCGAGTTACCCTTCTTCCTCATCTATTCAGCGCGTGCCGCCGTCGCCTCCGAGCGACCGCGCGGCCATCCACAGAAACAGTCCCGCACAGATTGCGATCGGGATTCGGCGCAGCCAGAAGTTCGTCTCGATCAGACGCTCGATGAGGCCCGGCGAGATCCCGTGTTCGCTGAGTTGAAGCTGGATCGGCACCTGGATCGTCGCCGTCGAGATCCAGACGGCAGCATGCAGCGCGATCGCGGCCCACACGGCCCAGCGCGGGACCGTTGCCGGCCGCGCCCAAAGCATCAGGATCGTGAAGACGGAGGCGAGCAGCGCGGGTGCCACGAGGAACGCCAGGATTCTCGGCGAGATGAAGCGGTGGTACGTCACGAACTCGGCCGGTGCGATCAGGGGCCAACTCGGGTAATTCACGAAGCTCTCGATGAAGCCGGCGCCATTGACGTAGAACACGAGCGCAAACGCGATCACGAAGACCCAGCGGTTGTATGAATCCCTGCTTCCGGTCAATGTTGCCTCCAGCTCATCGGCCCGAACCCGCACCCAGCAGGTCCATCAGAATCGCCGTCTCGGCCGCGATCGCCGCCTTGATCGTTCGCTCGCGCACCGGCGCCCACATCGGCGAGTGGACGCCGGGAACAGGCACGCCGGTCCTTTCCGATTCTTCGAGCTTCTGCGCATCGACCGCCCCGACGTGCAGCAACACTGAGCGCACGCCGGCGAGCCCGAACTGCGAGAAGTCCTCGCCGCCCATCTGTGCGGCCATCTCCACCACCTGCCCTGCGCCAAGCGCGGCACGGGCGGCGACGGCCACTCGCTGGGTCAACTCGGGGTCGTTGTAGACGGCGTCGGTGTTCGAGCTGATCTCGATCAGCGGTTCCTTCGGCGCGTTCGCGGCAAGGGCTTCGCCCTTGGCCTGTCGCGCGATGGCGGCGAGCAGGCGCTTCTGGACCGCGGGGTCGAGCGAGCGAACGGTGATCTGGAGCTTCACCTGGTCGGGGATGATGTTCGAGGCGCTGCCGCCATGGATGCTGCCGACCGTGATCACGGCCGGGTCGAACGGATTGTTCTCGCGCGACACGATGGTCTGCAGGCCGAGCACCATGCGCGCGGCGATCACCACCGGATCGATCGCGAGCCGCGGGTACGCCCCGTGCCCGCCCTTGCCGTAGACCGTCACGTCGAGCCCGGTCGAGTTGGCGCGGAAATACCCGGGGTGGAACCCGATCACGCCGGCCGGCAGCGAGTGATCGACGTGCATCCCGAACGCGTAGTCAGGTTTCGGGAAACGCGTGAACAGTCCGTCTTTGAGCATCGCGGTCGCGCCGGCGACGATTTCCTCTGCCGGCTGTCCGACGAGCATCAGCGTGCCGTGCCAGCGATCGCGGTGTTTCGCCATAAGCTCGGCCGTGCCGGCCCACGCCGACATGTGCAGGTCGTGACCGCACATGTGCGACACCGGCACGACGACGCCGGCATCGTTCTTCGTCGTCGCGGTGCTTGCGAAATCCAGGCCCGTCTTCTCCTCGATCGGCAGCGCATCGAGCTCGGTGCGAAACATCACGACCGGACCGGGGCCGTTGCGGAGGATCGCGACGATTCCGGTGCCGCCGACTCCGGTCGTGACCTCGTACCCGAGGGCCTTGACGCGCGCCGCGAGTGTCGCCGCGGTGCGCTGCTCGTGAAACGCCAGTTCCGGATTGCGGTGCAGATCGATGTAGAGCTTCTCGATCTCCGGATAAATCGCATCGACCTGCGCCGCGCCGGGGCCCTCGCCCGTGGGGGGCGCCTGCGCATGTGCGTTGGAAGCGCACACTGCCAACACCGCGATCGCGATCAAGACGCTCGCTTCTTTCTTGAAGTCCATGCGTTGCATCCTTCCACGCCAGTTCGTCAATCGAGCCACTCCCGACCACTCGCGTGGAGAGTCAATTCGGTCACGAAGGGAGTGCCTCCATCTGCGGCCCCCAGGAGCGATAGTCTCCCTGCCCCCCGTGAAGCAGGATGAGTGGCTCGCCCTGCCCCCGATCGACGCAGTGCAGCCGAACTCCGTTGACCTGGGTTTTCGTCGGCTCGACAGTCTGACCGGTGGCAGGGCCGCAGATCAGGAATGCAAGCAGAACCAGCGGAGAGAATCTCATTCTTAGTATCATGCTGATAGTTTAAATCCTGCCGTTGCCGAACTCGGCGACGGTCATCGATGAGGACAGCTTCGTCCTTCCTTCCACGCAGCGCTAGCGCAGCTCGAAGACGACGTTGACGCGCGCTGTGACCGAGATCTGGCCGAAGGCGACGGTGCCGTCTGTCTCGACAGGCGTGCCGCCGGCGTTGACCGAAACGTTTGCAGCCTGCGAACCACCGTAGTACCCGCCATAGTAGTAGCCCGTGCTGTACGGGCTGTACCCGGCTGCCTCATCGATGTAGAGCGCCTTCCCGATCGTCTGACCGAGCTCTCCGCACATGCTCTGCGCCTTTTCTCGCGCGACCCGGACGGCAAGCAGCCGAGCCTTCTCCCTGTGGGACTGGAGATCCTTGACTCGAAACTCGACGCCGAAGAGCTGGTCAAGGCCCACGTCGAACACACCGGCAAGGAGCGGCTCGATCTGCGATGCGTCCCTGAGCGTGACGCGGATCGATTTGCTCATGGAATATCCTTCTGGTTGGGATGGCCTCGAGAAGTAGTGCCGAATCGGATCCACGCGGATTGTGTCCGTCTGGTAATCCTTCGCGGAGATTCCCAGCGACACGATCGCGGCTAACACTCGCGCGACGCGATCGTTGTTCTCCGCGATCGCGACGGACATCGACACGTTCTCGGTGTGCACGCCGAGCGATACGACGACCTCATCCGGGATCACCGTCAGTGACTGAACGCGAACGGAGGACCGGACCTTGCGACCACGCTCGCGAACGATGCTGGAGGGCAGGCCGGGCCGCCACCTCGGCGAATGTGTTCGAGCATTTCGAGTCGGGCGAGCCTCGGGCAGCCGTGGAGCGCTCCGCGGTCGCGGAAACCATGCGCGGCTGTGTGCTCCGTGACTCCGTGCTCTCCGTACGGCAACGCCATTGCCGTTGGCGTACAGAGTCCACAGGGTCACAGAGCTCACGGAGTGTCCGAGAACTTTCCAGCCAGCGGCCGGTAGCCGTCGATCCGATATTCGATCACGCGGTCCGCCGGACCGTTCGTGTTCGCGTCGCGCAGAATCCACAGTCCCCAATCCGGCATGTACACGCCGATCGAGTCGCGGCCGTCGCCGTTCCAGTCGCCCGCCACCGGCAATCCACCAGGTGGACCGAAGTAGAAGCTCACGTCCTCCCTGCCATCCGGGCTTTCGCCCCGCAGGTGCCACGACGACGTCGACATATCGAAGAGCCCGGCGTTGTCGCGTCCATCGCCGTCCCAGTCGCCAACGATCGGGAGCATCTCGGCGCCACCAACCCCGAACTGGAACTCCGCGTCGGCCGGTCCGGGGTCATTCGCGAAACGCACGTACCATAGCGCCAACGATGGCTGGTACACGCCGATCGTCGCCGTGCCGTCGCCAGCCCAGTCGGCGACTATCGGCAGTCCACCAGGCGCGCCGAATCCGACCGTGACGTCAGCGTCACCTTCACCAATCGCGTTGCGCAGGAAGAAATACCCCGTCGCACCGTCGTACGCGCCGATCCCCGCCCGTCCGTCACCATCGAAGTCCCCGACGAACGGCTGCCAGTCGCGCCCAGCGGCACCGTACGTCAGCGTCCGCTCCGATCCATCGCTTGCGCGCAGTCTCCAGCGCGCCGTCTCAGGATCATAGCCACCAAGGTCCACGGCGAGCTCTGTTGCGGGCGGATCAGCCGCTGAAACAAGTCGCATCGGCCACAATGGCGAGTCCTCATCCAGGTGCGAGAATACGATCTCGCGCCACGCTGCGTCCGACATGCCCGGGTCGCGCCGGATGAAGATGTCGAACTGCGTGAAAACCGGCCGGTCGAACCGCACGAACGCCTTCGGGCCGTGCGCGCCTTCGTCGTACACCTGCACGTCACGAGGCGCCGAGAGAGGCACGATCTGGTCCGACGCCGAGTCCGGAATCAGCAGCCTCGGGACGATCGCGTACTCCGTCCAGCCCAGCCTCGCGAACAACCGCTCGTAATCCTCGATCCGCATCATCGTCGGATGATCGGTCCAGTCCGTCCAGCAGAGCTTGAGCCCGAGCCCCGCAAGGTAGTCGATGTCCTCGAAACTCGGGTGGCGGATAAAAACGAACTCTCGCGCGGCGCCTGCGAAACGCTCGAGCACCTCGCACGACGTTTCGGCATCGGCAAGGTGTTCGAGGAAGTCCATCGCCGAGACGAAGCGGACGCATCCGTCGGGCACGCTCGTCAACGCGACGTCGGCATGGGCCACGACGTAGCCGGCACTCCGGGCCTCGGCGACGTCGGCGGCGTCGATCTCGATGCCGAGCGGCCGTCCAGCCGCGAACCTGCGTGCACAATATCCAGTCGATCCGCCAACGCCGCATCCGAGGTCGATGAAGTCGAACTCGCCCGCGGCAAGATGCTCGATGGCGCGCTGGATGTCCACGGCGCCGGGAGTATGGGAGAGCCCCGGCGGGCTGTCAAACCTCGTTGCGGGAGGCAGAGTAGACAGGATTACAGGATTAACGGGACCGGCCTCTCGTGCTGGCCAGGACGGACTCGGTCGAGGCGGCGCGGCCGGCTTCGATGTGGCGTTGCGATTCGCTCTCGCCGAGCGATGACATCAGGGCGGACATCTTCCGGGCCGTCAGCTCGTCGTCCTCGAAGACGGGCTCCAGGTCCGCGTCCTCTCGAAGCAAGGCCGCGTGCGCAAGCGTCATCAGCGCGACAGCAGGGCTCGTTTCGACGAACGCCAGTCCAAGCCCCTCGATGGCGAGGATCATCCGGTGCGACTCGCCAGCCTCGAGGCACAGATCCACAGCCTCCCGGCAGCGCGCGACCGCCTCGGCGGTCCGGCCGCGGCGCAACTCGAGCAGCCCGAGGAACGTCGCCGAGCTCGCAAGCCCGAACGCGTGTCCGAGCCGGCGGCTCGTCGCGATGCTCTCCGTCAGGTAGCCCTCAGCGCGGTCGTACCGCCCGAGGATCGTTGCGAGATACCCGAGGTTGTACAGCAGCGTCACGACACTCGTTTCGTCGCCGATCTTCCGGTAGTTCGCCAGGCTCGCCGAAAATCGCTCGAGCGCTGCCTCGTAGTTTCGCTGTCGCGCCTCGAGGACCCCGAGATCGTTCTCGAGACACGCGGTCAGGTCGGGGTTTCCCGTTCCCGCCGCATGCTCCAGCCCGCGAAGCAGCAGGTCACGCGCCTCGTCGAACTCGTCGTGCCGCGCCGCGATGTGACCGAGACCGCTCAAGACAAATCCGGCCGTAACCGGATCTGTGGTCGCATCTACCATCGATCGCGCCCGCTCGAGGTGGCGCCGCGCCTCTCCGAGATCGCCCTCGGCGAGGCCGAGCTCGCCCGAATACCTCAGTCCCCTGGCAAGCAGGCGCCTCGGCAGCCGGTCCGCGCCACGCTCGAGCGCCTCGCGCATCCAGCGGCGCGCCTCACGCCTCCTCGAGCGCGCTGGCCAGTATCGATTCAGCGCCACGAAAATCCGGACCACCGTAACCACGTCGCCTTCGCGCAGCGACCAGTCGAGTGCGGCGCGGACGTTGTCGAACTCGGCGTCGATGCGCTCGTACCAGGCGGCCTGTTCTGGTCCCAGCAGGTAGACGTGTGCGCGCTCGGCGAGCGCCAGGAAAACCCTGGCATGCTGGCGGCTGAGCTCGTCGCGCTCCCGATGGTCCAAGCGCTCGAGCGCGAACTCTCGAATCGTCTCGAGCATCCGGAAACGGCGGCCTCCGGCGCGGTCGTGCACGTCCACGAGCGACACCTCACACATCCGCTCGATCGACTCGGCAGTATCCGGCGACGCGCAGACCGCCTCGGCCTCCTCGAGCGAGAAGCCGCCGCGAAAGACCGAAAGCCGCGTGAAGGCGAGCCGCGCCTCGGGCCCGAGAGCCTGGTAACTCCAGTCGATCGCGGCGCTGAGCGTCCGGTGGCGCTCGGGCGCATCGCGCTGCGCGCCGACGAGAACCTCGAACCTCCTGGCCAACCGGCCGATCATCTGCGCCGCCGGCAGGACCCGCTCCCGCACCGCGGCAAGCTCGAGCGCCAGCGGAATGCCCTCGAGTTGCGAGCAGAGCCGCGCGACCGCAGCCGCATTGGCGTCGGTCAGCTCGAAGTCGGCGCGCTTCGCCCGCGCGCGATCCACGTACATCGCCACGCACGGATTGGACAGCAGGTCCGCGGGCTCCTCCCATTCCGCCGGAACCGGCAGCGGACCGAGGCGGATTTCGACCTCGCCGCGTATCCCCAGCGCCTGTCGCGAGGTCACGAGCAGACGCAGCTGCGGCACCTTCTCGAGCAGCTTCCGCGCAGCCTCCGAGACGGCGCCCGCGACTCGCTCGGCGTTGTCGATCACGAGAAGCGGACGCGCGTGCGCGGCGAGCGAGGCAGCCACGTCGTCCAGAGCGTCGCGGGACGACACGTGGCCGAGACCCGTGGCCACGGCCAGCGAGTCCGGAACGAAGCGGCCGTCGACTACGTCAGCAAGCTCCAGGTAGAAGACCGACAAAGCAGCTTCCCGCCGACAGGCACCGGCGAACGCCGCCGCGAGTCGCGTCTTGCCGATCCCGCCCGGCCCGGCCACCGTGACAAGCCTTGCGTCTCCGTCGATGAGCGATTCACCAAGTCGCGCCAGCTCGTCTTCGCGGCCCACGAACCTGGTGAGCGTCGTCGGCAATGCGGACGGTGCGGGGCGCGTAGCCGTACCGGTTCGGAACTCGACGGCCTGCGCGCCGGGGACCGGTGAAGTGGCTTTCTGGTGACGCAGTACTTCCGCGAACGCCGCCGCTTCACTCGACGGCTCGACGCCCAGCTCGTCCTGCATTACCGCACAGTAAGCCCGGTACTGCTCGAGCGCCGCGGCCGTTCGGCCCTCCGCGGCGTAGAGGCGCATGAGGCTGACGTGGGCTTCCTCGTTGAGTGGGTCCGTGGCGATGAGCCGGTGCGCGACCGCGATGGCCTCGCCCGTCGCGCCGTCCAGGCAGAGCGCCTCGAGCAGGCGCTCGAGCAGGTCCGCGTGCAGCGCGGCCAGTCGCCGACGATCGGACAGCACCCACGGATCGAAGAAGCCGGGCAGGAGGTCTCCTCGATACCAGGCGGCGGCCGCCCGCAGCGCTTCCAGCCGGCCGCCCGCCTTCTCACGGTCCGCCCGGGCCGCGGCGGCCGCGAACTGCGCGACATCCGTCGTCCACGAGCCGGGCACGAGGCCGACCGAATCGCGATCGGCGAGAAGGACGGATCCCGGCTCGGCGCCCTTCGGCTCGAGCACGCGTCGCAACTCATAGAGCCTGGTTCTGAGGCTGTGCCGGCCGGCAGCCGCCGTCGCGTCGGGCCAGAACAGCGCGGCAAGCTCCTCGCGCGCATGTGACGGCTGCTCGTGCAAGGCAAGGTAGGCCAGCAGGCTCGCGGCCTTCTGCGAAAACGAGCGGTGCTCGACTGTGCCCCTCGACACCCGGAGCCACCCGAGCGTCTCGATGAGCCAGACGCCGTCGGTCACGAGTCTTCCTCTGTGGCTCCGTGTCTCCGTGTCTCTGTGTGCGAAGCTCTGGAAACGCT
>CAZXLQ010000183.1:0-10734 GCA_964641945.1 uncultured Clostridia bacterium
CTCCCGCCCTGTTGTCGTACCGCACGCCCGATCCGCCTGCGTCCGCCACCACCAGCTCTTCAACCGGCGAAGTTCGAGGGGGTCTCCGTTGACCGTTTTCCGCCTCTCCGTCCATAATCGCTCTGGCCACTCCCCCATTTCCGGCCCTTTCTTGCACCAGTTCGAGGTTCCGCACATGCGCATTCGCCGTTCGTGGAAGTGGATCGTCGCATCGACGATCGCCGGTCTTGCGATCCCGGTCGTTCCGGGTGCAACGGCCACCGGTCCGGTCCCAATCCGGGTAATGGACCGGCCATCCGTGACGGCCGTCGGCACCTACGCGCCGGATCGGATCATCGTCAAGTACCGCGACTCTGCAGCTAAGCTCGATGCCGAACGCAGCTTCATGCGCGAGAGCATCGGTGCCGTGGTGCACCGGCGATTCGCGACGATGTCCGAAATGGAGTCGCTGAGCCTCGACGGGACGATGAGCGTCGAAGATGCCGTTGCCCGGCTTTCGTCCGACCCGCGCGTCGAGTTCGCCGAGCCGAGTTTCATCGTCGCGACCCACGCCGTCCCGGACGACGAGCATTTCGACCAGCAGTGGGGACTGCACAACATCGGGCAGGAGATCAACGATTACCCGACACAGGGCGCCGATATCGACGTCGATGGCCCTGAGGCGTGGGACCACGGGACGGGCAGCTCGACGGTCGTCATCGCGGACATTGACGAGGGCGTCGACGTAACTCACCCGGACCTGGCCGCGAACGCCTGGACGAACCCCGGTGAAACAGCAGGTAACGGCGTCGACGACGACGGAAACGGGTTCGTCGACGACGTGAACGGATGGGACTTCCTCAACGACGACCCGTCGGTTTTCGACGGCGCCTCGGATACCACCGACAGCACGGACTTTCACGGCACGCACACGGGCGGAACGATCGGCGCGGTCGGCAACAACGGCATCGGCGTTGCCGGTGTCTGCTGGAACGTCCGCATCATGTCGCTGAAGTTCCTGCAGTTCCAGGGCACGACCGAGGACGCAATTGCCGCGGTCGACTATGCCGTGATGATGAAGCAGCGGGGCGTCAACATTCGCGCCATCAACGCGAGCTGGGGCGGCAGCAACTACTCGTCCGGACTCTACACTGCAATTCAGAGTGCGGGCGCGGCGGACATTCTCTTCTGTGCCTCTGCCGGCAACGGCGGCGCCGACGGCGTCGGCGACGACAACGACGCGTTTCCGAGCTATCCGGCGAGCTACGACCTGCCGAACATCATCTCCGTCGCCTCGTGGACGCGGTACGACCAGCTGTCGAGCTTCTCCAACTATGGCGCGACGACCGTCGACATCGCTGCTCCCGGTAGCCTGATCGCCTCTACCGGTCCCAACGGGCACTACTACTTTTCGTCGGGGACGTCGATGGCAGCCCCGCACGTGACGGGTTCAGTGGGACTTCTCGCCTCGATCTCGCCATCGCTGACCGGCACCCAGATCAAGGAGATCCTGCTCGAGACATCGACTACGCTGGCCTTGAATCGACCAACCGTCACGGGCGGCCGCTTGAATCTGCAGGCTGCCGTCGACGCGGCAATTGGCGAAGACGGCGGGGACGACGACGATGATGGCGGACCGCCGCCTCCGCCGCCTCCTCCCGCTCCGAATGCCACGTCGGCTCAGTGGCTCAACCGAAAGTCGACGCTTTATGTCTACGGAACGGTACTGACGGGCACGTCGGTCATCGAGATCAACGGTGTAGCCGTTTCGAGGATGGTCTACGAGACTCGCGACCAGATGTCGGACGGATCTTACGAGCGGATCGGATTCCTCGCACGAGGCAAGAACAAGCGACTGATACCGAAGGGCTCGCCCATCGTGATCACGGTCTACGAACCGACTACCCTGCAGCGGTCGGCGCCCATCACCTTCATCCGCTGATCCGATCGGGTGTGCATTCACACCCCGGACGGCAGCAGAGAGTTTCGGGACGAATGCACTACTACCTGATCGGGATCTGCGGAACGGCAATGGCCAGCCTCGCTGGGCTGCTTCGCGCAAAGGGTCATCACGTCAGCGGTTCGGACGAGCACGTCTACCCGCCGATGTCGACGATGCTCGAGTCGCAGGGAATTCCCGTCGCGACAGGCTTTCAGGCCTCGAACCTGAACCCGGCGCCGGATCTTGTCGTCATAGGCAACGCCATTCCGCGTGGGAATCCCGAGGTCGAATACGTGCTCGATGCAAGGATTCCCTACACCTCGGCGGCCGCGGTCCTGCGCGACGAGTTCATTCGCGGCCGTCACTCCGTGGTCGTCGCCGGGACGCACGGCAAGACGACGACGACCTCGCTCATGGCCTGGGTGCTCGATCGCGCCGGATTCGCCCCGAGCTTCCTCGTCGGCGGCGTGGCAGAAAACTTTGGCGCGAGTTATCGATGGACGGACGGTTCGACTTTCGTCATCGAAGGCGACGAATACGACACCGCCTACTTCGACAAGGGTCCGAAGTTCATGCATTACATGCCTGACACCGCGATCCTCAACAACGTCGAGTTCGATCACGCCGACATCTATGCGGACTTCGACGCCATCAAGCTCGCGTTCCGGCGATTCGTCAATCTCATTCCCGGTCGCGGTACGCTCATCGCCGGATTCGATTCGCCTGCCGTACGAGAGCTCGCCGCGAAGGCATTCTGCCGCGTGGAGTCTTTCGGCATCGAGGAAGGTGCAAAGTGGCGCGCCGAGGCCATCGGCATCCAGCCTGACGGGATGCGTTTCCGAGTGCGCGTCGATGGAACGGCATTCGGCGAGTACGCAACGCCACTGGCCGGGAACTTCAATGCGCGCAACTGCCTTGCCGTCATCGCCGCCGCCGAGTCCATGGGCGCCGACCGCGAGACCGTTCGTGAGTCCCTGCTGTCGTTTCGCAGCGTCAAGCGCCGAATGGAAGTCCGCGCCGAGGTGGAAGGAATCCGGATCGTCGACGACTTCGCCCACCATCCGACCGCCGTGCGCGAGACACTGCAGGCCCTGCGGCTGAGGTACCCGGACGATCGGCTCATCGCGATTTACGAGCCCCGGTCCCTGACGAGCAGGCAGCGAATCTTCCAGCACGACTACGCTTCGGCTTTCGTCGATGCGGACATCGCGGTGATTGCCGACCTGTTCGAACCTTCGCGCTACGCAGAGCAGGATCGCCTGTCGACCGACGAGCTCGTCTCGGCCATTCGCGAGCGTGGCACCGAAGCGATCTTCATCCCGACCGCCGACGAAATTGTGTGGCATCTAGGACCGCGCCTGCACCGCGGCGACACGGTCGCGGTCATGTCGAACGGCGGCTTCGACGGAATCCACGAGAAGCTGGTGAAGGCGATTGGCGGGTGAAAACAACTCCGTAAGGTCGCCGGCTCCCGCGGTCGAATTTGGGCCGGCGCGGAGTATGATGGACTGCGATGTCAACCAAGAAGAAGCATCGATACACACCGGATGAGTACCTCGAGCTCGAGCGAGCGGCCGAGTTCAAGAGCGAGTACATCAACGGCGAAATCTTCCTTATGTCGGGTGCGAGCCGATGGCACAACCTCATTGTGACCAACATTGTCCGCGAGTTGAGCACGCAGCTTCGGGGTCGTCCGTGTGAGACCTATGCAGGCGACATGCGTGTTCGAGTGTCGGACGCCGGACTGTACACGTATCCGGATGTGGTGGCAGTCTGCGGCAAACCGAGTCTCGAGGATCGGCACTTCGACACGTTGATGAATCCGACGCTCATCGTCGAAGTGATCTCGCCGTCGACCGAGGCTTACGATCGCGGTCGCAAGTTCGAGTTCTACCGAAAGCTTCCGTCACTGCGCGAGTATCTCGTCGTATCGCAGGACGCACCTCACATTGACCGGTTCGTCGTGGACGATCTCGGCCGGTGGACGCTCACGGACGCATCGGGGCTCGAAGACTCGCTCGAGCTCACTAGCGTCGGTTGCTCCCTTCGACTTGCGGACGTCTTCGATCGGATCGAGTTCGAGGTC
Source organism: uncultured Clostridia bacterium (assembly GCA_964641945.1). Lineage (GTDB taxonomy): Bacteria > Acidobacteriota > Blastocatellia > UBA7656 > JADIYM01 > JADIYM01. Next base: position 4,008 of record CAZXLQ010000183.1, read on the forward strand.
GACGACACTCAGGCACCCGCTTAGCAGCCGAGCCTCGTGAATCCGCTGCCCCCTCGAGCCGAGCGAAACGCAGAGTCTGGAAGCGACACGTGACCGGGCTTTTCGACAAATACGTCGAGGTCGCGGTGCCGCTCAACGTGCGGCAGACATACACCTACCGGCTTCCTGCTGCACTCGCATCGGAAGCCGAACCGGGTTGCCGGGTTCTCGTCCCGGTCCGCAACACGATCGTGACGGGATTCGTCGTCGCCATCCACGACGAGCCCGGTGAGGGACTCGAGCCCTCCTCGATCAAGGACGTAGAGCAGCTCGTCGACGAGGCGCCGATCCTCACGGGAGAAATCCTGCGGCTGACGCAGTGGGTCGCGGACTATTACCACGCCGCGTGGGGCGAGTGTCTGAAGGCCGCCCTCCCGGCGGGCCTGGCGATGACGAGTGAGGTCGTTCTTACAATCACCGACGCCGGCCGGGAGGTCCTCCGCGTGACGACGGGCCGTCGCACCGAATCGGCGATCATGCGAGCCCTGGCGCGACTCGGGGAAGCGGATGGCGGCGAGGTGCACGTTCGTGACCTGCTCGACGACGCGACGCCGGCGCGGGCGTCGGCCATCGCGCGAGAACTGGACCGCAAGGGCTTCGCGCGCATCGCGCGGCGCGCCGGCGAGGCCCGCGTTCAACCGAAGCGCAGAAACGTGGTGCGTCTCGTCGAGCGAGTCGGCGCCGATGACGGAGGCCGCACGACCGAAGCCCAGGAACGGGTACTCGCCGAGCTCAACCGCCGCGGCGGATCCGCCCCGCTCTCCGTACTGCTCGATGCCACGGGGGCAAGCCCGTCGGTCATTCGAACCCTCGAGCGACGCGGTCGCGTCGAGGTGGTCATCGAGGAAATCCGTCGCGACCCTCTCGCCAACGCCTCGATTCCCGTCGTCTTCGACGTCGAGTTGACGCTCGACCAGGCGTGCGCCGTCACCGAGATTTCGACTGCGATCGCCGAAGGCGGATACAAGGCATTCCTGCTGCACGGCGTGACCGGCAGCGGCAAGACCGAGGTCTACATACGGGCCATGCGCGCAGCATTCGAGCGTGGCCAGTCGGCGCTGATGCTCGTGCCCGAGATCAACCTCACGCCGGTGTTTTCGCGCCAGCTCTCGGCTCACTTCGGCGATGCCGTAGCGATCCTTCATTCGAATCTCTCGGATGGCGAGCGTCTCGACGAGTGGCGCCGAATCCGTCGCGGGGAAGCCAGGATCGTAATCGGGACGCGCTCGGCAGTATTCGCGCCGCTCGTCGATCTCGGCGTCGTGGTCGTCGACGAAGAGCACGAGACCAGCTACAAGCAGGACGTGTCTCCGCGGTACAACGGTCGCGACACGGCGGTCGTGCGCGCTCGCGGCGCAAACGCCGTTTGCATTCTCGGCAGCGCGACGCCATCGCTCGAGAGCTATCACAACGCGCACGTCGGGAAATACGAATACGTGCGGTTGCCCGCTCGCGTCGGGGATCGGCCACTCGCGTCCGTCGACATCGTCAACATGTGCGACGTTTTCGCGGCGGCGGGAAGACAGGTCACTTTTTCCCCGCGGCTGCTCGAGGCGATCCGCGACACCGTAGCGCGCCGGGAACAGGTGATGGTGCTGCTCAACCGCCGCGGCTTCTCGGCGTTCCTGATGTGCCGGAGTTGCGGGCTGTCTATCCAGTGCCCGAACTGCGATGTCACGCTGACGTTTCATCGGGCTCAGGCCAAGCTCGTCTGTCATTACTGCAATCACCAGCAGGGCGTGCCTTCCGGATGTCCGTCGTGCGCGGGGGCCTTCATTCACTACGTCGGCGAGGGGACGGAACAGATCGAATCCAGGCTCCTCGAGTCGCTTCCGACGGCGCGCATCGCCCGTCTCGATCGCGATGCGGCGCAACGTCGCGGTGCCTATGACCGGATCATTGCCGAGTTTTCGTCCGGAGCCATCGACGTTCTGGTCGGGACGCAGATGATCGCAAAGGGCCACGACTTCCCGAACGTCACGCTCGTCGGCGTGGTCTCGGTCGACGCGGGCCTTGCCATGCCCGACTTCCGGGCGGCCGAGAGAACGTTCCAGCTCCTCACACAGGTTGCCGGACGCGCGGGTCGCGGTGCCTCACCGGGCCTCGTCCTAATTCAGACGTCGCACCCGCAGCACTATGCGATTCGATTCGCGCAGCAGCAGGATTACGAGGGCTTCTACGAGCGGGAGATCGAGTTCCGGCGGGCGATGAGTTATCCGCCGTTCACGACGCTCATCAACTGCCTGATACAGGACGAGGATCTCGGGAAGGCGCGCACGCTGGCGCAGGCGCTTGCAACGGCGCTCGTTCGTGCAAGCGAGGGTCGCAGCCTGAGAGTGCTTGGACCGGCGCCGGCGCCGATTTCGCGGATCAAGAATCGCTACCGATGGCAGGTGCTCGTGAAGGCGAGGTCGAGGCCCGATGCAAGGGATGTTCTGGATCTTGCACTGGCGAGACTCGGAGATGCGCACGCGGCCTTGCGGGCACTCACGGTCGAGGTGGATCCGGTGAACCTGATGTAGGCGAGGAGCCAGGTATTGTGACGGCCGCCTCTGCGCCTTTGCGAATCCTCTGCGTCTCTGCGAGAAACTCGGTTCGATAACAGTTTCTCGCAGAGACGCAGAGGATTCGCAAAGGCGCAGAGGCGGGTATGTGAGCTACCGCCGGTCCTCCGCCTACAGCAGCGGCTCGATGATCCGGGACAACCGGTCGGCGAACGTCGATTCGCGATCGAACCCGCCAATCGGCTTCGCAGCCAGCGCGCCTTCCGCGTTAAGCACGACAACCGTGGGCAGCTGCGGCCGGCGGCCCGTACTGAGCGTCCCGAGCACCTGGCCGTTCGGATCGCGAAGCACCCGACCCGTGAATCCGCTGCGCCTCGCAAACTGAACGAGCGCCGCGTCCGTGACCGTATCGTCGGGGTCAAGACTCACCCAGACCACTTCGACGTTCCGTCCTTCGTATTTCTCCGAAATCCGCTGAAGGACTGGAAGTTCCTCCGGACTCTGCGGATCCATCTGACCGCCGAAGAGCAGGACCGTAACTCGACCTCGCATCTGGCCGGCATTGACCGACGTGCCGTCGGTACCGCGCAGGGTGCCCGCGATCGCCTGTCCGAACGCCGGCACGGCAACCAGCAGGGCCGCCATCACTGCCGTCGTCACTGCGAATCGTCGATTACTCGTCATGTCGGTCATTCTCCTCGAACTCGGTGCATCGCGCTACCCGCAGCGTAGATGCCGCAACTGGACGCAACGTTGCGGCAGCGTTACTTGCCCGGCGCTTCGCGTGACAGCACGGCCACCCTGGGACCCGACACGTGGCAGCCGGCACATTCGGCCTGTGGTTCGATCGGTATCTCGCGCCCGGTGTCGTCGTAGCTCGCGTAACCCCACCCTCCCGTCGCGGCGTACCTCTCCGGATCGAGCACCATGAGATTCACACGCACGAGCCTGCCAGGCGAGACTCCTGAAGGCTCGACGATTGCCTCGTGAACGAACTGCGCAAACTTCAGCCCGCGGTCAGCCGTTCGTCCTTCCTCGAGGAGTCGCGCCGCAAAGGGATTCGCCAGCACGATCCGGTATCCATCGAATCCGTCGGGAGTGGCAGTGGCATATCTCGAGGCGACGTACGACCACCGCTTCGGATTTTTCGGGAACGTCAGATCCGTGTTGATCTGCCGATCAGGCTCGACGTCGACGAGGAGTTCGCCCTCCTGACGGGGCGTACACCCCGCCGCAACCGACACGACGAGCCCGAACGCAGCGCAACACAGGCGAAAGCGGAGTGCCTTCGACCTGCGTTGCAGTGCGTTCATCGGTGCTCGGCCGCTACTCGTCGGCGACTTCGGCCTGCGAAGCGTCGACGGTCGCGGGCTCGGGCTGATCGTCTTCCTGCAGACGGATCTGCCGGTAGTGATCCATACCGGTTCCGGCCGGGATCAGCCGGCCCATGATCACGTTCTCCTTGAGTCCGCGCAGGAAGTCGACCCGACCGGATATCGCCGCCTCGGTAAGCACGCGCGTAGTTTCCTGGAACGAAGCCGCCGAGATGAACGAGTCCGTCGAGAGCGACGCCTTCGTGATGCCGAGCAGAAGAGGCTCGGCTTCTGACGGCGTCTGGCTCGACGAGAGCATGCGCTCGTTGGCGTCCTGGAAGACGAACCGATCCACCTGCTCGTCGAGCAGGAATTCCGTGTCGCCAACCTCCTTGACGCGCACCCAGCGCAACATCTGCCGGACGATCACCTCGATGTGCTTGTCGTTGATGTTCACGCCCTGCAGTCGGTAGACCTCCTGAATCTCGTTCACGAGGTAGCGCTGCAGCGCCTCGATACCCTGGACGGCGAGGATGTCGTGCGGGTTGAGCGGGCCGTCCATGAGCGGCTCGCCCGCGCGGACGACGTCGCCCTCCTGGAAGTTCAAGTGGACGCCACGTGGAATCGAGTATTCGCGCTTCTCGCCGTCGTCGGCCCAGACCTCGATCTTGCGGAGTCCCTTCGCGATGCCGCCTAGCTTCACCCGTCCGTTGATCTCGCTCATCACGGCCGGTTCCTTCGGACGCCGTGCTTCGAAAAGCTCGACGACGCGAGGCAAACCGCCGGTGATGTCCTTCGTCTTCGTCGTTTCGCGCGGGATCTTCGCGATGATGTCGCCCGGCGCGACACGAACGTGATCGGCTTCCATCTCCTCGACCGACGGGCTCTGGCCCTTGTGCTTCTTCTTCCACTCGTCATAGTCGGCAACGAGCAGATTCGCGCGCACGGGCATCTGGTAGGTCATGAGGACTTTGCCCTTGTCGTCCTTGATCTCGATGCGCGGCTGGCGCTTCTCGTCGGCCGAGTCGATGACCACGTAGTGCGAGAAGCCCGTGACTTCGTCGAACTGCTCGTGCACCGTCACGCCGTCGATGAGGTCCTTGAAGTGGACCGTGCCGTTGACACCCGTCAGGATCGCGAACGTGAACGGATCCCACTCGGCCAGGATCGCGCCCTGCTCGACGGCCTGACCGTCGGCGACCTTCAGCGTCGCGCCGTAGACGATCGGGTAGCGCGCGACTTCGCGGCCCCGGTCGTCGACGAGCAGGATAGCGCCCTGCCGGTTCATCGCGACGAGCGAGCCCTTCCGGTTCTTGACCGTGACGAGCTCGGAATACTTCGCCGTCGCGGCGACTCGTGCTTCGTGGTTCGTCTGCTGATCGGCCATCTGGCCGACGCCGCCGACGTGGAACGTCCGCATCGTCAGCTGCGTACCGGGCTCGCCGATCGACTGTGCGGCGATGACACCCACGGCCTCGCCCATCTCGACCATGCGCCCGGTCGCGAGGTTGCGGCCGTAGCACCGGATGCACACGCCGCGTCGAGCCTCGCAGGTCAGCACCGAGCGAATACGAACGCGCTCGATGCCGCCGGCCGACTGGATCTCGTTCGCGAGTTCTTCGGTGATCTCGCTGTTGAAGTTGATGATGACCTGGCCCGTGATCGGGTCGCGGACGTCGTCGAGCGACACACGACCGACGATGCGCTCGCGCAAAGCCTCGATCTCTTCGCCGCCCTCGATGATCGGCTCGGCCCAGATCCCGCGGATCGTTCCGCAGTCGTCCTCCGAGATGATGACGTCCTGCGCGACGTCGACGAGACGTCGCGTGAGGTAGCCCGAGTCAGCCGTCTTGAGCGCCGTGTCCGCAAGGCCCTTTCGCGCGCCGTGCGTCGAGATGAAGTACTGCAGCACGTTGAGGCCTTCGCGGAAGTTGGCGCGAATCGGCGTTTCGATGATCTCGCCCGACGGCTTCGCCATCAGTCCGCGCATGCCGGCCAGCTGCCGGATCTGCTGCTTCGAGCCTCTCGCGCCCGAGTCGGCCATGACGAGGATCGGGTTGAGCTCGCCTGACTCGGCTTCGACGCGGTCCATCTCGCGGAACATCGCCTTCGCGACTTCCTCGGTGGCCTCGGACCAGATGTTGACGATGCGGTTGTAGCGCTCGCCGTTCGTGATGACGCCTTCCTGGTACTGCTTTTCGACCTCGATGACTTCGGCCTCGGCGTCGCGCAGGATTTCGACCTTGCGCGGCGGCGTGACGAGGTCGTCGATGCCGATCGAAAGACCTGCCTTCGTCGCATACAGGAAGCCGAGCGCCTTGAGGCGGTCGAGGATCTTCACAGTCTCGTCGTGGCCGAGCCGGAGATGGCAGAAGCTGACGAGGTTCGTCAGTCCCTTCTTCTTCAGCGTGCCGTTGATGAACGGCAGATCCGCGGCGAGCGCGTCGTTGAAGATGACGCGACCGACGGTCGTGTCGAGCAGGTGCCGCTCGACATTGCGTTCGGTCGCGTGGATGAGGTCCTGATCGTCACGCTCCTGATCGAGATCCACGAGTTGTCCGCGATGCAGCAGCTTGATCGGCGACTGCGTCGTCACGACACCGTGATCGAGCGCCAGAAGTACTTCCTCGGGCGACGAGAACGTGCGGCCCTCGCCCTTCGCGCCAACGCGGCGGCGCGTGAGGTAGTAGATCCCGAGGACGATGTCCTGCGTCGGCACAGCGATCGGCTGACCGTGCGCCGGGCTGAGAATGTTGTTAGCCGACAGCATCAGCACCTGCGCTTCGATCTGCGCCTCGGGGCTGAGCGGGATGTGGACCGCCATCTGGTCGCCGTCGAAGTCGGCGTTGAACGCCGTGCAGACGAGCGGAT
>CAZXLQ010000184.1:0-10677 GCA_964641945.1 uncultured Clostridia bacterium
CGGATCAATGACCGGACCTGTAAGAGTGCGGTCCGTGAGCTGGACAAACTGCCGTGAGGTAGTCACTCACCCGCCACATTACCGGACGATCACCGGCGACGTGAAGACGCCTGATGAAAAGACTCTGATCGCAACCGGTTTCGTTTGAAGGAGTTGCGTGAGTCTTGCATCTTTGCCGACGAGACGCGTGCTAGTGCCGTCGGTACCTACGAATCGTGGCGGAGCCTTAACGCCGGTCAGCGCAACCTCTCCCACGAGAATGCGGCCTCCCGATGCCGGCAGTCGCAACCCGTCGAGCGTGATCTTCTTGCCGGTTGCCGAAAGCTTCGCGGCGACGAGAATTGGTGCAAACGGGTCGAAGAGATCGGTCGCGGTCGCTGCAGCCGCAACGGAGGCCTCGATGCCCTCGCCGTCTACAAAGTCGGCTCTGACGTCTGCACTTTCCGAGACGAGTCCGTTCACGACTACATGCGCGCCGGACTGTCCAACCACAATCGCGATCCTGGAACCCGTAGTCCAATCTCCATCGCCATCCAGGTCGACCCGGACGACAGATCCGATTGCATCCCGATCCGGCTGCTCATCCGTCACATGGGCGTCTGCATCGGCGTCCGTACGCGGACGAAGTCGCAGCGCACCCGCTCCGGAACGCGCATTCGACATCACCCGCAGCTCTTCACCTATCGTAATTCCTGCATCGATAGCTCCAGAGCCGTCTCGGTCAACCCATACTATCGAAGTTATGTCCGGGCCAAATGCGAACCGCGCCGTGACGTCATCGAATCCGCTCGCCCCCCGGTTGCGCAGCACCAGGGGTCCGCCGCTCCCACGGTCGACGAGAAGATCGACGTCTCCATCTGCATCGTAATCTGCTGGCAACACACGAGTTCCGCCGGCGATACCACCGATTCCCAGATCACCGGTCGCGTCACGGAACAGCAACTCGCCACCGTCGCCGGCAACAACCCGGTGCCCCGATGTGCCCGACAACACGATGTCGAGCCATCCATCACCGGTCAGATCCGCCCACACGACCGCCAAGGCCGGAAAGGTGGCAGACTGGCCGAGGACACTCGACTCGTTGACGAATGAACCGTTACTGAAGGAATAGGCACTCACGCCGCTTCCGGTCGCGGCGAGCAACATCGGGCCCACGGCCAGTCCGGTCACGGATCCATCCGGAACGTGCCACGTTGCAGACGCATCCTCGAAGCCATCCCCGGTATTCCGCAGCGCCAGCATTCCGGTGGCTCCGCCTCCGACGACGTCGAGTCGGCCGTCACGGTCAACGTCGATCCAGACGACTGCCCGAGGATCCGCGAACCTGGGTAGCGATGTCGGCGCGCCGACACTCGAGAACGTCGAGTCTCCGTCATTCCGCCAGATGCTCGTGGCGTTGACCGACAGAACGGCGAGATCCGGGCGGCCGTCGCCATCAGCATCGCCCCAGGCAAGGGCCCGGACGTCTCCCGGAAACGTAAGTCCTGATTCTTCAGTCACTTCCACGAATGTGCCGTCGGTGGTCTGTCGATAGAAAAGAACGCCGCCAGCATCGCGTCCCACGACGACGTCCTGACGACCGTCCCCGTCGACATCCGCCCAGGCCTGCCGCGTGAGTTCGCCGCCGAGCGGCGCCTCGGCGAGCGTCAGGGCCTGAGAAAGTCCCAACGGGCCAATCGTGAGATTGGAACGCGACTGGTCGACCCGTTCGACACCTTCTGAGTCGACAACAACCACTCGAATGCGCGCGTCGGTCGTCACAAGGCCGTCCGGAATCGACCAGACGAATGATCTCGCGGTTGCAGGCAGACTATCGGCCAGGACTGACGGGTAATTCTCGCCACCATCGGTAGACAGGAGTACCCGGAACGAAACGGGCACTGCGTTGTCGCCGTCGGTCGCGTTCCATCGGATCACGACACGTTCGCCCGACCCGAGTGCGGCCGAAGGCGCAGGCGACTCCAGCCTGACTCGGACAAATCGTCTTAATCCATCGATAGTTACATTGGTAGTGTAAATGTAATCGTAGAAGTCGGTATGGTCACCGTTTGCCGCATTTCCGGCTGCGTAAAATGTCACAGGACCGAGGTCCTGTGACGGTGCCTTCCAGAAAAGAGCCCAAGACACCTCTCCGCGAACGCCGTCGTAGGTGCCGTTCAGCGTGTGCTGCGCATAAAACCGCCCGAGTCGCATCGACGGACCAAGTGCCGCGATCGCGATGGTATTCGACTGAAAAAACCCGGCGGCCTGCCCCTCTTCAGTGATGGCGGTGATCTGGAAGCCCCAGTCCTTCGCAACCGGATCGGCGACACGAACGGTCACGGGGTAGGTTTGTCCAGGAGTGTACTGCGTCGGTAGCCCTTCGATGGCGACCCGTCCTGGGCCCGAATCGAGGGGATACGTCCGATGGCACGAGTTGCACGTCTGCTCGTCGGGTGCGCCGGTGCGCTCGAGGAACGGTCCAGTCGACAGTGCGTGCGCCGACTCGAGAGAGACAGTTGCGATCAGGCCGACGACGGCAAAGAGAACAAGCGTTAGGGACTTCAGAAGTTTCATAGACGCGGCGAATGGTACCACGATGACGGGCCCCGTGAGACTAAGTGTGCCTCGGGTCGTTCGCAGGCGAAGAAGTGCGTGAACGGTCCCATCAATCGCGAAGAATGGACTCATCCACGGAGGGGAGGCCCATTTGACGCCTTGCGCTGCCAGCCTGTACCCTTCGCCACCTTATGGCGATCAAGGTTGAATATCAGTCCTCCATCGAAGTGAAGGACCTCGAAGCTCAGGTCCAGGCGGCCATCGAGTGTGTTCCGGTTGAACACCTTCGCGGCTTCAGCCGCATACGATTCGTCGACCGGATCGAGGACTCGCGGCTTCCCCAGGAGCTGCTCAAGGGTCTTCCGGCGCTCTACCGCCCGAAACAGCCCGGACTTTCCTCGGCATTCGGTGACGTCGCGCTCATGGTTCTCCAGCCGCAGGGTCTCAATTGGTTCAAACGGCTGGCGGCGAAAGCACAGCTCAAGGCGCTTATCGCACAGTCGGTGATGTCGCTCGTCGCCCAGCACTACCTCGTGACGGTCTCGAGCAAGAAAAAGAAGGGTCCCGAGATCGAACGCGCCGTGCGTGAGTACGTCGAGAAGTACTTCAAGGTCTGGCGCGAGCGACAGTCCGGTTGGCGCGCCCGTCTCTTCCGTCCGCTCGTTCCTTATCTCGAGAAATGGCAGAAGTCAGCCCGAAAGTACCAACTCGAACAGGCACGCAAAAAAGCCGGGAAGTGAATGAGGGAGAGTAGACAGGAGTTCAGGATAATCCTGAAATCCCGTCTACTCTCCCTCTCACACCGGTACGTATTTCGATCCGGTTCGCTGCAGCCTCAGGATGGTCGCTGATCCATCGGGATGCGTGACGCGAAGGAATCTGACTGCACCTGATGGCCAGAACTGGTTGAGCTTTATGCCTCCGATCTTCCCCTTCTGCGTGAGCTTCTGGCCTGAGCCTGCGACCTTTGCCGGCGCGTCGAACGGCACCCAGGCTCCTGTCGGATCGGACACCGCGAGCTGTGCTCCCTGAACAAACAACCGAAGGGATCCGGCAACGATTCGAAGCCGCAGGCCCTCCGAATTGACGACCTTCTCTTGATTGACCTCTGGACCCGGAATGGCCACGTCGTGTGCATCAGCAGCCATCACCACTCCGAAGTCCGGACCGATCAGATCCGGGTTCGGACGCCCGTGACCCGTCGTCACCCACCCCTTCATGTCGACGAGCGCTCGTGGAGCTCGACGGTAGATCAGTTTTGCAGTGATCGAAGCCGGCTCGAACCCGTCGGGAAGCGCGAAGGCATAGTCGCTCCAGTCCGTGAACCCGGCCGGAATTCGGTTGTCTGAGACAATTCGCGTCGCTTCGGTGAAGAACACGCCGGTCTCGTCGTCATTTCCGAAGACCTTGGCGAATGCCTTTCCAGGCTGTCCGGCGTAGTAGCCCTGCCCCGGATCGCCGGTGCCGCCAATCTCCGGCACGGTTTCAGATCCCTCCGCGACGAACTCCAGCGCTCCGCCGTTGCCGTCTCGCGCTGTCACGATCAGGATTGCGTGTCGAATGGCCTGTCCGCCGGGAAGATCGTGGCCTGTGCGGTCATTCGTCACCGCTACCGAGATCCGAAGAGTTGATCCATCACGTCGTGCAATCGCTCGTAAAGTAGCGGCATTCTGGACGAATTCGTCAGTCGTGCCCTCGAAGTCGTGTGAATAGACCTGTGAAGGATCCCTGGTAACCGGTTGGTATTGCTCGCACATCGCCCGGTCGCCCTTCGGGGCCATGTGGCAGTCCATGCACGTTCGCAGACCGGGTCCCGGTGTCGCGTAAGGACTCGCGAGCCACTCCGTCCACGTCTCCTCACTGACGACGCTGCCTTCGTCGAGGTAATCGAGGTCGAAGTCGTGATCGTTGTTGTCTTCGTGGCACGACGCGCACAACAGACCATTCGTGTGGATCTTGCTGTACGACGCACGCATTACACCCGGGAAATTCGGCGCCGAGTCAGGCAATGGTCCGAAAATCGTCTCGCGCGAAGATCGGGCCATCATCATCCCCTGAACTCCGGGCAACTTGGTGTTCGAGATGTCGTAGGTCTTGTGACAGACGTCGCACGATACTCCGAACTCACGCGCAAATGGCGTTATGGTCGAAAAATCCGTGTTGTCACCGGGGTTCTTCGCGGAGTCCATCGGAGCGTGACATTCGGCGCAATCACCCTTGAACCCGGGATGCAACTCCTTGTAGACAAAGCCGTTGCCGCCGGTACCGGGCGTTCCCTGTCCGTCGTACATGTCGCGGACCCACGTGTTCTTCGCTGCGTTGCGATGTGCCGAGTCCTGCCAGTAGTCGTATAGCGTCCCGTGACACAACCGGCAGTCCTGGGGATTCGCGAACTCGTAAGCCTGGTCGTCGCCCATCGAAGCCGGCACCAGCTGGATCTCGATTCCCGAATCGCCAACAAGAACCGATAGTTTCGAATTGTAGAAGTTCGCCCTGTTTCCTTCGGCGTCGAGCGCCCCGGCCCCGATCGTGACCACTTCGCCGGTGGCTCGTGTCGTTCGGAGCGTGAAGGTACCATCTGCTCCGGTTGTCGCCTGTTCCGTCAGACTCGCCTGAATGCGGACGTCAGCATTCGGTATCGGAGCGCGCGTCACGGAATCGATCACGCGTCCAGTGATGGTCTGCTGCGGAGCAGCGAACTCGACTGCCCACGGCCCGAACATGAGGCCGAGCCAGAGGACGGCAAACGATGCGAGAAATATTCTCTTCATACCGGATTGTTAAGGCGCAAGTACGTTTGCCGGACTCGAGAACGCTGGCCCGGGATTCACGGCCCGCACCACAAGGAGGTTCCCGCTCGTCTGGCCAATGATGGTAGCGCGGAGCTTCGTGCCGCTCTTCCGAACGACCGAAATCGGGGCGATCTGGGTTCCGTTGCCATCGGTGACCTCCACCGTGGCGCCGGTGAGGAAATCCGTCCCCTTTAGCGTCAGCCGCAAATTGCTTCCCTTCCGTTTTGCCTTGACGGAAGAAATCGACGGTCCCACGAGCGTGATGGCGGCAACGCCGAGCGACGCATCCGAGCCCGGGTTCCTTACACGTGCGGTCACTAGACCCGGAGTGTTGCGAACCTCGAGCGCATCATCGAGGCTGACGCGCAGTTCCTTTCCGGAGACGAATGTCGCCTGAACTTCTACGCCGTTGAGGATCGCCTTCGCGCCCGGAACGTACATCCCGTCCGCCTGGTCGGTTTCACAGAGCAGAACCAGCTGAATGCCCGATTGCCCGGCGTAGTAGACCGACGATACCGGTGTCGCGTTGACGCGCGTAAGGCACGGTGTTCCTGACGGCCCCCTTCCGGCGCGCAGACTGAATTCCTTTCCAGACAGAATGTAGAGTTCGCCCGCGTCACGGCAGCAGTTGTTGAGTCCGTCGCCACCCATTCCGTTCGGCATGAGGTCGGTAAATCCATCGCCATCGAAGTCGCCAACCGTGAACGAATACGCGAACATGTCGCCGGGATCTGCGGCAATTACCTGGTATACGGAGACGGACGCCGGAGGATTGGCAAGGTCGACGACAGGCGGCAATCGTCCGGCATCACCGAATATGACCTTGAGATCTCCGGCCTCGGCGCGCGACATCGGGTCGTACGTCGGACTCGCGAAGACCATCTCTGCAAGGCCGTCGGCGTTGACGTCGGCGAGAGCGATCGTATCGGCTCCGATGTCGCCGGCCGCCTCACCGTAAATTCGAGTCATTCGCGGCTCGGTGGTTCCGAGCGCCCGGGTGTCGACACGTTCGCCTCTCGTGATGAACGAGCCCCAGAAGATGTAACCGATACCGCTGTCATTTCGCGGCGGCACACCCGGCGTGCCGGATGGAGCGCTCGCGGTGAGCGCCCCGACGGCCAGCTCGATTTTGCCGTCGCCGTCGAAGTCGCCGACCCGAACGTCTTCCCCGAAGTGGTCGCCGGAGTTCTGACCGTAGTAGATCGCGACGTCGGCCGTCGGGTTCGAAAGCTCCATCGTCGCAGGCCAGTTCGTGCGACCGTAAATGATGTAGACCTCGCCGGCCTCGGAGCGATCGTTGTTCGGTCCGCCGCCGCCGCCGAGTCCGTTCGAACAGAAAGCGCCCGTCGGTTCCTCGAGCTTCGCCGTCGGGAAGGCTCCCGACCGCGCCAATCCGGCCGAACAGACGATGTCGTCGATGCCGTCCTTGTCGAAGTCTCCCGACGTGATACACGAGCCGAAGTGATCGCAGTCGTCGATGCCGTAGATGATCGAGATGTCGAGACTCGAGAGCTGCGAAGAGTTTCCCAGATCGATCTGGGCCGGGAGCGACGGTCCGCCAGGAATGATGTAGAGCTTTCCGCGCGCTGAACCGGCACCGCTCGAGCTCTTTGCGAGATCGGACGAAACGAGAATGTCGTTCGTCCCGTCGCCATTCACGTCACCAAATGACGGCCAGAACCCGCAGCGCTCGCCCGCAACTGCGCCGAGTATTTCGGTCACGCCTTCCATCGGCGTCGAAGCCAGGTCGATCGTTGCGGGCCACGTCGCGCGCCCACTGATTACGTAGAGCTTGCCGGCGAGTGGACGGCTGGAATCCGTTCCGAGTCCGTCGGCATTCTGTGCGCCTACGAGAATGTCCTCGAACTCGTCGCCCGTCACGTCACCGGCTTCGACCTCGTTTCCAAGAAAGTCTCCGGCGCGGGCTCCGAATATCGTCGTGACAGTTCCAGAGGTCGCTGTTTGATCGGTGACGGTGCCAGAGATGGAATCGGGCGCGCCGAAGTGAACGTGAAGCTCGCCAGCTCTCGGCCGGGAGTTGCCGGGTCCGGATGGCGCCAGAAACGGAGCAAGTATCGCCTCGTCATCGCCATCACCGTCCAGGTCGCCGGAAGCGCACGGCATTCCGAGAGTGGTGCCGTCGGAGTCAGTGTTGTAGATCGACCTCTGACCGGACTGCGCGGTCGTCTTGATGTCCCAGATCATTGTCGTCGTGCGCTCGCCTGCGCTGGACGCGGTCGGAGGGACGACGACGGCCATGGCAAGGCACATGGCCACCGCAAAACCCGTAAGTCTGTTCATTTGTTTCGCATCCCCTATGGTGTGACGCGCCGAATTGTACCAGTCAGGCTCAAGAGGCGGCCACTTTCGAAGAAGATACGCGTGCGCACGCCGGGTCGGACGTTTGGACTGGTGAAGCAGTGCTGCTCGGACTAGCGGAGAACTCGAGCTCAACGCATCAGTAACGTGAGCCATCGCGCACGGTACTCTTGCCCGAGGCGTGAATCAGTACGCCGGTTTCAGGGAGCTTTGATCGAGATTGCCGCGCTTGCTCCACGGGCCCGCGAGACTCCGGGCTGCCCACACGCCTCCCGCGCCGTCAAGCACCACCACGTCGCTGCTGCCATATCGAACTGGTCTGGACAACGGTGCCGGAGCCTGGAGTGCGATGGTCCACTCGGGTCTTCCCTGACGATTTACCGACAGATTCCCGCGAGTGCCGGAGCGTCCGACGACCCACGTTATTCCCCCGTCACCAGGTCCAATGGCGTCGAGGTCCTGGCCCGAGAGAACGGGTCGAGGCAGCCACGTCCGTCCGCCGTCGCGCGACTCGATGACGAGTCCCGAGTCTGCCGCAATCCAGGCCTGCGTCGCCGAAACGAAAACTATGTCATTCAGACTTGCGCCCGACAGGGTCACACCGCGCGCGTGATCCTCACCGTTCGAGCTGCCGAGGATAACCGTCGATCCGACAATTGCCGCGAAGACCCAGTCGGATCGCCAGGCGGCAACCGCCGCTCCCGCAATCTTGGTCCCGAGTCTCCACCCACTGGCATCGCCCACGAGAAGCGCCGAGGACGGCAGCGGCTCACTCCATCCTCGCACTACGGCCCAAGCACCCGCGAGGTCTACCCCGGCGACTTCGACCGCACGCGGTCCAGAGACCTCGGAAAGCGTCGCCAGTTCCGCCGTGGTCGTCCAGGTTTGCCCGCCATCGCGCGATTCCGCCACGATCCCGGAACGCAGCACGCACGTCCAGACTCCACCAGCTCTGGCGCCGACGGCGACCGCTTCGTCACCTTTACTGCCGACTTGCCCACGGCCCTGCCATGTCGATCCTCCGTCGGCGCTCGTGAATGCCTGCCCTCGAACCACAGCCACGAGCAGTTTCTCACTGGCTCCGACAATTGGCCGGGCCGCCCACGCCCGTCGTCGTGCGGGTCCACTCTGGGCGATGATGTCTTCGTAGGACCGACCGTTCACGGGAGCGCTTGGAGGAGCTGCGGATGCCTTGGGTCCGCCGCCTTTCTTGCCGCCGGAGTCGGACTTCTTCGCTTTTGGCTTCTGCTCAGAATCGCGGTACGCGTGCGCTGGCGTCCAGAGGACAAAGCCAGTCACAATTAGCAGCGTAATCCCACAGAGTATTCGCCGCCAGACGCAAGGGCGGCCACGCTCGTACGAGCGCAGTCCAAGGCGACCCGTGCGATGGAGTATCGACACCTTCATCTTCTAGGGATTGCGGCCGTGACCATCACGTTGGCCGTACCGGACTCCTGCTTTCTTATCGGCAGACCTCAGGAAGGACTTCAACACACCTCGATCTGCTTTTGCCGCAACTACTTCCTCGTAACAGTAACAGCGTTACACGAGGCACCAGCCAGTAAACAACTGGCACTACTGACAATTTACCTTGGCGATCAGCTGCGTTTACCTCCAATCCGGGCCTCGACTTCTCCAAGGGCAGTCCGAAGAGCCTCGGCTAGATCAGAATCCGTGACCTGGGAACGTTTGAACCTCAGTTGAATCGAGAACTCCTTGGACACAGGCTGAAATCGGTACTCATAGGGTCTCGGTCGCGTCGAAGCTTCGGGTTTTCGAGCCGCGCGAGCCTCGTCGCGGGTCATCCCCTGATTTCGGATTCGCTCGACGAATGCACGCTGCTGAGCTGCATCCTTCAGCCGGACGACCTGAAGCAGAAGCGACTTCGAGGAGATGTCGGCACGCCGACAAAGGTCCTTTACGTCAGCAGGGAGCGTCGCTATCGAAAGCGCTTCGGTAATTGTCGAACGAGACTTCCCTATGCGTTGAGCGATGAGCTCGTGCGTGTATCCATAACGTGTGGCGAGAGCCTCGAGGCCCTCCGCCTCCTCGAATGGCGTCAGATCCTTACGCTGCAGGTTCTCGATCAACGCAATCTCGGCGACGGTGCGGTCGTCGACGTGCATCTCGATACACGGGAGTTCGGCGAGTCCCGCAGCAAGACTGGCCCGATATCGCCTCTCGCCCGAGATGATCATGAACCGTCCACCGATCTCGGCCGGGCGAACGAGAAGCGGTTCAAGCACGCCCACGGACTTTATGGAAGCAATCAGATCCGTGAGGTCACCGATCTCGACTCGCGGTTGGCCAGGGTTAGGCTCGAGCCGATCGATCGGAATTAGCCGGCCGATCGGAGCACCGGCTGATCGCGTCGCGAGCTGCTCGACGTAGTGCTGGTCGTGGCGGAGCTTGAAATCCGTCGGGAGACCTCGCTTAGACACGGGCAATCACCTCCTGGCAGAGCCTGGCGTACTCGGTCGCACCAGTTGAAGTGGGCGCGAACGTGAAGATGGGTTCCTTGTAGGCCGGGCTTTCTTCGAGCCGGACCGACTTGGAGATTACGGTATCGAAGACCTTGTCGCCAAAAACACCGCAGATCTGGCGGTATATGTCGCGTGCGAGCGTCGTGCGCTTGTCGTGCAGCGTGATGACGACACCGAGCACCTGCAGATTTGGATTCGGCCGTTGCTTGACCTTCTCGACGGTCTCGAGGAGGTCTTCCGTGCCTTCGAGTGCGAAGTAACTCGACTGGATCGGAATGATGAGGTGCGAAGACGCGACGAGCGCATTGACCGTGATGAGGCCAAGCGTCGGAGGCGTATCGACGATTACAAAATCGTAGGTGTGTCGAACCGGATCGATCCGGTCCTTCAACCGGAACGGGGCGTCGAATTCACCGATCAACTTCGCTTCGACTTTCGCCAGCGAAATCCTGGACGGCAGGACGCTCAGTCCCGCGACGGTTGTCGGGACAACACAATCCCCCACCGAGACAGAAGAGTCGGTAAGCAGGTCGTATATCGAAAGA
>CAZXLQ010000185.1:0-10662 GCA_964641945.1 uncultured Clostridia bacterium
TCTTCGAGTACAGCCTCGCCCAGAACGGCGTCGGGCTCGATGCCCTCGTCGAGGACCTCTGCGACTACGTCGGGCTGACCTCGGTCACGACGACATCGCTCGCATCGGACACGGTGCGCGGCTACGTCGTCTCGAACCCGGTCCCGCTGCGCGGCGCGATCGAGCCGCTCATGGGCGCGTTCATCTTCGACGCGGTCGAGCACGACGGGACGATCGCGTTCGTCAAGCGCGGCGGGGCATCGGCCGCGACGTTCGACGAGGACGACCTGGGCGCGCGCCCCGGGGATTCCGGGAGCGAGCCGCCCCCGCTCGTCACGACGACGCGCGCGCTGGAGAGCGAACTTCCGGCGGTCGCCTACCTCCGCTTTATAAACCAGGACCTCGACTACGACATGGGCGTCGCGCGTGCGCGCCGGCTCGTGAGCAACGCGGAGAACGTCGCGAACATCGAGTTCCCGATCGTCTTCACCTCGGACGAGGCGCACCAGGTCGTCGATCGGATCATGCGCTACGCCTGGCTGGAGCGCGAGCGGTTCGAGTTCGCGGTCGGGCCGAAGTGGCGGACGCTGGAGCCGACCGACGTCGTGACGCTCCCGGACGGCCGGCGCGTTCGGATCACGGAGATCGAATACTCTCCGAACGGTCCCGTGCGCTGCCGTGGCGTGAGCGACGATCAGGGCGCGCTTACGAGCTACGCGGTCGGGAACGAGGGCGAGACGGGGCAGGGCGTGACGATCGAGGGAGCCGGGCCTACGGTCGCGGTCGTCCTCGACATCCCGCTCCTCGTCGACGGGCACAACGACGAGGGGCTCTACCTCGCGGCGTGCGGCGAGGCGAGCGGCTGGCCGGGCGGCGTGATCTACTACTCGCGGGACAACGGCGCGACGTGGCAGGGCGCGGCGCCGACCTACAGCGCGGCGCGGATCGGATCGGTCATCTCCGGGCAGATGCGCGGCCGCGCCGATCACCTCTGGGACAACGAGAGCCGGATCACGGTCCGGCTCGTCCAGCCGGATCATACGATCTCGACGCCGGCGAGCCTGGAGACGTTCTACAACGGCGCGAACGCCTTCGCGATCTCCTCCGACGGCGAGGCGTGGGAGATCTGCCAAGCCTACACGGTGACCGCGAACGCCGACGGGACCTACACGCTGGAGAACTTCCTGCGCGGTCGGAAGGGAACCGAGCACAACGCGGACGCGTGGGAGATCGGCGCGCGCATCGTCTTCTTGGAGGCGGGGCCGATCAAGCGGACGACCTTCCCGCTCGCCGCGATCGGGACGGACTCGCTCTGGCGCGCGGTCGGCTTCCGAGGCTCGCTCCTCGATGCGCCGATCGACGAGGAGACGTTCGACGCCGTGAGCACGCTCCCCTACGCGCCGGTCGCGATCGGCGGCGCGCGGCAGGCGAACGGCGACTTCCAGATCTTCGCGACGCGGCGCGCGCGCAAGATCCACGACTGGGCGAACTCGATGGACGTCCCGCTCGACGAGCCGACCGAGGAATACGCCTTGGAGATCTATGACGACGGGTTCTCGGACCTGAAGCGCACGGTCACCGGCCTCTCCGAGATGCGCTACACCTACACGACCGGGATGCAGTCCTCGGACCTCGGGAGCCCGGCGGAGATGCTCACGCGGATAGGCGTGCGCTGGTATCAGGTCTCCTCGCGCGTCGGGCGCGGGATCGCCGGCGAGGCGCTGATCCCTGCGCGAGACTCGTTCCGGTTCTATGCGCCGGACGTGATGTCGGAGTTCACGTTTGGGGGCGAGCAGCCTTACGTTCAGGTCTCGAAGTCGACCGCGACGAACCGCTGGGCCGGGACGAACTTCTTCGCCGGCTCCGGGAAGTGGTACTGGGAGACGCTGATCACGGGCTCGCCGACGGCTGCGGACGTCTTCTTCGGGATCTCGATGCTCTCGCCCCTTTCCGGGACGCAGAACTCGGCGTCGAATCGACTCTGGCGCGGGAACCAGCAATACTTCTACGGCGGCGGCGACGGGCGCGGGGACGGCGACGGGCCGACGAGCAACATCGCAAACGGGTCCGTCGTCGGAATCGCGTGGGACGCGTTCAACGGCTACGTCTGGGTCTCGCTCGACGGCGACTGGAACGATAACGATCCGGAGGGCGGGACGCTGTACGTCTTCTACCACACGCCGAGCGCGCTCTGGCGGCCGGTCTTTGCGACCAGCTCGGACAACTCCTCCTACACGCTTCGCATCCGTGGCGCGGGGCAGACGCAATACCCGGTCCCGGCCGGGTTCACGGCCATCCCATAGGGGCATCATGACAACGCTTGCTCAGATCGCATCGGCGCAATATCAGAAGGAGGTCGCGGCGAACGAGCTGTTCGGCGCGGTCTCGCACGCGGGCCTGTTCGGCAAGCGGATCGCCGGGACGAGCGGGCTCGTCTGGGGATACTACGGCGGCTACATGCTCGTCGACGGCGTCCTGACGAGCATCTCCGACGGTACGGTGAACCTCACGGGCGCGACGACGAACTACGTCGAGGCGACGCGCGCGGGCGTCGTGAGCGCGAACACGACGGGGTTCACGGCCGGTCAGATCCCGCTCTACACGGTCGTCACCACGTCGACGGGGATCAGCGGGACGCCGACGGACTTCCGGACGTGGGCCTTCCCGGTCGGCTGGGTCGGGAGTTACCTCTCGAAGGCGTTCCCCTCGGACGCGAACTACACGCTGACGGCGGCCGAGGCGCGGGCGCGTGTGATCCGAATGACCGGCACGATCGGCGCGACCCGCCGCGTGATCGTCCCGACCTCCGGCGAGTGGATCTTCCGAAACGACACGACCGGCGGGTTCTCGATCGAGGTGATCGGCGCGGACGGGTCGCCGAGCGTGGGCGTCACGATCGCGAACGGCAAGGCGGCGATCGTCTACGGGGACGGGACGAACATCAACCGCGCGACGGCGGACGCATGAAGGAGCGAGCTATGAGGAGCGCGATGATCGGGCGGAACTTCTCGATGGCGAAGGAGAAGGCGCGGCGGCGGTACAACGAGGGTTGCGTCGGGACGCTTCTCCTCGTGGCGATCGAACTCTCCCTCGTCTTCGGATTCCTGTTCAGGAACCGTGGGACTTTCCGCTCGGCGCTCGACCAGATGGGGCTCTTGGAGGAGTGGGCGGCTCTCTGCGGGAGCGTGGCGATCCTACTCGTCGCCGGGTTGATCTGGCCGCGCGTGCGGCAATCGAGCCTCGCGTTCGCCGCGATCGTCAACGGGGCGACGGCGACGATGCTCTTCTTCTTCGCGCCCGGACTCGTTCTCGCGCCATACGGGCTCGTCATTCAGTTCGCTACGGCCGCGAGCTGCATGTTGCTCTGGCTCCATGTGCGCGGGGAGGTCTACTCGACGGAGAGGACGAATGCCAGAAAAACTTGAAGAGTGGTTCATCCAGAACCCTCTGATCGGCGTGCTCCTGATGGCGCTGCTCGGCGGGTTCCTCGCGCACTTGAAGGCGATGGCGGCCTCGCGCGGGATCGCGAATATCACGCTCCGCGAGTGGATCTTCCTGATCGCGCAATGCCTCGTCGCGCTCTCCGTCAGAATGATCGGCGCCGCGCTCGGCGGCCTGATCGTCCTCTTCTCCTGGCGCGCGCTCGCGTGGCCTTGGGAGTACGGCTTCGTCGCCGCCGGCGTCGTCGGACTCTTCTCGACGGAGTTCTTCGAGTGGCTGATGCAGGTCGGGAAGCGTTACCTGGAGACCCGGCTCGGCGTCGTCCCGGTCAAGGAAACCGAGCGAAAGGACTAGGCGGTGCCGGAGGGGGAGGAGAAGGCGCCGTGCGCGCACGCGCTCTCCGTCCGCGACGCGTGGGCGGCGCTCGCTGGGCCGTGGGCGGAACGCGTGACCGTCAACTGGTGTACGCGATGCCAGAGGTTTCGGCGCGCGGAGTGCCAGATCGTCCAGGCGCAATTCGTCGAGAACGGAAAGCGCATAGCCGCGAAACGGCGTAAAAAGTAGCAGAAGGAGAACCGGATGACGCCGACGAAGATCATCGTTCACTGCGCCGCGACGCCCAACGGGAAGAAGTTCACGATCGCCCAGATCGACGACTGGCATCGCGAGCGCGGATTCCGCCGGACGAAGCCGGGGCGCGCGCGGGAGTGGCTGACCTCGGTCGGCTACCACTTCGTCATCCGTCTTTCCGGGGAGGTCGAGCGCGGTCGGGACGAGGACGAGGTCGGCGCGCATACTGCCGGGGAGAACGTCGGTTCGCTCGGGATCTGCCTCATCGGGACGGATCGCTTCACGCCGGCGCAGTGGGCGGCCCTCGGCGCGCTCATCGACGACTTGAAGAAGCGTCACGCGATCACCAGCGTCCTCGGGCATCGTGACTACAACTCCGCGAAGGAGTGCCCCTGCTTCGACGTCGCGATGTGGGAGGCGTCGCGCTCCATCCCGGCGGAGAACCTGCTCGCCGACGAGTCGCTCTAGGATCACAACCGAGAAGGAGAACGCGATGGGTTTCAACGAAAGCATGAAGAAGGCGGACGCCGAGCTGACGAAGCTCGCCGACATGGTCACGCGGAAGGGCGCGACGAAGTGGGTCGTCCTCGGGCTCGTCCTCGCGGTATTCGCGCTGCTGGCGATCGCGCTCTGGCCGGCGAAGGCGCACGCTACGGGCGGGCACGTCCCGCCGGTTGTCGTCGTCAAGCCGCCAGTCGTCGTCCCGCCGCCCGCTCCGCCGCCCGTCGTTGTAGCGCCGACGGGCGCCCCGGTAACGCCTCCGGCCGCGCCACCGGCCGCTCCGTCAACGCCTTCGCCGCAGCCATCCGCCGGCGGGAACGGCCCCGGCGCGCTCGGGTGGTACGTCATGGCGGGCGTCGCGATCTACTTCGGGGCGGTGATCCGGACGCACTGGCTCTTCTGCGCCGAGGACGACCGGAAGCCGCCCGAGCGCCGGGTCTGCTACCGGCCGCTCCGGGACGGGATGCCAAAGTAGATGCTCGACTCCGCCTGGAGCCTCGCGACCTCGATCGCTTGGGGCTGGACGGCCGCCGGGCTCGGGCTCGCGGCGCTCGCGGCGCTCGCGTTCTACACGGGGCGGATCCAGGCGGGGATCGCCTTCGCGGTCGGAGCGATCTGCGTCCTCGGGACGGCCGCCCTGATTACGCAGCGCGACGCGGCCCGGGCGGAGGCGGCGGCGGCCCGGAAGGACGCCGGGGAGGCGGACGCCGCTCGGTCCGCCTGCCTGACGAAGCTCGACGGCTGGATCGAGGTCGCGGCAGAGCAGAACCAGGCGGTCGAGAACCTCCGCAAGGAAGCGGCCCGGCGGCTGGCCGTAGCTGCCGAGGCGGCGCGAAAGCGGGAGGCGGAGGCGGAGGCGCGGGGGCGCGCCTCGGGCCTCTTGGCGGCCCTCTCGGCGGCCCCGGCGAGGGACGGGGACGAGTCCTGCGACGCGGCCGACCGGGCGGTCCTGGAGGGGCTCCGATGATCCTTCGGGTTTTCGCCGTTTCGGCGGTTTTCGCGATAACCGGATGCGCGACGGACCGGCCGACCGGCGCCCCGCCGCCCGAGCGGGTCGAGGTCCCTGTCCCGGTCGCCTGCCTGCCGGCGGATCTGCCGGCCGCCCCGAGCCTGACGCCGGACGCCGTCCTTCGGACGATGACGCCGCGCGCCCGCTACCTCCGGATCGCGGCCGAGCGGCAGGCGCTCGAAGCATGGCGGCTAAAGGTCGAGCCGGCGGTGGAAGCCTGCCGGGAGCGCCGCCCATGATGGGGCACCCGGCGCTCTATAGCGTCGCGGCGGCGTGGGGCGACGACGACCTCCCGCCGCCCGACCCGACGCGCGCGGCGCGCTATGCTGCGATGACCGACGAGGAGCTTCTTCGGGAGGTCTGGCTCCTTGCGTTCGAGGGGACGGAGCAGTAGGAAAGGAGGCTGGACATGGCGAGCGAGCATCTCCGCGAACTCTGGCGAGCAGCTCAGCGCCATTCGGAGGACCGCACGTTGCCGACAGGCGCTGCAATTAGCGTTCGCGTTGTCAAGCTCGCGAACTGGGATGCCCCGGTGCGCCTAGAGCGCCGGAGTCCGGACGGGCAAAGGGCTTACGGCGCGGAGGCCGCGCGGCGGTGGCGCAAGAAGCATCCGGAGACGGTTAAAGAGCAGAACGCGCGCTATTACCGCGAGAACCGCGAGGCCATTCTCGCTCGCAAGAAGGCGAAGCGGCAGGGTCGAGGACGGGAGGAGTTCTTGGAGCGGGCGCGAAGGAACAACCGCGCGTATCGCGAACGACACCCGGAGGCCGTCCGCGAGACGGCGCGCAAGAGCTACGCCAAGCATCGGGTGAAGATCGTCCTCCAGATGCGGGCGAAGCGTCGCGCCGGCGTGTCGCCGGAGTTTTTGGCGACTACGGAAGAGCGGTTCCTGCGTAATCAGCGCGCGGCCGAGAAACGTAATGCGACGTCGGGCGGACGCCGCTTCCCGGCGGTGCCAAGGAGCGCGCGTCCATGAGCGACCCGAATAACCAGTTCACCGACGGAGAACTCCTACTGCTCGGGAGCCTTCGCAACGCAAAAGGAGAGATCACCATGAAGGTCAAGGCAGTCATAACGATCAGCGCCGTCAACCCGAACGCGCCTCCGCAGTACACGGGACCGAGCGAGATCGTCGATCTCGTGGTCGGGACCGGCCGCGCGCTGCAAGGTTTTGATCCGGACAACGACGTAATCACGTGGTCGGTGGACCCGACCAACGCCGAGCAGGTATCGGTTTCCCCGGAAGGCGTTCTCACTGCGCTTGTTCCGCTAAAAGGGGCCGCGATCACCGTCTGGCTCGACGACGGGAGAGGGTAGTAGTGGGGCGCGTTGCCGTCACGCTGTCTGTCTCTACCGTCGGCGCAGAGTCGGCGGACCTTACGCGGGTCCCGCCGTCGGAGTCGATCGTCGACTCGTTCGGCAACGTCTGGAAGCTCCGGGACATCGGCAACGGCAACAAGCTCGTCGAGCGCAACGGCGGCGGCCCTCTCTGGCAGGCGCACGCGATCAAGTACGTCGAGCGCGTGGTCTGGTTCTGGGATTCCGGCGGCTGGCACCGGATCATCGAGCCGGGCACCAGGGTCGGCGACGGGCAGGCCTCGGAACCTCCGCCGATAGTCACGCCCCCGCCGCCTCCGCCACCAGAGAACCGCGCCCCGCAATGGGGGAGTGCGGTGCTCGGGGTCGAGCAGGGAGTCCCGATGGCGTTCCGGCTCACGGACTTCGCGACCGACGCCGACGGCGACCAGATGACGTTCAGTATCGCGTCAGCCTTCGACCGAACAAGGATCGAGGCGGCGCTCGTGGCTGCCGGGTTCGCGGCTTCCGGCGCCGACGCGTTCACGTTCGACCCGGATACGATGACGCTACGCTACGACGGCCGCTCGCTCGGGATCCCGGAGCCGCCGGAGGGCGCGCCGGACACGCTGGTCGATCTGCCGACCGGACTCCAGATCGCGGCGGACGACGGGCGCGCCTAGCTAATCTCCGTCACGCGAAGTGCTTCCGCCATAAGCGTTCGACGACTTCGACCTGCTTTGTCGAGAGCCCGCTCGTGCGCTCGCCGCAGTTCGTCTGCTCGTCGATGCTTTGTACGAAGCGGTCCTCCCACTCGCTCACGTCCTTAGTCCCGGCGAGCGTGCAGATCTGCTTCACCATCGTTCCGAGGCTAACGGTTCTCATCACCCCTCCTCGCCCAGTGCTCGGCGAGCGATGTCCCGCATCGCGTAGGCAGTCCCTGCGATCTTCATTCCCGCCCCACTGTCGTGCGCTTCCCAGGTCGCTTTGATTTCGCTCAACGCCTCCCGCAGCCTATCCCGTTCTACCCGGAGTGCGGCCGCCTCGGCTGCGTAGGCCATGCCGGTCGTAACGGCAGTTTCATACTCTGCCCGGAGTGCGGCGAGGCCAGCTTCGGGCTGGGGAGGGGCGGCGTCGGGAACGAGCACGCCGCGATCATCGAAGTGAAAGCCCGGCGCTGGTTGTGGGCCAAGTTCTTCCGGCCCCTCACCGTTCTTGACGTATCCTGAAGGCCCGTAGTGGTGGCGCATGAACCGCTCGCCGACAGGGCCGTGTGGCTTGTCGCTCATTTCGTCTCTCCTGTTCTCGCGGCTTCCGCGTTCGCTGCCTTTACAACCTCTGCGAGAGCAGCGGCGTTTGCCGTCTCCACGGAGAGAATCAGCGCGCCGGGAGTGAAGGCGCCTGCGTTGACGAACGCGTACCCCGACTGCTTGAGGTGCCGCTCGAAGATCTGCAGCTTCCAGTCGTCGATTGCGATGCCGATCTTCATGGCTCCCATCCTTCCAGCCGACCCCAATCGTGGAAGTCGCACGGCTCGTAGGGGCACACCAAGCTCGGCGTGATCGTCCCGTCGGCCGCGATCTCGTGGTCGAGTGGTGCCTCGCAGCCGCACTTCGGGCAGACGATCATGGCGCTCTTGCGACCGCCTTGGCGGATCGGCCACCAGGTCTGCGGCGCAGAACGCTCGTTGTAATCGTCGCCGAGCGTTCTGGTAAACGTGATAATCATGCTTCGCCCCTCCAAATGCGCTCCAAGTGCTGCACGTCACGCTCGTTGACGAAGTAGCCGTGACGCTCCCACATCGCGGCCCACCGGCTCAAATGCCAAGCGTGCCAGAGCCAGCGCGCGTGTCTGATGCCCCACCAGCGGCTCATGTGCGGTCCTTTAGGAAGGCGCGCGCGAGGTGTAGCGCGTATCCAAGTTCATGCTCTTCCATCGTTCGGTGTGCCGGCGGCTCGTCCAAGCTATACACAAGTTCTGGTTCCGGGACGGCGGCGACCAAGCGTCGCAGCAACGCAACCGCCTCGTCTGGCTGCGGGGCGGCGATAGACTCGCGCAGTTTCCAGACCTTCGCGGGCGGCAGAGGTTGCTCATCAACCATCCTCCGCTCGTGCGCCAGTTCGTCGCTGTACGGATGCAAGCCAGCGTCACGCAGCGCCTTGTAGATCAGTTCCATGACGTATGACTTGCCGCAAGCAACTGGCCCAGACACTGTGATTGTCGGTTCCTGCGGCTCTATAGCCGCTCTAGGATCACCAGTCCGCTTTTCGTCATTCCGCATTTTCGCCATCCAGCTTGTTGAAAGCAAAATCCAGGGTTTGTTGAGCGGACCGCTTCCGCACGGACGAAGGTGTAATGCCTGCGATCAGGCCAGAGGCAATCAGCAATTGCATCCGCTTGGCGTATGAGGTCCGATGAGCGGTGTGAGCTTTCATTGCGGAACACGGCGCAGTTGATTCCGTCCTGCCCGCTGTCGTCGATGAAGTTGCGCCAGACGAACAAGGCGTCGGCTCGCTCGGTTCGCAGAACAACCTTTTCTCCGGGACCGACGAACAACTTGCGCTGCCGCCCATCGGCGTAATGGTAGGCAGAATAGTGGCGCTCATAGAGGGCGAGACAGTCAAGATCACCGTCCTTCGTTAACCACCACAACGGCTGCACGACAGCACTTCCTCTAGCGCCTCTGCTGCGGTAGTCATGCGACCTCCAGTAGTTCATTGAGCAGGCGTTCAAGCTCTGTGTTTTGGGCAGCCCCCGCCGCAGCCCCCGCCGCAGCCCCCGCCGCAGCCCACGCCGCAGCCCCCGCCGCATCCCCCGCCGCAGCCCCCGCCGCAGCCCTCGCCGCATCCCGCAATTTCTCGTCGCCCGTCATCAGGTAATCACGAACGACTTGCGGGGCGTCCCATTTGTCGATGACGGACAGCGCGCACCAGCGAGCGAAATAGCGCAGCGTCTCCGTTGCATCGGCCATCGCAAGGCAGGTCCGTTCGGAAGCGGCGTGTTTGTCTACCGGGTCGCCGTGGGCCACGATAGTTCCGCCCAACTTCGCTCGCTGGATCATCGCTCCCGGTGCGTAGCGCAAGGCGTCGATGGCGCGCACTGAGCCGTGCAGGCCATTGGAGCAGGGGATGATTTCGCCGGACACGCGCATCGTCTCCCCGACCTTAACCTTGATGCGGCCCTCGCCGGTCCTGCCGTCTCCGCGGAAGAAATGCCAGACGATCATGGCTGCTCCTTGTCCGCTGCCCGCTCCAGCGCAGCGATGGCTTGGTCTGGGGTGAGGGTCATAGCGTCACCTCCATTGCCTGAACGCCACCGCCGCAACGAGCAGCAGCGTCAGGACTGTGATGGCGCAGGTCATGCCGCCGCTACCGCGTAGGCCACGACGAGCAGCGCGCCGACCGCCAGCATCTTGAGTGCTTCCCAGAAGATCACGCGCGCGAGATCCAGCGACTCGACCTCCTGAAGAAGCGGCGGCCCGGGCGGTAGCCGGCGGATGGCGTTGATCTGATTCGACGGCGTTCGAACGGACGTCATCGCGGCAACTCCAAGAGCCAGCGCAGGAAGTTTCGCCCGAACGCGAACCCGCTCTCCGCCATCTCCCAGTAGCACCCGAGGAAGGCGGCGAGCACCCAGATCAGGACGAGGGCGATTCCCCATAGCCCGATCCAGAACATGACGGTCTCGATCGCGCGCCAAAACCCGCCGGAGAGCCCAATCGGCCGCGTCGCTCCGAGGATCTGGTTAAGGCTCGCCTTCTGCCACGCGTTTAGTTCGTCCTGCCGGCGCTTCGTGTTCCAGTCCATAGCGTCCTCCGTTCGGTTAGGGTGCCCCGGCCCCTCCCGCCGCCGGCCGCGAACGGAGAG
>CAZXLQ010000186.1:0-10530 GCA_964641945.1 uncultured Clostridia bacterium
GCGACGCCCCTCGGTCGCGGAATCACCCTCCGATGTCGCGGAATTTACCTTCCGCGGTCGCGGAGCCCCACGGTCGCAAAAGCGACGCCCCTCGGTCGCGGAATCACCCTCCGATGTCGCGGAATTTACCTTCCGCGGTCGCGGAGCCCCACGGTCGCGGAAGCGACGCCCCACGGTCGCGGACTCACGCTCCGATGTCGCGGAATTAACGCTGGGCGGTCCCGGACTCACGCTCCGATGTCGCGGAATTAACGCTCCGCGGTCGCGGAATGGACCGCTCCGCGCAGTTCACGAAGTTCACGGAGGCGCGGAGTCCACTCTCGATAAACGTACCCTGGTTTTACCCCGCCGCCACGCAGGTGATAAAACCCGGCACCACCGTGGGTGAACCGCTCAAGAATCACTTCGGCGCCGGGATCCCGACGCGCATCGCCGAGATGATCTCCGCCGTCTTTCCCGGATTCGATCAGGAGGCCTTCGTCGGCGCCTGCCTCAACGGGTACGACGAGCTCGAGCTCGTCCCGCGCGGCCGCAAGATCTCGAATACACTTCGCGAATACCTGCCGGCCGAATATCCGGAGGCGATCGACATCCTGATCGCGTCGATCGGTCCTCCGCTCGAGACGACCGAAGGTCACGGGATGGCGCCGTTCCTGTACCTCCCGCACGTCTGCTTCGTCGCGGAATTCGGCCTCGAGCATTTCGAGGAGTCGATGCGGGCCCAGTACGAGCTGACCCGGCGGTTCTCGGCCGAGTTCAGCATTCGGCCGTTCCTCGAGCGCCACACCAAGCCTACGCTGTCTCGCCTCGAGGCCTGGACGAGCGACCCGAGTCCGCACGTCCGCCGCCTGGTTTCGGAAGGAACGCGGCCGCGATTGCCGTGGGCGCCTCGATTGCGGGAGTTCCAGAAAGACCCTCGGCCCGTGCTGGCGCTGCTGGAGTTGCTGAAGGACGATCCCGACCTCTACGTGAGGCGCTCGGTGGCGAACAACCTCAACGATATCGGCAAGGACCATCCCGCGCTGCTCGTCGAGACGGCCCGGGAGTGGCTGGTCGAGGCTTCCGACGAGCGACGCTGGCTCGTGCATCACGCGCTGCGATCGGCAGTGAAGCGCGCCGAGCCCGGGGCCCTTGAAGTGATGGGTTTCGGCGCGGCGCCGCGGGTTTCTCTCGACAACTCACGCATCACTCCCGCGAAGGCCCGGATCGGCGGCCGCGTCCAGATTGCCTTCGACGTCACGAATACGGGCTCGCGGCAGCAGCGCGTCCTGGTGGACTTTCGCATTCACTTCGTCAAGGCCAACGGAAAGACCACGCCGAAGGTCTTCAAGCTGAAAGCGCTCGAACTTGGCCCACGTGAGAGCGTGTCGATCGCCAAGTCCGTGTCTCTCGCCGAAATGACCACGCGGAAACACTACCCTGGCACGCACGCGGTCGACGTCGTCTTCAACGGCGTCGCCGTGCCGCTGGGTACGTTCGAGCTGGAGGGCGACCCCTCGTCCTGAGTACTCCGTGGCTCTGTGTCTCAGTGTCTCTGTGTGCGAAGCGTCTGAAGAGCTACGCACACAGAGACGCGGAGGCACAGAGCCACAGAGCTCAGTTTCCGTCCCAGTTCCCCACGATCGGCGTGACGTTCGGCGGCCCGTACGAGAACACCAGGTCGGCTCCCCCGGGACTGTTCGTATTGCGCAGGAACCACGCTCCCGACGCGGCGACGTAGATCCCGATGGTGTCGCGGCCATCGCCGTTCCAGTCGCCCGCCAACGGCGTCGCACTCGACGGCCCGTACGTGAACACGACGTCGGCCCCGCCCGGGCTGTTCGTGTTCTTCAGGAAAAACGCCGCTGTAGACGGGCTGTAGAGCCCGATGGAGTCCGACCCGTTCTCGTCCCAGTCGCCCGTGATCGGCCGCCACCCGGCTGCGCCAGGCCCGAAGCTGAACACGAGGTCCGCACCGCCCGGTGCGTTCGTGTTCTTCAGGAAAAACGCCCCGCTCGCCGGATCGTAGAGTCCCACCGTGTCCGTGCCGTTTCCGTCCCAGTCGCCCGCGAGCGGCACCCAGCCGAGTCCGGACGGTCCGTAGCTGAACAGAGCGTCCGCCGAGCCCGGTCCGTTCACGTTCTTGAGGAAGAAGGCGCCGGTCGAAGGCTGGTAGAGACCAGGCGACGACACGCCATCACCGTTCCAGTCGCCGGTGACCGGAACGAGTCCCGCTCCGCCTGCTCCGTATGTGAAGAGAGTATCCGCCGGTCCCGGCGAGTTGCCGTTGCGCAGGAACCACGCCCCCGACGCTGGCACGTAGATCCCGACCGTATCCTTGGCGGCCGCGGGCGCAAGCACGAATAGCGTGATGCTCTGCGGCGGCACCGTCGTCGAGAGCGTCGTCCCGACGTAACCGACGTCGGCCGGATGCACGATCGAGTTCGCCGACGTGAGCTGCCAGACCGCGGCGACGCCAGTCCCGGCAAATCCGGCAAGCGAGATGTTCACCGGCTGCACGCCCGTCGATTGCTTGTTGACGACCATCACCGTCAAAGCGCCGTCGCTCGACCGCTCGGCCGCGAACGCCGACAGGTTGTCGGGATTCGGCACCGTCGCCGACACGCTCGTGTCGCCGAAGCGCCCTCCGGCTCCGTCGTAATTCGTGTACATCTTGATGGCCTTGTAGGTCGGCGTCGACGCTGCAGGCGTCGTCCACCGGCTCGCCATGTCCAGCCCCTCGCGGCCGAAGATGCCGAAGACATCGGCCTGCGCCGTCGCGCCGTTGATGTGACCCTCGGCGCCCCAGTTGTACTCCGTGATGCCGGTTTTCGTGCCCGGGTAGTAGGTGTCGACCCAGCCCTTGATCCGCGGGACGAGCCTGACCGTGTCGGCGATCCACGTCTCGTCGACGTAGTTCGGATCCCAGAGGCTGCGGGTCGAGCGGTTGCGCCGCGCCTGCATCGACGCCGACGTGTCGTCCGAGAACTCGCCGCCCTGAGGATAATAGTGCACCGTGAACACGTCGAGAATTCGCCGGCCGGTGCTCTGGTTGTTGAGCTTGAGCTGGTTGAGCAACCACGGCAGGTAGTCCCATCCGCCGTGCGCCGCGCGGTCCGGCAGGTTCGACCAACCGTGCTGCGCGCCCCACTGCTGGTCGTAGCCGCTGAAGAGATAGCCGCTCCAGCCCCACTCCTCCGGACCGACGACGAGCGCGCCGGGATCCGTGTCCTTGATCATCGTCCCGTATTCGATCGTCTTGTCGCGGATCTCGTCCATCGTCGGGCCCGTCGGCTTGACGTCGCGATGGGTCGAGAACCAGATGCTCGGTTCGTTGTCGAGCAGGTAGTACCGGACGCCACCGCTCGAGGCCGTTCCGTGTTGCGCTACGAGATGCTGGACCCATCCGCGCTGGAAGTTGACGTCAGCCGGTACACTCGCGTCGTTCGGGTCGTTGCCGGTGATTGGCTGGTTGTTGCTCGCTCGGATGCCGTTGCCGGCGTCGGGGAACCACTGCCAGTCGTTGCCGGTCTGGGCGCCGTATTTGATGATCGAGAAGCTCGAGAGCTTCGTGCGGTTCGGCCCGAGCTTCGCGACCCAGCCGACGGTCGGGATCGTGATCATCGACTCGGCATTCGCCGCCTGGTTGGTGTCGACGAACGAGTCGGCGTCGGCGCCCGCGGTCGAGCTCGAGTACGCGATGCTCTGGTAGTACCAGTCGTTCGCGCGGTTGTCGGCGTTCTGCTGCCAGTTGTAGCGCGTCGTGTTGTTGCCGCCTCGACGGTTCGACGGGCAGCGCAGGTCGGCAAGCGTTGCAGCGTCGGCGTATGCGAGGCCGTAGATGAGCGGGTTGATGGGACGCCGGTTCGCGGACACGTCGACGGCGATCGCAATCGCCGGATTGTCGGCACGGACGGTCGGCAGCGGCGTGACCAGCGATGCGACGAGCAACGCCGCGAGGACTACAGGGTACGTTCTTTTCATGGTGCGTCCCGGTCTTGGGGGCCAGGATCGAGGGGCTGGGGCAGTGAGAGAGTACGCTCATGGAGGCCGCCGAATCAAAGAATAAGGGAGACGGATTGGAGCGGACCGGGCCAAGGCGCACGGAATCGAGCTCGAATGCATGTCCGTCCACATTCGTCGGAATCGTTTCCACCTCGGCCCTTCTTCTCATTTGCGCCATTCCCGTACAATCTCGAAAGTCATGCTCGGAAAGTACATCCATCGCCGCGAACGCTTTCTCTCGTCGATCGACACGAACCGCGTGATCCGTCCGTTCGACTGGGGCACCGAGTTCCTCGACATCGAGCCATTGCCGGACGAAGACGATGCCTCGCTCGTCGACCGGTTCGTCACGCGAGCCCTCGACGACAGCGACGCGTATTACGCCACTCCTGCCCTCGATCACGTGGAGTTCGACGGCGAGCGCGTGCGCTTCGAGAGCGCCCTCGCGTCGCGGTGGGACGTCAACAACACGGTGACCGCGCGCTACATTCCGTCGCGAAAGCCGTCGAAGAAGGCCGTCATCGTCCTCCCGCAGTGGAATGCGGACTCGGAGAGCCACGTCGCACTCGGACGGATCTTCGCGCGGTTCGGGATTTCGGCGCTGAGGCTATCGCTGCCTTACCACGACGTGCGGATGCCGGAGGAACTCGAGCGCGCAGACTACATGGTGAGCGGGAATGTAGGGAGGACGCTCCACGCCTGCAGGCAGGCGGTGATGGACGTACGTAGGTGTGTCGACTGGCTCGAGCGGCGCGGCTACACGCAGATCGGCATCACCGGAACATCGATCGGTTCGTGCATCGCGTTCCTGGCCTACGTGCACGAACCGCGGCTGCGTGTCGGCGTGTTCAACCACGTGTCGAGCTTTTTTGCGGACGTCACATGGACCGGGATTTCGACCCGTCACGTGCGAGCCGGCATCGAGCAGAGCATCGACCTCGACACGCTCAGGCGCGCGTGGATGCCCATCAGCCCGAATGCTTTCATTCACCGGCTCAAGCACGAGGAGCCGCACCGGCCGCGGTTGATGATCACGGCGCGATACGACCTGACGTTCCTGCCGCATCTGTCGGAGCGGGCATTTGCCGAGTTCCGCCACCACGACATTCCGGTGGATCGGGCGATCCTGCGCTGCGGGCATTACACGAGTGGGAAGTTCCCGTTCAAGTTCCAGCTCGGTTACCTGATCACGAAGTACCTGCACCGGCACTTGGCGGAGGCGTAGGTGCCATACGGCCAACAGGTTCTTGAGCTTTGCGTCTTTGCGAGACCTTTGCGTCTTTGCGAGACCTTGGCGTCTTTGCGAGAAACCTGCTCGCAAGTCTAGTTTCTCGCAAAGACGCCAAGGTCTCGCAAAGACGCAAAGGCTGTAAATATACCAATGCACGATTTGACCGATTTATGTATGATCATATCGTGCCGCGCAGAATAGAGCTCTCGTCGGTCATCGACGCCTCCCGCGACCGGGTGTGGGCCTTCTACGACGACCCTGTCAACCTCCCGAAGCTGACGCCGCCGGGCATTCACGTAACCCTGCTCACGAAGCCCGCGCGCCCCCGCATCGGCGACGTCGTTTCTCTCCGCATACGCCGGGGTCCGATCGCCTTCACCTGGGACGCGAAGTTCACCGAGTACGACCCCGGACGCTCCTTCGTCGACGAGCAGGGACGCGGCCCCTTCGCGTTCTTCCGCCATCGCCACCTGTTCGAGGACGCCCAGGGCGGCACGCGCATCACCGACACCATCGATTACACGCCGCCGTACGGACCGATCGGCTGGATCGCCGACCGGCTCGCGATCGCGCGCGACTTGCGGGCAATGCTCGCGTTCCGCCACGCGAAAACCCGCCAACTGCTCGAAACCGCCTGAAACCTCGAGGGAATTGCCGTGACCGAATCGTTCGCTGGAAAAATTGCAGTCGTCACCGGCGCCAGCCGCGGAATCGGCCGCGCGACGGCTGAGGCACTTGTCGCGGAGGGCGCGACGGTCGTCCTCGCGTCGCGCGACGCCGACTCACTCGACGACCTCGCCTCGAGGCTTGGCCCGCGCGCCGAGGCCGTTCCGACCAACGTCACGAGGTCCGCCGAGGTCGACGAGCTCGTCCGCGGAGCCGTCGAGCGCCACGGCCGCGTCGACCTGCTCGTTCACGCAGCCGGCGCCGGAATGCTCAAGTCCGCTCTCGACGTCACCGAGGCCGAGTTCGACGCGCTCGTCGAGCTGAACCTGAAGGGTGCTTTCCTCGTGCTCCAGCGCACGGCGCGCGCAATGTCAGAGCACGGCGGCGGTTCGATAGTAACGATTCCCGGCGTGCTCGGACGCGCGCCGATGGCGATGGCTTCGGCCTATGCTGCGACCAAATACGGCCTCGTTGGACTCGTGAAGTCGATGGCCATCGACCTCAAGCGTGCGAACGTGCGATTCTCGTTGATGTTCCTCGGCGGCGTGAACACGACGTTCTGGGACAGCGAGTCGATCACGCTCAAGGTCCAGCGCGAGAAGATGCTGGATGCGGCGGCAGCGGCGAAGGCGGTGCTTTTCGCGGCGTCGCAGGCGACTCCGGGCATTTGCGGAGAAATCGTCATCCAGCCTGAGAATCATCAGCTTCTCTGAACCATGAAAATCCTCATCACGGGCGGCACGGGTTTCATCGGCGGACACATCCGCGACGCACTGCTTCTTCGGCCGGAGCTCGGGCCGGACGCCCGTGTCCTTTGCATGACGCGCGACCCGAAAGGGAAGAAGCACTCCGATCCCCGAGTGTCGTTCGTCGCCGGCAATGTGCGCGATGCGGTGATGCTCGAGCACGCGACGGAGGGTGTCGACGTCGTCGTCCACTGCGTCCAGTTTCCGAATCACCCCGTCGAGGACGAGCGGAAGGGCCACACCTACCTCGAGGTGGATGCGCACGGAACGGAGCGGCTCGTCGCGGCGTGCCGCAAGAACGGCGTCCGCCGGATCGTCTACCTGAGCGGCGCCGGTACTTCGCCAGATCGGAGAGAACCGTGGTTCCAGGCGAAGGTGATCGCGGAGCGCGCGGTGCGCGAGTCGGGCGCCGACTGGGTGATCCTGCGTCCGTCCTGGGTCTACGGACCGGACGACCGAAGCCTCAACCGCTTCGTGACGTTCATCCGGTACCTGCCGATCGTGCCCGTCATCGGCGACGGCACCAACAAGGTGCAACCGATCGCGATCTGGGACGTGGCCGAGGCCGCTGCGGAATCGGTTTTCAGTGAAGCCGCCAAGAACCAGACGATCGAGCTCGGCGGGCCCGAGGAACTCACGATGGACGAGATCATCGCCACACTCCAGAAAGTGATGGGCACGCACCGGATGGTGATCCATCAGCCAAGAGGCCTGATGAAGCTCGCGGTCTGGCCGATGGCGATCCTGCCGACGCCTCCTCTGTCACCCGAGGCGATCGATTTCATCCTCCAGGAAGCCCACGTCGACACCGAGCCCGCCCGCCGCATCTTCGGCCGCGACTTCACCCGCCTCGAGGATGGCCTGAGGAAGTATCTGGAGAGTTGATGGGGAATTAACAGGATTTTACAGGGATTCACAGGAATCAGCTTATTTTGAGCGGAAATCGTCTGATCTGACAGATGGTTATCCTGTGAATTCTCGGAAGATCCTGTCAATTCCCCATCAACTCTCCACTCTCCACCCCACACGGAACTGGCGGTCAGGCGCGATGTCGTCGACGAGCATTACGTCGACCCGGTACCACGCACTGCGCTGCGCGACGTACGAGGCCGTCGAGCGCGGGTAGAGGTACACGTCCTCGCCTTCCTGTTGCCACGAGTCGCCAAAGACCGCGCTCGCCTGCGTCCGGAACGTGAAGCCCAGTGCGCGTGCGCCGTCCGGAAAGTCGCCCGATTCGAACGTCAGTGTCTCGCCTGATCTCAGCGCAACGAGATAGCTGCGCATGAAATACACGGTGCCCTTGGCAGTAGTCTTTCGCTCGGACCTGTCGAACGCGAAGTACCCGAGCCCGAGGTCCGCAGGCCAGTCCGGCGCGAAGTAGGTATCCCACTTCGCCGTGTCCTTCCGGATTGCCGGGATCATCGTCCGCTCACCGGCGACGGCCTTGCTCCATTGCGGCGGAAAGGTCGACGTATCGCGGTCGAGCACGAAGCCGAAGCCCGCAAGCACCGGTATGAATATCGCGAGCCAGCCGAGCTGCCAGGCCAGGCTACGCCGCTCCCTCGCCCGCATCTCGCGGTCCTTCTTCGCAACGTCCTCGATCGTCGACACGAGCTTCGAGGCGGATGACCGCAGCTTCGCGACCCACGCCTCCGGCATCCGGAGCAGGTTGTCGGCGCCGCAGTAGAGGCACGCAAGTCCCGTCGCACCATCGGGCATTTCGAGCGGGGCCGCGCACGATCGGCAGCGCGCCGGCCCTCCTTCGCGGTCGGGCGGCAGCGCGGTGAGCGCGGCCTGCAGGTGCTGCTTTCCCTTCGTACGGCGACGGCCGTAGATGCCGAGGACGGTCGGCACTCCGAGCGTGACGTACATCGCCACGCCGACGCCCGTGTAGATCTGTGTGTTCGACCAGACGTCGAACAGAGTTGCCCCGATGCTGCGGCTGACGATCTCGAGTCCCTTCGCGATCAGCAGTGCGTCGACAACGAACGCGAGCGGCCACAGCACGAGCCAGATGCATCCCGACGACACCGAGCCCCACGCCTGCGCCAGAAATCCCGGAGGATTGCCGAGAGTCGCATAGAGCGCGTGGGCCTCGACGCGGCCTGCATCGCGCTGGACCTCGGCCTGCCGCATGCGCGCGTAGGCCTCGGGTACGGGAAACTCGACACCGCAATACGGGCAGTGAACGTCCTTCCCCGAGCCGAGCGGCACCGGTGCGCCGCAGCCCTCGCAACGGAGTATCTCGAGCCGTTCCATTCGCGGCAGCATAAGAGGAGAGTTGACAGGATTACAGGATTTTCAGGATTAACAGGATTCTTTCGGGTTGATTATTGAATCTCTTCTGTGAATCCTGAAAATCCTGTAATCCTGTCTACTCTCATGCTTTCCGTGATCCTGATGCTAGTCCTCGCTGCCCCGCCGCCCGCGGAGTATTTCCTCGCGGACATCGACAATCGTCCGGTGCTGATCGACGTGGAGGGTCGCGTGGTCCTCGAGCCGAAGGCCGCGTGGGCCTGGGGATATTCGGAGGGTATCTTCTGCTTCTCGGACGGTCAGCGAGCCGGCTTCATGGACTGGACCGGCCGCGTCGTGGTGCCACCGGCGTACGCCTACGCCGAGGGCTTTCGCGAGGGGTACGCGCGAGTGCAGTTGCCCGAGAAAGGCGACACGGACCGCGAGCGGTGGGGCTTCATCGACCGGACGGGCCGGATGGTGATCCCGGCTCGC
Source organism: uncultured Clostridia bacterium (assembly GCA_964641945.1). Lineage (GTDB taxonomy): Bacteria > Acidobacteriota > Blastocatellia > UBA7656 > JADIYM01 > JADIYM01. The sequence goes on from CAZXLQ010000186.1 coordinate 9,358, forward strand.
TACTGGGCGACGTTCGACTTCCACGAGGGCGCGGCGTTCGTACTGAGCAACAAGGCTTCGGTCTTCGTCGACACGCAGGGACGCACGATTCCAGCGGCGTCATTCGGCTGGGCGGAGCATTTCAGTGAAGGTCTGGCGCCGGTTGAGAAGGAATACCGCTGGGGCTTCATCGACAAACGCGGGAAGATGGCGATCCCGCAGGTCTACGCACGTGCGAATGCATTTTCCGAAGGGCTCGCTGCGGTGACGGTCTGGAACGACACCCTTGAAGCCCTCAACGTGCCGATCGTCGGATCGGGCTACATCGACGCGTCGGGGAAGATGGTGATCCCGCCGAGGTACTCCTCGACGGAGCCGTTTTCCTGCGGGCTCGGGCTCGTCGCTGAAGGATCGATGTACGTGCCGTCGCGGAACCGCTCGGGCCGCGAACCGCAAGTCGGGAAGCTGAGTTTCATCGATCGGACGGGGAAGACGGTGTTCGAGGTGACGGGGTCCAAAGATGGGACGTCCGGAGGATCTCGCGCCACGGTGGTGCGCGTGGAGTCATTCAGCGAGGAATTGGCATACGTGGAATACGCGGACGGCCGGAAGGGCTTCCTGGACAAGACCGGCAAGCTCGCGATCGAGCTAGGTCCCGGGATAGAGGCGGCCCAGAGCTTCGACCGGGGCCTTGCGCGGGTGGCGCTCGCGCCGGCGAGCCCCGGCGGGCCAAGGGCTACCGGCTACATAAACAAGTCCGGCAAGCTCATCTGGCCGAAGGCGAGAGCCACCGCTGCCCAACCCTGACTCCATTCCTTTGCGCCTCTGCGAGACTTTCGCGCCTTTGCGAGAAAACCGTCTCGCGATGGCGCTTTTCTCGCAAAGGCGCCAAGGTCTCGCAAAGGCGCAGAGCGGCCGGACCCTCTCTGACGAAGCACTGGCATCCCGCCCACCTTCGCCCTACCGCCGGAATATCACCGGCATCGATCGTCGGCCGTCCGATGTCAGGATTCGGAGCGCCACATTCCGGTTTCGGCGGATGACTTGCTTGATGAGCTTTCCGCCGGGCTGGCTCGTCGCAGTTTTCGGAACTCGAAATGAGAGGCCGCTTGGCTCGTGTTTGAGTTCTAATCTCTCTGTGCCGCTCACCTCGTGGCGGGCCCCCTTGTCTGGAAGTCTCGATCCTACACGGTC
>CAZXLQ010000187.1:0-10521 GCA_964641945.1 uncultured Clostridia bacterium
CCTTTGCGCCTTTGCGGGAAACCCTTCAAGCCGTCGATGGGTTTCCCGCAAAGGCGCAAAGGAAGACGCAAAGACGCAAAATGCCACGCTCTTCGGATTCCGCGCGGCTGTGCGTCTCGACGTCCCTCGGTGTATTCTCAACCGTTATGCTTGGATTCGTATTTGGACAGCTTTTTCATCGGAAGACTCGCAGTGTCGTCACCATACTCGGCGTCGCAATCGGAGTCGTCCTCGTCACACTCATTGTGGGCCTCGCAAACGGCCAGCTCTCGGAACGCGCCCGTCGTGAAGCGAGCACGGGAGCCGAGATCCTCGTACGGCCCGCCGGATCCGGAATGAGCCCGCTGCAGGCGACGCTCGCCATCGATCTTTCGATGGTGCCGGAGGTGCGCGCCGTCGAGGGCGTCGCCGCGGTAGTGCCGCTGGGTCAGCATCTCGAACGGTCCAAGTCGGGATTCGGCTGGAAGTCAATCGACGGCGTCGACTTTGCCGAGTTTGCGGCGCTCAGCGGCACGAAGATTCTCGAAGGGCGCGCACCGGTCGAGGGCAAGGACGAGGTTGTCGTCGACACTGTCTTTGCGAAAACGCCCGAAGGGAAAATCAACAAGACGGTCGACTTCGGTGGAAAACAGCTGACAATCGTCGGCGTGTATTCTCCGGAGAGCATGTCGCGTCTCAAGATTCCGCTCGCCGACATGCAGGAGTTCTACAACGCCCGGGGATCCGCTTCGATCCTCATGGTCAAGCTTCACGATGGTGTCGACGTCGACCAGGTCGCTCGAGCCCTTGGCGATCGACTGCCCGAGAACCAGATCATACTGTCGCGCGACCTGCCGAGCTTCTACGCGCGAGGCATTCCAGCGCTCAACACGTTTCTCAACGTAGTCGTCGGAGTCTCGGTGCTCATCTCGACACTCGTCATCCTGTTGACGATGTACACGACCGTCATCGAGCGGACAAGACAGATCGGAGTACTCAAGAGCCTCGGTGCATCGCGGACGTTCATCGCAGCGGTGATCGAAAGCGAAGCGCTCATCATCAGCTCGATCGGTGTTGCGGTTGGCTTCGCGGCGGCCATTGGCGCTGCCTCCGCCATTCGAAACGCGACAAGCCTCCAGATCGAGTTCGACCCGAAGTGGGTATTGGTGACAGGCGTGCTCGGCATTGCGAGCGGCCTCATCGGAGCGATGTATCCGGCGCTTCGCGCGGCTCGGCTCGATCCGGTCGACGCACTTTCCTACGACTGAAGGCACACGGCGACTCGCTGAAGCAGTCTCCGCGCTGCCTTGATTCCAGACGGAGCTTCTGACGAAAGGTTGATTCCACTGGAGGCCGTGCCGGCCGCTTGACTTGATAACGCTCTCTCTACATTATTCGCCGCAGTCGGAGTGACCCGCCCTCCCCAACCGGTATCACTCGCGGCTTGCGCAGGACTTCGATCCTGAGACCCTACCAGGGGGAGGGGTGCGATGCCCCAGTTCACGAACGGCGACATACTCACGACTTTTCAGGCGGCAAGACTGTGCGGCGTTTCGCACAAGAGCATCGAGCGGTGGATGGACTCCGGCCTGCTCCGCGGCTTCCGCACGCCCGGCGGCCACCGTCGACTGAACCGATCCGACCTGCTCGACTTCGTTGCAAAGCGGAAGTCCGATGGCCACTTCGCCAGGTCGCTCGAACGATTCGGACCGGTCAAGGTGCTCATTGTCTGCGACGGCCATGGACCCGAAGGTTCGCTCGAGAAGCAGCTTGGCAGTCTGTCGGGATACTCCGTTTCGGTTGCGTCGTCCTGTTTCGAAGCGGGAATACTCGTCGAGCGTCTGCGACCGCACGTCCTCATCATCGATCTGGCTACCGAGGGCATGAACGGACCGGCGGTCTGGTACCAGATCCACAACGACTCTACACATTCGGCTGTCGTCGTAGTGGCCGTCACGGATTCTCCGGAGGATGCCCGCCGGGCCTCGGCTTCCGGGATCTTCCACGGCACGATGGTTCGCCCGTTTCCGCCCTCGGCGCTCAGGTCGAACATCGACGCGCTTCTCGAGAACACCGGATTCGTACACCGGGCTCTCGCCGATACCTGACGGAGTAACCGATCGTGGCTGGAAGCCGCGACGTGCTCCACGCCTTCATCGCCCAGATCGACGGTCTCGTCAGGGTCGGACGAATCGAGGACGCGCGTCGCGCCTGGCTGGATTTTGCCGGGCGCTTTGTCCCGTCGATACCGAAGCCGAATCGCAATAACAGAACCGCGAGCGGTAGCGAGCGGCCTGCGGACGGTTCGCCGTGCGGGATCAATAGCTTACGCCTGACCAAGGCCGGCAGCCGGGATTTCTGCCCTCAGGGGAGATCCGTCTCGGCCGGCACAGTCCGCAGGCCGCTCGCTACCGCTCGCGGTTCTGTAACGCGAGGCCGTAGAACGCCTGGCCGATGCGATCGGTCAGGCGTCCCGGCTCCGCTCCCGTGCGCGTGTGTCTAGGGCCTGGCTGGCGCTGCCGGCTCTTCCGAGCCGCTTGCGAAAATCGACTGGAACTCCGTGATGCCCATCTTCGTGAAGGTCGACGCGAGATCGGCGGGCGGCGCCACGTCCGAATCCGAGACTTCCAGCGTCGGGTTCTTCCAGACCGCATTGAACGTCTTGTTCTCGACACGGCCGTCGATGCGCACGATGAGGTCCTTCAGGTCCTTCGCCACGAAGACCATCATCTCTGCATCGTCGCCCTCGCGAGTCGCGCGGAACTTCGTGCACGAATGGCCGTCGATCGTTTCCGTCCCGACCTGCTCGAACTTGATGCCCGGCTTCGTCAATCCCTCGAGCGTCAGAGCCATCGGGTTCACGACGCTTCCTGCCTGGTCGGCCGGGAACTCCACGAAGCGCTTCGTCTCGGGCATCAGGAGGATGGTCGGTTCGCCAGGCCGGACGTAAAGCACGGAGTTCTTGAGGGGTGGAATCGGCAGCTCGACCTTCCAGCGATCTCCCTTGCGGGCGACCTCACCCGTGTACGTGAGCGGACCCGTCGTTACGGTGACCGACGCGCGATAGTCCGGTTGATTCAGCGCGATGAAAGGCGCAGAGCCGGGTTCGAAAACGGGGGCGGCCGTATTCGCATTCGATGGCTGGTTACCTGAAGGCCCAGCGACAGGACCCGTCGTACAGGCCGTCATTAGGGCGACGACAGCGGTCAATACGGCAGCGACGGCAAGTCGCGTGGTCATGGTCGGAACTCCTTGTGCGTGCAAACGACCGGGAGTGGGAGGCCCGTGCCCGGTCTTCAGGGCGTGAGACGCTGAAGCGCGTAGGTCAGTCCCAGCCAGAGACTGATCGAAAAGAGAAAGACGATGAAATTGGAGACGGCCTCAATCGCCGTCCAGGCCCGAGTCTCCGCAAACTTTGGATTGCGTGTTTCTGTTCGGTAGATGGCCTGGGCCAGCAACCACGACCCCAAGTACCACAGGGGAAGGGCAATCAGGAAGGCCACGAAGAGGTGAAGGATAAGCATACGGTCAGGACTTTCGGAAGAGGCGTTTGAAAAAACCGGCCTGCGGCTCGGTAGACGTGGTAGGCACTCCCAGCTTTTCGAGCGCGCTTCGCGCCTCGATGCACTGAGGATCAATGAGAAGCGCGCGTTTGAAAAGGGTCCGCGCGTCGTCGAGGCGATCGAACTGGCGATAGACCTCGGCGACCTCGACGAACCGCTCCGCCGAATTCGAGTCCAGTTCGAGTGCCTTTCGCAACGAGGCTTCGGCAAGCTTGTTCAGTCCGTGCAGCGAGGCAAGCGCCGCTCCAAGCTTGGCGTGCATCCGGGCGTCTTCGGGCGCTGCCTCGATTCCTCGCTTGAGGGCTTGCACAGCGCGATCCCAATCGCCGGATTCGGCGTAGGCCGCGCCGTGATCGTAGAGCGCATCCGGTTGAACCGTCGGCTTCGCCGCCGGACCTGGAGGCGCAACGGGCTTTGCAGCAGTCGCCTCTGCCGTTGTTTCCTTCCGGGCAACCGGTTGGGAAGTGTTTTCCGCCGGCTTGACCTCGGCCGCCTTCGCGCTCGCTGGTGGAGGCTTCGGTGCTCTAGGCAGCGGTGGGACGACGGGAATCGGCATTGGGGGCTTCACGGGGCCCTTCGCGATTGCCGGTTTCGGTTCGGGGGGTGGTGCTGCCTCCGGGCTGGGGCGGGGTGGCGGCTTTGGCTTCGGGATTACCGGCGCCGCTGTCGGCGACCTTACGGCCGATGCCTGATCGGTTTTGTGGAGCTTGGTGTCGTAGGCTTCGCGCTCCTTCGCGTTTCCGAGCGTCGAGTACGCGTGCGTAATCGCCGTAAAGATGATCTCGAGGCGCGACTTGATATCCGCATCGAATGCGGCGAGCTGCGCGTGACGATCCGGATGGAACGTCTTTGCGAGCTCCCGGTAATTCGCCTTGATCCGGTCGATGCTTGCGCGCCGCTCCACCTCGAGAATGGCGTAAAGGTCGGCGCCGGACTGGACGCTTCTGAGCTTCTCCTCGACTAGGTAGAAAGCGCGCGCCAACTCCTCCGAGTCCGCACCTTCCGGCTGTCCCGATTCACCATCACCCGATGCAGTCACCTCGAACGGACCGCGATCGCCGATCCAGGTCTTCGAAGCTCCGGTCGGTGTCAGAACGCCCGCGTATCGCATGGCACACGCGATGCGCAGGACGAGATCCGGGTCCACGCCGACTTCGTCGATCATCGCGCTGACCGACATCGGCCGGTCGATTCGCGACATTAAATATCCTTCGGACGGACCGAGCATTGCCTCCGAAAACTGCGAGTACGGATTCGACACGAGCTCGAGAACGTCGTCGCGACCTCCGAGCCAGGCCTCCACTCGACTCGAATCCTCCGACGCCTTGATGCCCTCGAGCAGGACGTCAGCTATGGGCATTACGGCCTCGTTCGTCACGGCGACCGAACCGCGTTCCACTGTCGCCGGCATGTCCGGCAGCGCGAACAGTTCGACGAGCGACGATCGAAGGTGTTCTGCGGCCGAATCACCGTCCACGCGCGGCCGGGCCGCGGACTCGAGACCAACAATGCGACCATTGTCGACCGAAATCCGGGCGGCTGCGGTACCGTCCCGAAAGAGCACGAGCACCCCCGTCTCTCGATCCACGAGACAGCGGCGAAGGTGAGCGGGAAGGCTGAATGCTTGGTTTGGCACCATGAAATCGGCACGACCCGGACAGAAACCGAATGGTTCATACCGTTCGCCGGCGCGGCGTGTCAACTCGGTGCATCCACGGTGGCCTTGCGGGGAGCCTTCGGATTCGGCGGGCTTTACACTCGCATCGAGCGATGGCTAGAATCCGGCCCAGTTTCACTCAGCCGATTCCGGAGCACTCTCGATGTCTTCGAATGCAACTCAGCGACGCGTTGGTCTCCTGGTCGGCACCGAACGGTCCTTTCCCGACGCACTGATTGCCGAGATCAACACGAGGGATGCGGGTGTCGTCGGTGAATACGTGCGAATCGGCCACACGTCGATCGAAGACCCGACCCGGTACGACGTCATCGTCGATCGCATCTCGCACGAGGTCACGTATTACCAGACGTTCCTCAAGCGGGCCGCCCTGGCTGGCGCATACATCATCAACAATCCGTTCTGGCGAATTGCCGACGACAAGTTCTTCGGAACCTGTCTTGCTCGCGAGCTCGGAATCGCCGTTCCAAAGACAGTCGCGCTGCCCAACAAGGATTACCCTGAAGGAATCGTCGCCGACTCGCTCGGCAACATGGTCTATCCGGTTGACTGGCATGGGATCGCCGAATACACGGGCATGCCCGCCTTCCTGAAGCCGCACTGGGGAGGCGGTTGGCGTCACGTCAATCGCGTCGACTCGATCGAGGAGCTGCTCGCGCGTTACGACGAATCCGGCCAGAACTGCATGATCCTGCAGGAGGCCATATCGTGGTCGATCTATGTGCGATGTATATGCATCGGTAAGCGCGAGATCCTCGTCGTCCCGTGGGATCCGAGGAAGTCGCATTTCGAGCGGTATGTCGGCGCGATGCACTGGAGGCTCGAAGCCGATCTCGAACGGCTCATCCTCGAGCAGGCGCGCATGCTCAACGAAGCGCTCGGCTACGACATGAATACGGTCGAGTTCGCCGTACGGGACGGCGTGCCGTACGCGATCGACTTCATGAACTCCGCTCCTGATTTCGATATCACGTCGCTCGGCGAGACGTACTTCGCGTGGACCGTGAACGCAATGGCCGACCTCGTGATCTCGCGGGCCTGCGGCGCCCGTACGCAGCCTTCATATCGCTGGGACGCAATGCTCTCGGGGGCTAGGGCTTCGCGCGCATAGCGCGACGTTCGCGAATCGGATGATCGTCGACGCCATTGCCCGGTACCACGAGTTGCTGTCGCCCGAGGTCGCGGCGGAGTCTTGGGATCAGCTCGCCGATGCAATGCGCCGGACGAACCTCGTTTTCGGCGAGCGTCCGATCTGCACGGTGCTGCGACCGTATCTGCTGGCGCCGTCCGAAGCGGAGCTCATCTACGGCGCCGCCCGGCTCGCGCTCTCGGTCCTCGAGCGAGCGCTCGAACGAATTCCATCTTCCGAATACGAAACCGTCCTCGGACTCTCTCCCAGAGAGGCGGCTCTGGCGCGCATCGAATGCGGGTTCCGGCCGGTAGAGACGCTTGCCCGGCTCGACGGTTTCCTGACCAGGGACGGCCACTTCGGGCTCGTCGAGTACAACGCGGAAAGCCCCGGGGGGATCGCCTTCGGTCGAACGCTGGCCGACATTTTCCTCGAGCTGCCGGTGATGAAGCACTTCGCGGCGGAGTACCGGTTGTCGTCCGAGCCTGTCCTGGATCATTCGCTCGATGCGCTCCTCGGTGCATATCGGTCGTGGGGAGGGAAGGAACCGTGCCCGTCGATCGCCATCGTCGACTGGAAAGGGGCGCCTACGAAGACCGAGTTCGAGATCTGTCGAGAGTTGTTCGAGGAGCGAGGGTATCCGGCGCGCATCGTCGATCCCGGGGAACTCTCGCTCGAAAATGGGCGACTGCGAGCCGGTGACTTCGTCATCGATCTCGTTTATCGCAGGCTCGTGGCCAGCGAGGCGGCAGCGAAGCTCGCACCCGACCATCCGCTCGTTCGGGCCGCCGAGCAGCATCTGGCGTGCGTTGCCAGCGGGTTTGGTGCGTTTGCGCTGACGAGCAAGGCGCTGTTCGCGATCGTGAGCGATCCGGCAACGAGCCCGTGGCTTCCCGCGGACGAGCGGGTTGCGCTGGAACGCGTGCTTCCCTGGACGCGCGTCGTTCGTGACGCAACGAGCACCGACTGGGATGGAGCAACGATAGACACACTCGACTTCGCCTTGAGGGAACGAGAACAACTCGTCGTCAAACCGGCAACTGAGTACGGCGGGTCGGGTGTCGTGCTCGGATGGACGGTCGACGATGCCACGTGGGCGACGGCGCTGCGGGACGCGGCCGACCGGCCTTCGGTGATTCAGCGGCGTGTACCGCTGCCGACCGAGCAGTTTCCCCTCGTGCGGGACGGGAAGTGCGAGCTCGTCGAATTCATGGCTGACATCGATCCGTATCGGTTCAACGGACAGACCGGCATTGGCGCAGGCACACGGCTCTCTCAGTCGCAGCTTCTGAACGTCACGGCAGGCGGAGGATCGGCGGCGCCGGTGTTCGTCATCGAGCCGAAGTAGGGTTGGACGGCGCGGTCTCGGTGGCGGACGGGAGAGCGGTCCCCGTCGGCCGCAGGCCGACCCGGAACCGCGAACGCAGTGAGCGGCCGGCCGTGTTGAGCGCTCACGTCGGTGGTGGCGGACGCAGGCGGATCGGGCGTGCGGCACAAGGGTTCCGGGTCCGGTGGCCGCACAAAAAGCCGGCCGCCGGAGTGCGTGCTCCAGCGGCCGGCGTGACCGTTGCGTGACTGCTGACCCAGGCGATTACATGATCGCCGCGGTGCCGTTGTTCTTGGCCTTTTTCAGACCGCCGATCTCGACGAGCTTCTGCTCCTTGATGGCGCCCTGCTTCTGAAGGACCATTTCGTTGAAAAGCTTCCGCATCATCCGCTGTTCCTCGGCTGCCGTCTGCGGACCGTCGGAAACCTGTCGAACCGCCGCGGCTGCGACTGGATCGACGACGAGACTGTGCGGGGTTGCGGCGAGCGGCACGTCCTTGCCGGCGGCAAAGACCTCGTGGCGTCCGTTCTCCTTGAACCACTTCGCGACCGTAGCGTTCTGGTGCATGTTCTCGATGATATTGCGCCAGCCGACGCCGGTGTTGTAGGCGCAGAACGAGATCTCACCTTCCTGCGTGCCGTACGGGATGATGCACATCTCGGTGCGGCGGAAGTCGTAGTTGAAGAGGTCCTGGAACCACATTCCCGCGATGAACAGGAAGTTCCACGGATCCTTCCGGCGTTCCTTGCCAACGCCGTAGCTGCGACCGGTCGCGCCGAGCGACTTGTCGAACTTCTTGAGCAGGTCGACGATCCGAAGGCTCTTGGGCGCGCCATACGGATCGAAGTTCTTGAGCAGCGCGAGGCCGACCATGATGTTCGACATCCACTTCGCGCGTGCGGCGTCGTTGATCTTCGTGATGTCCTTGAGAAGGGCCGGGACGTTGATGAACTCGGGAACCGCGGCCATTTCCTTGGTTTCCTTGTTGATCATCAGCGCCGTGCCGACGCCACAGTTCGGGTGGCAGCCGCAGCTCATCTGGCCCCACTCGGCCTGCGGACCGTGCACGAGGTCCGCGAAGTCCGCGAACGTGCTCATCACCGAGATCGGGAACCAGTCCCGCGTCGGCTCCGTGATTCCGACCTGGTTCTTAACGTCGTGCGCCATGTGCGCAAGCGTGTAACGCTGGCGCAGGCGTCTATCGTCGGTGATCTCTTCGTCGCGACCCGTGAACGAAACGGGCTGGAACGAGATGAACGAGATCTTCTTGGGATTGTCCATCGCGAACTGGATGACCGGTCCGACCTGGTCGTTCGTGATGCCGTTGACGAGGGTGACGACGAGAACGATCTCGACGCCGGCCTCGTGCAGGTTGTCGATCGCACGCAGCTTCACGTCAAAGAGGTTGCCAACCTGGCGATGGCTGTTGGCGTCGTTGCCAATGCCGTCGAACTGCAGGTACACGTAGCGGAGACCCGCCTCGTATGCCTCACGGCAGAAATCCTTGCTCTTGGCGAACTCGATGCCGTTCGTCGCAGCCTGTGTCGAGTTGAATCCCTTGCGGCGAGCGTACCGGATAGCATCCATGAAGAACGGCGAGAGCGTCGGCTCACCGCCGGAGAACTGGACCGACATCTGCCGGCGAGGCTTGATCTCGCAGGCGTTGTCGAGGATTTCCTTGACCTCCTCGAACGTCAACTCGTGCACGAAGCCGACCTGATTCGCATCCATGAAGCACGGGTCGCACATCATGTTGCAGCGATTCGTGAGATCGACCGTCAGCACCGACCCGCGGCCGTGCTTGATCGAGCTGGAGCCGTGATTGTGAAGCTCCCGATCGTTGTGGGCGTCGATGTCGCGTCCCGGATACATCGCTTCGATGTGCTCGAGGAACTTCGCGTCGACGGCCATCATGTCTTCGTAGCGGCCGTGCTGCGGGCACTCCTTGATCATCCAGATCTCGTTGTTCCGCTCGACGATCGTGGCCTTGATCTCGCCGACCTTCTCGGTCATGAGAGTTCGGTAGTCCTGCTCGCCGTTGAGGATTCGCTCACGTGCCTCGATCACGCACTTCGGGCAGAGCGAGTCGGTCGTCCTGGGCCATCCAAGCGTCGGCTTGGACTTCTCCCACGACTTGAGAAGGGGCTTGTCGGACCACTTCGGCGTAAAGCCGGGATTCGGTCTGTATCGATTGAAAAACTGAATGGCGTCGAAGGTGTTACGGGCAAGAACCGTTACTCCCTTCTCGACATACTTCATTGGTGCACGCATAGGTCAGTCATTTCCTTTTGCAACGGAGGAGTTTCGAGCTGTGTGTGGTACTTCAACCCCGACTCGAAATCGGAAGCAGTGAGGCCGCTCCCTCGGATGCCGGTACCTGGGCTACACCCTTGACCACCGGACTCCGATCAGACAAATAAGACGCCACTTTACGGATCTCATCCAACAAAATCAAGCAAATCGAAGGTTTCAAACCGCACGCTCCACGCCTCGGCGCGCCGACTCCGGCAGCCATTGTGGAGCTTTTTCACACTGCGCGACCCACTTGTATAACACAAAGGTTGCTTAAAGGCGCAACGAAAAAGGATTCGCGCGGGAAAAGATTCTCAATCTCCGTAAGTTGCTGTCGCTGTAGCGGATTCGATCGGCGTCACCGACTGATTGGGTGAATGGCTGTCGATTCCGGGTTTCGAGTCGGAACCTCTGATTTGACGGTCCGTGAGGTCGAACACCGCTTTACCCAGAACCAAGAGCTCAGCGCTGAGCGTCTCGCACAGGTGGCCGGACGTGCTGCGGATGCAGGCGGATCGGGCGTGCGGTGCGACCGTGGGGCGGGAGATGCACGGCC
>CAZXLQ010000188.1:0-10473 GCA_964641945.1 uncultured Clostridia bacterium
CGCAGACTCGTAGTTGCGTACGCACGGAAGCGATCGGAACCGATCGACCGTCCTTGGGACGCTCGCTACCGCTCGCGGCTCAAAAAACGGGGACTACCGGCATCGTGCACTGCCAGGCAGGACGCCCCGCCGGGCTCGTCCCAAGGACAGTGCCTGAAACCGCAGACTCGTAGTTGAGGAAGCACAGAAGCGATCGGAACCGATCGACCGTCCGTGCGACGCTCGCTACCGCTCGCGGCTCAAAAAACGGGGACCACACGCGTCGCGCTTCAGCCTTCCGTTACCGTGCCCTCCAGTGTCGCGGCGACGCCTTCGTCGAAGATCGCGCCCGTCACGATCGCCCCAACGCACTCGACTTCAACCAGATCCGCACCCGTAAAGTCGGCGAACGAGAGATCCGCCGTCAGGAGGTTCGTTGCGTGCAGCGACGCCCCGCGCAGTACGGCGTGGCGGAGTACCGAGCCCTTCAGGCACGCCCTGTCGAGAACGGCGTCCTCGAAATGCGTCCGGGAGAGCGCCGCCCACATGACCGCAGCGCCCGACAGGTTCGCTCGCGCGAGGCTCGCGCCGGTCAGGTCCGCTTCGATGAGCCGCACCTTCGCCATGTCTGCGTCGTCGAGGCACGCGCCGTCTAGCCAGACGCGCTTCATCCTCGTCTTGAACAGGCACGCGTGGTCGAGTCGAGCGCCGGAGAGGCACGCTTCCTCGAAATGCGCCTCGGTGAGGTCCGCGCACGAGAGATCCGCTCCGCGAAGCGACACGCCAGACAGCTTCGCCGCGTGCAGGTCCGCCCCGTGCAGGTCCAGATCATCGAGTGAAGCGCCCGCGCGCGCAGCCTCCTCCACGGCGGCAGCGAGCGAAGGCGCCTCGCCGCGCCAGACGGTTGTGCCGTGCGTCGTCGTGAGCTCGAACTCCATGTCGTCGTGGGCGTCCCCCGGCGAATCAGACTTCGGCGGGAGGTCGCGAGAGCAGCGCACGCGTCTCGGCGGGCGAGGCCACGCGGTCTAGAACAGGATAGAGGATGTTGCGTTCCCGCAGGTCGTGATGTTTCAGCAGGTTCTTGAATTTCGCCTCGAAGTCGAGCAGTTCGATGATGCGTGTTGGTCCGCCGGACTCCCGCGGCCGGAGGGTCTCGAACGACTTCCGGATTCCGGCGACGTACCTGAGCAGCTTCTGGTGTTCGTTGCGGAAGAGGTCGATGCCACCGCCGGCAATCGGCATCGCGCGCTCGTAGATCGGAAACAGCGCGTCTTCCTCGAAGCGCATGTGCTCGACGAGCTCGCGTTCGTAGTCGTCGAGCGTTGCGCGCGAAAGCTCGACGTCGAAGAGCAGTACGGCCTCCTGATGGCGGAGAAAGAGCTCGTCGAGTCGATCGTGCACGTCGAGCAGCGACAGGAAGCTCGGCGCCGCGGGTTCGTCCTGATGGGGTGCGGGTTGACTCATGAACTCCAAGCTACGCCGTGGGTCCGGCGCGGTCAGTGACGAATGTCACGCGCGCCTCACCTCTTGCGCGAAGCGCCTTGGAGTGCGGCGCGGAGCGCCGCTTTGGATCCCCCTGGAATCGGTGTTCTCGAAGAAAATCCAAAGCGGCGCTTCACGCCGCACTCCAAAGCGCTTCGCGCAACGTGCTGAGCCTCTCCGTGACGCGTGTCACAGACGCGGCGCGCCAATCCGGCGAAACTGCCGTTCGTGACCCGTCAGTCCAGATCGACATTGCGGAGGATCGTTCTCGGCGCCGTTGCCGGCGCGTTCGCCTGGGTGGTTTTTTTCGAGCTGCCACCCTCGCAGCGCGCCGCCGGCGCCCCGATTCGCGGCACCGTGGTCGACAACCTGACTGGAGCGCCCGTTGATGGCGCCGACATCCACGTGCAGGCAAGCCTGACCGAATCGACGGTGTCGGATTCGGACGGCAGCTTCACGCTCGTCGCAATGCGAGAGCCCGGCGAGGTCGTGGTCGTCGCGGCGACGAAGCCCGGCTACTTCAGCCGCGGCCTCTCGGTCCTGGCGGGCGATTCCGGGATCACGTTCCGGCTCGACGCGGTGCCCATCACCGACGATCCGCAATACGCCTTCCGGTCTCCCGAGGACTGCCGGCTCTGCCACCAGCGCTACTACGACGAGTGGCAGGACGCAGGGCACCGCAATGCCGCGAAGAACACCTGGGTGAAGGATCTCTACGACGGCAGCGGCACCCCGGGTACGGGCGGCAACGGCTACACGTTCAAGGGAGCGCATCCGGAGTTGCACGGCGACTGCGCCGAGTGCCACGCGCCGGTCGCCGCGGCTCCGAATCCCGGCGACCACACTGATTTCGCCGCCGTCTGGGGCGAGGCTTACGAATTCGGCGTCAGCTGCGACCTCTGCCACAAGACATCGGGTATCATCCACGAGGATCTTCCCGGCGTGCTCGCGATGACGATGTCGCGCGGCACGCCCGACCTGGCGTTCGGCGCGCTGCCCGATGCCGCCCCGATGTTTCCGGGCCAGATGCGCGCGAGCCGCTCTGAACTGCACGCGTCGAGCTTGCTCTGCTCGGCGTGTCACGAGGACAACAGCGACCACGATTTCGACGGCGACTATCTCGAGGAAGGTTCGGTCGAGAGCGAAGCGACGTATTCGGAGTGGGCCGCGAGCCCATACGCCGAACCCGGGCCGGGCTTCCGCACTTGTCAGTCGTGCCACATGGGCCCGAACGGGGCAACGACGGCGTCCGAGTCGTTTGGAGCCGTCACCCGCGACCCGTCGCAGCTGCACGCGCACGAGTTCCAGGGAACGACCGACGACTACGTCAAGAACGCGGCGACGGTGCGGGTGATCGCGATACGCAGCGGATCGCGCGTCGAGATCCATGCAGCGGTGACGAACGACCGCACGGGCCACAAGGTGCCGAGCGGCGTGACGACGCGCAACATGATTCTTCTCGTCGATGCGACGAGCCCGGATGGCGTGGGGCTGCCGTTCGACCTCGATGCATCCGAGACGGTGCCGGTGTGGGCCGGCACCGGCGACCCGGAGGCCGGGTATTATGCCGGGCTTCCGGGCCGCGGATTCACGAAGGTACTGACGGACGGTGCGAACGACAACGTGTTCTTCACTGAGGCGACTGCGGTGAAGTCGGACAACCGGATTCCGGCGGGCGCGACGGATTGGTCGAGTTACGTGGTGGAACTGCCGGAGGCGGACGCCGCGGCTCGCGTCGACGTCCGGCTGATTTATCGTCGGGCGTTCCGGGCGATCGTCGACCTGAAGGGCTGGGTGCTGACGGGACAGGGCAGGCCGAACCCGGACCTGATCGGACCGGACTACGGCGTGCGGATGGGCGACGCGACGATCGACGTGCCGATGAGCTCGGCGGATCTGACAGGCGCCCGCTTCAAGCTCGGGAAGAAGCTCACGATCGACCTCGCTGCCGGCGCGATCGAGCTGTTCGCCGGCGGAACGACGCTCGAGCTCACGGACGCGACGGGCGCGTGGGTCACGCTCGATGCCTCACCGAAGCTCGGGCGCAGCGGGGCGAGGCTCATCCAGAAGGGCCGCATCGGCGGCGCAAGGCTCGCGGCCTTCTGGCCCGACGGTGCCGTGCGCTTCCTCCGCGTGACCGACCCCGCCGGCCGCGCGACGGTCGTCCGGCTGCGAAGAGAAGGACCACGGATGACACAGATCTGAGCTGATCAACACAGATCAGAGACTAGGTTCTTATCTGTGTTCATCCGTTTCAATCCGTGAGATCCGTGGCCACTCTTGGCACTCGCCGCTATAAAGGCAGTGACTAAATAAGGCCGAGCCAATCTCGAACCGCCTTTTCGACCGACAGCAACTGCGGGCCATCGAGTCGACCTAGTCTGCGAATGCACTTAGCGTGTGGAACTGTCACCAGATTCTGCGCGTCGAACACTCCAGCGCGAAGGAAGTGCGTACGAATCGCAACTTCGAAGCGCGTGCCTCGTGAGCTGGTCGTATGCGCCACCGTGGTTGCCAGTGCGCGCTCGGAATCGAGCGCCGCAGTGCTCAGGACAAGACACGGCCGCACCTTTGCCGCCATTCCGAGATCAACCAGCCAGACCTCGCCTCTCTCAGGAGCAGGCATCTACCTCTTCCTCGCTGTCGAGTTCGAGAAAGAGGACCTCGGCGCTGAGCACAAGCTCGTCGTCGGAGATCGGTTCGATCTCGAGATCTCGAGCCCGGCTCAAGATGGCTGCGATTGCCTGTCGCTTCTCGTCGTTCGCGAGTCGCTCAAAGGTCTCGAGAAGGTCCTTGACTGAACTGGACATGGGGAAACCTCCTGTCGAGCATTGAAGACCATGTCAATCGAAGTCGCAAGCTGCGCATGCCGGGTAGCGGATCTTGCGACAAGTGAGGAGAAGGACCACGGATGACACAGATGTAACGGATCAACACGGCTCTGAAGGAAAGACCTCAGATCCGTGTTCATCCGTCTCGATCCGTGAAATCCGTGGCCCTCCTGGCGCTCGCGCGCCAGGTGTACTTCTCGAGGACGCGGGCGCGGGCGGCGCGGCCGAGGCGGGTGCGCAGGTCGGGGTCGGCGGCGAGCTTCTCGATCGCCGCGACGAGCTCGTCGACCGAGCCCGGCGAGAGCAGCAGGCCCGAGACGCCGTCCTCGATCACGTCGCCGATCTGGCCGAGGCGGCTCGCGGCGATGGCTTTCTCCATCGCCATGTATTCGAAGAGCTTCGTCGGTGAGCCGAAGAACGCACTGCCGTCGGGCATCGGCACGTGCGGTGAGAGCAGGATGTCGCACGCATCCAGATAGGCCGGTACCTCGCCGTGCGGAATGCGGCCCGCGAAGACGACTCGGTCGCCCGCGCCGCCCTCTTCGATCCGCCGCTCCACCGCTGGACGCCGGTCGCCGTCGCCGACGAGCAGGAATCGCATCGGAACACTTCGCGGCAACCGCACGATCGCCTCGGCAAGCGCATCGACGCCGTGCCAGGGACCGAACGTGCCGAGAAAACCTGCGACGAGCTCGGTACTCCCATCGGCCGAAGGTGGAAACAGCCTTGCACGCAGCTCGGCGCCGCCGACGCCGGGCCGGAACCGCTCGGCGTCCGCGCCGTTCGGATTCACGACGATGCGATCCGGATCGGCCCCGGCGCGCGCGCACGCCTCGGCGAGTACCTCCGAAACAACGACGATCCGGTCCGCCGCGCGCAGGTTCAGCCGCTCGATCGCCGCAAGCAGCCGCCGCTGTCCGACCGGGTCCCAGTTTTCGGCGACCCACACCTCCGAGCCGTTGAACTCGAGGCAAAGCGGCCGGTCGAGCACGACCGCGAGCAACACGCCCGCGGCGTTGAACCGGCTGTACCGCTGGTAGACCAGATCCGGCGCCGGCCGCGATTTTGCGATCGCCTTCGCCCTCCAACCGAAACGCAGACTGTTCCACACCTCGAAGATCGCGCGCACCGTGCCGAACCGCGCGTCGGGAGGCACCACGTCGAGCGGCATCCGGTCGTGATCCACCTCCAGCAGCCGGTCGTTCGCGATGAACCGCACCCGGTGCCCCATCTCCGCGAACGCGTTGACCGTGCCGGCAACGTGGCTAGTCGAGCCGCCTACCGCTGACGTCGCCGCGGGTGTCGCCCGCAGGTAGAGGATATCGAGCGGACCGTCCTTCGGGCGGCGGGTTCCGCGACGGCCGGCGCGAAATCCCAGCCACCAGGTCGACAGCCAGGCCAGCGGAACGACCGCGCCGTAGCCGACGAGCAACTCCAACGCGAGCTTCGGCATTTCGACGAAAACCACGCCCGCCCAGCCGCGCTCGACCGACCGGTCCTCCATGTCGCCCACCCGAACTCGGCGCGCGCCGGCCAGCAGTCCGAACACCATCATCGGCACGAGCGACGGCTGCAGGTCCAGGCGGTTGCAGAAAATCCCGAAAAGGTCCGAACGGCCGCGCGCGCGGATCCGCGCGAGGACTTCGCGCTTGCCGCCGGCCTTCAGCTCGGCCTTGTCGAGCACGTCGACACTGGCGCCCGGCGCCGCGGCCTCGACCCACGCCCGCGCGCGTCCGGCCTCGCCGGCGAGGTCGAGCAGGACCGTTCTCACACGCGCCCCGCGATCACTTCCGCGCCGTCATGATGACGTTCCAGCCGAACCGGCGTCCGAGCGCGTCGATGAACGAATCCGGCACCACCCTCGGCACGTGGAGCTCGGCGCGCGTCAGCTGGCGCACGTCCGTCCGGCGTTCCGAGAACTTCCCGAACATCAGGTCGACTTCGTCGCGCGAGTACGCCCGCACGAGCGGCAAGGCACCGGTCTCGCTGTACTCGACGTAGCGGCTCATGATCTCTTCGGGCGTCGACCGCGCGAGCTCGCCGCGCAGGATGCCGAAACGCAGGATGATCACGAACCAGTAGTAGAGCGAGCGCCGGTGATACAGCATCACCTTCGCCACGCCGCCGGGCCGCAGCACGCGGAACACCTCGTCGATCGCCCGCTGCGTGTCGGGAGTGTGGTGCAGCACTCCGTTCGAGTAGACGACGTCGAACGAAGCATCGGGAAACGGCAGGTTCTCGGCGTCGCCGATCAGGAACGTTCCGGGCACGCCGTAGACCCCGAACCGGCGACGCGAGATCTCGGCCGACCGCGGCGTGTAGTCGAGGCCCGTCACGATCGAGCCGCCGCGCGCGAACTGCAGCAGGTCCGAGCCCATGCCGCACCCGACCTCGAGCAGTTCCTTTCCGGCGAAGCCGTCGAACTCCATCACCTCGCGCATCCACGGCGCGTACACGTCGTAGCGGTGCGCTTCGACATTGTCGAAGAACTCGCGCGAGCCGATCTCGTACCCGTCGCCGTGGATGGCGCCGCACGGGTCGTTGCCCCACTGCTCGCGGGTCCGTCGCTTGATTTCAGACACCGTCGTGGTCATACACGGGAAGCCCCAGCGAAACCGGCGCGTTTTCAGGAGCTCGCGGCGATTTCCGAAGGCCCTGATTGTCGCAGAAGCCGCCGATAGGCGTACAGATGCAAAACGAAGTTCACCGCCATCGAGGCGACGGCGAACCACGCGGCTCCGGCAAGGCCGTACCGCCGCGTGAAGACGAACAGGCCCACGAGGTTGAGCGCGCCGATGACGAGCGCAAGGTCGCGCAGTGACCGGCCCGCTCCCCTCGCCGTCAGGAACATGTTGTACGGCTGCAGCAATCCGGCGAACAGCGCGGCGATCGCGAACGGAAATAGCAGTGGCAGCGCGTTGTGGAACTTGCCCTGGAAGGCGATGACGATGACCCACGGTCCCGCGGTCGCCAGGGCCGTCGACCCGGCCGCGAGCAGCGCTATGTTCCAGCGCACCAGGCCGAGATTGACCTCCGGCTCGGTTGCAAAGGCCTTGAAGCGCGTCGTCGCCATCGCGCGCGCCAGGCCCGAGACGGGCTCCGAAATGCGCTGGGCGATGCTGTAGGCGCCGAAGCGCTTCGGCCCGACGAAGTACGGGATCAGGAGCTGGTCGAGCCGGACCGACATGATCGAAACGATCCGGCCGATGTAGAGGTCGAAGCCGAACTCGCGGACCGCCTCACCGATCCGGGCGAAGTCTTTGCGCCGGACCGCGAACGACGGCCGAAGCCAGAGACCGACGACCGTCGCAGAAACGAGCAGGCCGCCGAGATACGCCGCGACGCCGGCGCGCGCCGACAGGCCGCCCGTCAAGACACCGGTCACCGCGACGATCGAGATGCTCGAGACCGGCAGCGCGAGGCGCAGCACCGCGAGCGCGCCGATGCGGTTAGTGCCGAGGCAGGCCTGTTCGACGAGCAGCTGGAGAGGGACCCCCATCGCCAGCGGTGCGACGACGACGAGTATCGGAGCGACGGACGTGTCGCCATATCCGAAGCGCGCGAGGGCCGCGTCGACCGCGGGGCCGAGCAGCGCGACGGTGACTGCGAATGCCGCCGCGATCCCCAGTCCCGCCACGGCGAGCGCGCCGAGAAGGCGGCGCTCCTCGGCTCGATCCGTCGCAATGGCGAGCAGTCGCGCGCCGGCCGAAAAAACGCCGAACTCGAAGAGGTAGCCCGCGAAGACGACGATCGAGAAGACACAGAACGAGAACACACCGAAATCGTCCTGCGACATCGCGCGGCCGACGACGATCGTGAAGGCGAAGTTCAGCGCCATCGAGGCGAGCTGCGCGCCGTAGAGCACGACCGTCTGCCGGCCGGTGTCCGAGCGGAAGTGCAATTTCACCAGCGCATTCTACGAGAGTTGTCAGGATTGCAGGATTATCAGGACGACTCGGGCATCAGTACCGGGCGCGGTAGCGCTCGGGTTCTTCGTCCGTGCGCTCTACCACGAGCACGCATTTCACGGTAATGACCCGAGCGCTACCGCGCCCGGTACTGATGCGCGAGTCGTGCAGAGACCAGAGAAAACCTGTAAATCCTGTCCACTCTCCTCAGTTCACCGCTTCAGGAAGTTCCACCACTTCGAGCGGCGTTCGCGCGACTTGGCGAGCTCGCCAGTGCCTCTCGCCCTGGCTTCGGTCGAGGGCTCGTCCTCGAACGCCCCCTCTATCCGGTCGTCGCCGGTTACGAGCGGAAGGTCGAGCTCCCGGCGCTGCGCAACCTGGAGCCAATGATCCGCGAGCCCCGTTTCGCCCCGCGCCCGGTGGATGAGGATGAGCCCCTCGTAAGCGTGCGCGTTGACCGGGTCGGCTTCGATCGCCCGCTCATACCCCGAGATCGCCGCGACCTCGTCGCGCATCAGGTGGTAGAGCGTCGCGATCTCGTCGGCGCGCTCGGCTTCGGCAAGCGTCGGATCGATTTCGGTCAACGCGATGCAATGGCGCAGGATCTCGCTGCCGCGCTCGCGATGACCCGAAATGTACAGGTCCGCTCCGAGCATCCGGTTCAGCAACCGGTGGTGCGGATCGTCCTCGAGCAGCTCCTCGCCGATTGCCGCCGCGCGCTCGAACTCGCCAAGGTCCGAGAGGTGGCGCGCCATCTCGAGCTTCGACGGCCGGTCCTCGTCGGTCAACCGGTACGGGAAGTCGGACCGCATAAGGTCTTCGAACGTTGGCCGAGGATGGTCGAGCTGGCTCAGGTAGGTCTGCACGAGCAGGTTCGCGTCCCAGTTCCGCTCGCGCTCGTAACGGCCGATGGTGGCGTACGGGTCGCGCTTTCGTCGCGGTTCGTGGTCCATGTCGAGCACGGCAGCCAGCGCCGGCAAACCGTTCGACCACAGGCGCGGTGCGAAATGCGGCGCGCAGAGGGCGAGCCAGTCGATGGAACGTATGTGCGCGTCGGCAGCGAGGGCCTCGTCGAGGGGCGACGCCTTGGTCGCGCGACCGGCGGCGCGCTCGGCGGGGAAGTTGGCGGAGAGGCGCTCGTTTTCTTCGCCGTGCATCTTCAGCAGGGCCCTCAGAAGGTGGACGAGCTCGGTGCCGTCTTCGCCGTCGATCCATACGGTCGTGTCGAACGGACTGGCGGAAGGTTTGTCGATGTCCGCGTGGGGCTCGAACGGCTCCGGATAGTCGGGAAGCGTGAAATAGGTCTGCTCGAGGTCGGCCAGCAGATGCGCCAGCGGCAGGTCGGCCTCGAGCTCCGGCGGACGTCTCGGCGCGATGAGAAAACGGAGGACGAGCGGCAGCGCGCCGCATCGGCGATAGAAAAGCGCCTGCGTGTCGAGCGGCAACTCGCCGAGCAGGGCGGCCTCGACGGGAGTGCGGGGAGCACCGGCGAAGAGCAGAACGGTCCGGTCCTGCTTCCTGTCGTCGGCCCACGACTTGAACGCGGTGCGCAGCGCGTGCGTGAGTGCCGGACGGTGAAACCGATAGGTCGCGCGAGCCCAGGGGTACGGGTCGCCAAGGTCAATGGACGAGAGGTCGGGCATCATCCGGATCATCTGGGCTTCGTTGATCTCCGAGATGCGGACGGTTGCGTCTTCACGGTCGTGAACGTGCAGGATCGTGACGCCGAACGCGGGCAGGAACGCGGCCATTTCCTCGATGGCGTCGTGCAGACGAGGGTCGAGGTTCACCACGATGAGGTGCGTCGGCAGCGCCTCCGACGTGTGACGCAGGAGGACGGATCCGTTGGGGCCGTTATGCATGGGTTGGGGCTGACGGAGGTTACAAAAGTAGTCCGATCGGGTCGACTGCGCAAGACAGAGGGAGAGTGGACAGGATGAACAGGATTTCCCGAGGATTGACAGGACATCGAAGGGCAGTGCCGCTGGGACGACGCGCGCACGAAGCCTGAACTTGGGAAGGTCCTGTCAATCCTCGGAAAATCCTGCAATCCTGTCCACTCACCATGCCGCGACCGAGGAGGCTCACGATGAAACGACTGACCGTCGCCGTCGCGATTGCGCTGTTGCTGGGGGCGATTCCCGCACGCGCCGGGAACCGGGATTCGATGATCGTCTCCGCCGAGTGGCTGGCAAGCCATCTCAAGGACCCGAAGCTCGTGCTGCTGCACGTCGGGCCGCGCGAGGGCTACGACGCGGCGCACATTCCCGGCG
>CAZXLQ010000189.1:0-10444 GCA_964641945.1 uncultured Clostridia bacterium
CTTCCCCGCTTCTCGTTCCCCGTTCTTTGAGCCGCGAGCGGTAGCGAGCGTCCCAAGGACAGTGCCTGAACTCGCAGACTCTTCGTTGAGGAAGGACGGAGGTGAACGGGGCTCCGACCTACGGGACCATCTGACACGTCCCCGGCTCCGAGATCCACGACGTACGCCACCTGCGTCGCCGTGAGAGCGAACACGCTCCGACCGTTCGACGCGAGACGCAGGTACACGAGCCGTGACGGGAACGACATTTCACTCCGCTTCGTCATCGACGCCACGTCGTAAACGGCGACACGGCCCGGTTCGTTCTCGACGGCCAGGACGCCACCCGCCTCGTCGATCGCGACCCGGCTCCCGAAGACCTTTCCGATCTGCTCTCCGGTCGAGATGCGATAGACGAGCACGCGGTTTTGGTCGTCGGTCAATGCCAGAACGTCGCCGGTCGCGCGAACGGTTTCGATCTCGAACGATCCAAGTCCCGTTTCGACGAGCACGCGCCCCCGCAACCTGCCAGTCTGTGCGTCGACGACTTCGAGCACGACGTCGCGCCCTGCTTCCTTCTTCTTGCGGCCCTTGATCTTCGTAGCGAGGGCAGGGTCCAGCTTGAGCAGTTCCGAAACGGCGTCGGCCGTGCCGGACCAGCTCAGTATGACTGCGCCGCCTTCGTCGTCGACCATCAGCCCCGGAGTCTCTTTGGGAAACTGCCGCGTCCAAAGCGGACCGCCTCCACCGAGCGGCCTGACGTCCAGACGTGAGTTGCGTGCGAGGGATTCACCTTCCTTCGAAGGCGCGCGGGATACGAGCAGCCGGCCGATCTGCCAGGAGTGCCGGTCGTCGATCCCGAGGCTCTCCGCCGCAGTACGCTTTTCGAGATCGAGACGCATCACGACGCGCCCCTCCTTGGCTTCACGCAGAAACTCCGCGAAGAAGCCGCCGTCCGGAGCAAACCACCCGCTTCGAAACGACCTGACGAAAAACGCGCGCTTCCCGGTCGCCAGATCCCACACCGCGCCACGCTTCGCATTCGACACGGCCAGCCATCGCAGGTCCGGCGACACGACGACAGACCGCGGTCGTCCAAGCTGCGACGCCGGCAACGTGACTCCGGACATCTGGCGCTGCATCGCAACGCCGTAAAGCCCGATCTCGCCATCGGTCTTTTCCGATGCGAACACATTCGCAAAGACGTCGAACGCCGACGCCTTGTTGGCGAGGTGCATCTTCTTGGTCGAGAGATCCATGAGTCCAACCGCGTACTCGGCGATCGGCCGAATCATCACGTGCTGGCCCGCCGTCGTGAGCTCGAACGAGGCGCCGCCGAGCGGCACCCGGTCGAGCAGCTCACCACCCGGAAAGGCAATCACGCCGGACTGGATCGGATTCACCGGATTCGACGCGACGACCCGGTCGTCGGAAACGAAGACGAATCCGCCGCACAACGCCTCGCTCATTGGCTTCGGGACCGAAATCGGCTGTCGAGACGCTACGTCGACCGCGACCGAACGCATTCCATTGACGTCGGCTATAACGGTCGATCCCACTCGTCGGGACGACCCGGCGGCAAAGATCCGCCCCCCAGGAGAGAATCCCATCTGGACCCATTGGATCGCCATCCGGTTGTCGTCCAATCCTGCAATCTGCTGCAGCAGCATGACGAAGAGGTCGAACTCGGACGGTACGGCGAACTTCTTCTTCTCGAAGACGACCTGGCCCGTTACGACGTCAACGAGCTGCAGCGCAAAATCGGCCGTCAGCACAGCGATCGTACGGGCGTCCGGCGAGAGCAGAAACTGGAGACACCCGGCCGACGCGGTCAGCTCGTGGGCGGACCGGATCGAGGACGACTTGACGTCCCAGACCTCGACGCGAAGGTCCGAACGCGCAAACGCGACCGCAGTCGAGTCCGGCGTAAATGACGCCGGCGACACATCGAATGCATCGATGCGGAAGAGCACTGCGAATGGGTCGCGGGTCAGCACCACGATCCCGCTCTCGTCCTGGGCCAGCACGAAGCGGCCGTCGGGACTGAATCGCAGCCGAAGTACCTCCGGTCGCAAGCCCGGATCGAGCGACGTTCGCGACTTCAGTCCACGGATCGTCTCTTCACGAACGACGGAGGTGTACTTGACGACGGCGCTCTGCCACGTCAGGAACTCGTCGCGCGACGACGTCCGCACCTCGCCACGGCACCCCTGTGGCAGCTCGTCGATCGCCTTGAGCATGGCCCGCAGGCGTCGCTGCTCGGGCTTCGTTCGCCCGAAGAGATTGCCGAAGAAATTGCCCGTCTTCCCGCGGGTCTCGGCCACACGGTCAAATGTCGTCGCGTACGCCCGAACGTCGTAGCCGGCCCTCGCCATCGCATACAGGCCGATGAGGTCGGCCGCCTCCTGGTCGTCGCCCTCGTGCCCACGATCGTTCGACATGGCATCGGGCTTTCGAGCGGCGTTTTCGACCAGACGATTGTACGCGTCGACGACGGCCGCCCGGTCACGGACCTGGGTGATACCGAGAACCTCGCGCAGGAGGCTCGACATCCCGATGGCGCTGTGTCGCGCCAGAATGTGCCCGGTCTCGTGGGCGAGGACACCTGCCAGTTCATCCTCAGACTGCAGAATGGCGATGAGCTTGCGAGAGACGTAGACCCTCCCGCCCGGCAGCGTGTAGGCGTTGGCTTCCGGCAGGTCCGCGATCTGGAAACGAACCTGCAGGTTCGTCGGGGGAAGCACAGCCGCCACGCGAGCGCCGACACTCGCGAGATACGCCGCGAGCTTCTCGTCGTGGATGACGTTGAAGTTCTGCTCGATCTGTTCGGCGATCACATCGCCGAGATCGGCCTCGCGCTCCTCCGAGAAGATGTTCGGCGACGTGCCGATTGCGCGAGCGAGAGGAATCGGACACGGGTCCTGAGACTGTGCGACTCCTGGTTGAACGATTACAACGACGGCGAGCGTGGCGACGGCCACGAGGCGACCGGTCTTCATGTATGCAACTTCCCGACGACAGGATCCCCCTCACCCGGACTACGAGTCACCGCCTGACTTCGCGGCTGCCGCGAACGCGGACTTCACGCAATCACCGACCGACACCCCGTGAAGATAGTTGCCGAGAACGCTCAGACCAAGCCGATCACATTCACGTTCGATCTCGGCCACGCGTTCGACGTGTCCGATCGTGTACTGCGGGATCGCTCGCGGCCAGCGTACTAGCTGAAGCACACGAGGTGGTCCCGAGGCGCCGACGGTCGCCACGAGGTCGTCCGCTACCAGCTCCACGAGATCGTCGTCGTCCAGGCCGAACGCGTCACGATCCGTTGCGCCGCCAATGAAGCACGTGAACGCGTGCCAGCCCTCCGGAGCGCGGCCGGCGAAGATGCCCGACGGAAAGATGCCGCCGAGAATCCGCAGGCCGGCCGTGCGCGGCGCGAGAAAGCCGAATCCGGAGCAGTCGTGGCGCACGTCTTCCTTCCGATACGCGACCGAAACCGACACGAGCGACGGATACTCGATTTCTTCGAGGAGCTGAGCTAGCCGGTCCGAATGATCGCGAAGCAGCGTGCCGGCGGACTGCGCCGGCGTGGCTACGACCAGATCCTGCACGGTCAGTCGCTCGCCGGGGAGCAGGAGGGCGAACCCACCGTCGACCCGCTCTATTCGCTCCACCGGAGTGTCGAGACGCAGCGCGTCGCCGAGCGATTCGGCGATCCTGAGCGGCAGTCGGTCGAGCCCGTCGGCAAACGACACTATCGTCAGCGGCCGTCGCTTCCGGCGAGCCGGCGCCGATTCACCTTTCGCCGCGGCCGCCCGGGCAGCGCGACGTTTTGCCCGCAGCTCGGCAATTCCGCCGCGCACGACGCTGCCGCGTTCGCGCTCGAGCTCGACGAGCTTCGGAAACACCGCGGCGGCGCTCAGTTTCGTGGTGTCGCCGGCGTATATCCCCGAAACGAACGCCGAGACGAGGATGTCCTGCACTTCGCGGCCGAATCGGCGCGTGATGAATTCGGCGATGGTCGGCTCGGAAGCGTCGCGAGGGGCGCGAACGAACGGTTCGGCGAGGACACGCAGCTTTCCGCGAACCGACAGCACCGGTGACGTCACGAGCGAAGCCGGTCCCATCGGCGCCTTCACGAGACGCCCGTCGCGATAAACGTAGCGGGCCGCGCGCGGATCGCCCTTCACTAGCTCACCGTCGAGGCCGAGGTCGGCGATGAGCTCCTCGAGCTCGTCGGTCATCCGGACGCTGTTTGGTCCGCACTCGACGAGGAAGCCGTCCTCGCGATGAGTGCGGATGACGCCGCCGGCGCGATTGCCGGACTCGAGAACAACGACGCTTCGACCCGCTTTGCGAGCGCGGTGTGCGTAGGCGAGCCCGGAGATTCCGGCTCCGATGACGGCGACATCGGCGTTCATGCGTCTCCATTCCTTCCGCGCCCGAGCCGCCGTTCCACGAGCGCCGCGAGCGAATCGATGAAGCCCGGATCGAGACCAAGCGCTTCGGTCCGCCGGAAGTGCGTTATGCCCGCTTCCGCGGCCAGGTCCCGGTACAGGATGTCGATTTCGTAGAGCGTCTCTATGTGGTCCGAGACGAAGCTTATCGGGATCGCGAGCACCTGGGACGCGCCGCGTTCGCCAAGGGCGCGGATCTCGCTCTCGGTCGACGGCGCGAGCCACTTCACGGGACCGACTTTGCTCTGGTAAGCGAGCGAATGTGGCAGAGGCCGACCGAGGCGCTCGCGAACGAGCTCGACGGTGCGCTCGGTGTGCCGCTGGTACGGGTCTCCGCGCTCGATGTAGCTGAGCGGAATGCTGTGTGCGGTGAAGAGCAGGTGGACGTTGTCCGGCTCCGGAAATTTCGGCAGTTGCTCCTCGATGCGCCGCGCGACCGCGTCGATGTAGCCGGGATCGTCGAACCACCGCGTGATGTAGCGGCGGCGCATGTCGCGCACCCCGCCGCGCTTCGTGACGACACGGTAGAGCTCCTTTGTCGACGAGCCGGTGGTCGAGACCGAGAAGTGCGGATAAAGCGGCAGTACGACGGCCTCGCGGATGCCATCGCGCCGCATCGCGTCGACGGCCTCGTCGATGAACGGATTCCAGGCGCGCATGCCAACGTACGCGCGGGCATGAATGCCTCGCGCCGCCAGCGCCTGCTCGAGGGCGCGTCCCTGGGCCTCGGTGTCGCGACGCAGGGGCGATCCGCCACCGATCTTCGCGTAATAACCGCGCGACTTCGGCCCACGCGTGACGGCAATGAACGCCGCCAGCGGAAGGCGAAAAACTGCCGGCAGGTTGATGATCTCGCGATCCGAAAACAGGTTGTAGAGGAACGGGCGGACGTCCTCGAGCCGCTCCGGCCCCCCAAGATTGAAGAGCAGAACGCCGATTTTCGGGCCGTCCGGACTGGCGCCGGTCTCCACGGAATCTCGGGTCATCCTAGAGCGTCTTCGAGAAGATCGGCTTCGCGTCCGGCGAGCGGCGCCGCAGATAGGCATCGAACGGCATCGCGAGGTTGCGAATGAAGAGGCGCCCGAGCGGCGTCACCTCTATCCGGTCGTCGGATATGCGAACCATGCCGTCGGCCTCATGTGCCCGCAGGTCCGCGATGGCGTCCGCAAACGTCTCGGCGAAATCGATGCCGAATTCGTCCTCGAACTCCTTCGTGTGGATGACGCAGTGGCACAGGAACCGCTCGATCACCGCAGATCTCAGTACGTCGTCGTCCGTGAGCCACATTCCGCGCATCGTCGCCAGGTCGCCGGCGTCGATCCGGGCGAAGTAACTCTCGGTATCGCGGAAGTTCTGGGCAAATGCCCGGCCGATCTGGCTGATCGAGCTCACGCCCATCGCGTAGAGGTCGCTGCCCGCTTTCGTCGTGTAGCCCTGGAAGTTGCGGCGAAGCGTACGGTCCACCTGCGCGCGAGCCATTTCGTCCTCGGGCTTCGCGAAATGGTCGAGGCCGATGAAGACGTAGCCGGCATCGGTGAATCGCTCTATCGCCGCGCGGAAGATCTCGAACTTCTCGAGCCCGACCGGCATCGGCATCCGCCGGAATGCGTTCTGGGCGTGCCGCAGCGACGGAACGTGTGCGTAGTTGAAGAGCGCGATGCGCTCGGGAGAGAGCTCGATGACGCGCTCGACGGTCTCGCGGAACGACGCGATCGTCTGGTAGGGAAGCCCGTACATCAGGTCGATGTTGACGCTGGGCACGCCGTGCTCGCGAGCCTGCCTCACGGTGGCCGCAGTCTGCTCGAACGTCTGGTTGCGGTTTACGGCCTCCTGGACCTGCGGGTCGAAGTCCTGCACGCCCATCGACACGCGGTTGAATCCGAGCTCGGCGGCGGCGGCCATGTGCTCGGCAGTCGTAACACGCGGATCGACCTCGAGGCCTATCTCCGCATCGGGCAGGATCAGGAATCGCGATGCGGTGTGGCCGTAGAGATCGCGCATCTGCTCAGGCGAGAGATAAGTCGGCGTGCCGCCACCCCAATGGAACTGCACCGTCGGCCGCGACGGATCGACGGCGTCGGCGAAGCGGTCGATCTCGGTCTTCAATCGATCGAGGTAGGGATGCGCGACTTCCTTGTCCTTGTTGATGATGACGTTGCAACCGCAGAACCAGCAGAGCTTCTCGCAGAACGGAATGTGGAAGTAGAGCGAAACGGGACGATGGTCTTCTGCGTTGGCCGCGGCGAAGGCGCGGCGAAGGTCGTCGACGCCGAACTCGTCGCTCCATTCGGGCGCCGTCGGATAACTCGTGTAACGCGGGCCGTAGACGTTGTAGCGATCGAGCACCTCGATCGGCAGCGAGACGGTCTCGTTCTGAATCCGGATGTCGATGGCGTCGGTGTCGGTGCTCATGCGGCCTGTCCTGCGGCCGCACGAACGGTCGCGATGAAAGCCTCGGCATTCTCGACCGGTGTGGTCGGCAGAATCCCGTGGCCGAGGTTGGCGACGTAGCCTGGCTCGCCGGCGCAGGCATCCAGCATTCGCTGCGTTTCCGCGATGACGCGATCGCGCGGGCCGAGCAGAACGCAGGGATCGAGATTGCCCTGAAACGCGACGCGATGATCGGTGCGCCGGCGGGCCTCGGAGATGTCGGTGCGCCAGTCGACGCTCAGGGCGTCCGTGCCTGCCGATGCGGCGGCCTCGACGAGATGCGCACCATTGCCGATGTAGTGAATGGTCCGCACGCTTCCTGCAGGCAGTCGTTCGACGACGCGGCGAGTGTAGGGAAGCGCAAACGCGACATAATCGTCGAGCGAGAGGTTGCCGGCCCACGAATCGAAGATCTGGACGGCTTCGGCACCGGCCTCGATCTGCGCCGCGAGGTAAATGGCGATGGTGTCGGCGAGTTTCTCCGAGAGCCGGTGGAAGAGCGCGGGATCCGAGTACATCATCTGCTTGGTGATGGCGTAGGTCTTCGATCCGCCACCCTCGATCGCGTACGACGCGAGCGTCCACGGCGCACCGGCGAACCCGATGACCGGAACCGAATTGTCGAGCTGGCGGCGAAGCTGGCCGATGGCTTCGAGAACGAAGCCCGTATCGTCGACCGGATCCGGAATGCGTAGCCGGTCGACATCGGCCGCGTTGCGCACGGGCTCGGAGAGAACGGGCGCGGGATTGAACTCGACCGGGATTCCCATCGCTTCGACCGGAACGAGAATGTCCGAGAAGATGATTGACGCATCCATGCCGAACCGGGTGATCGGCTGCATCGACACCTCGACGGCGAGGTCCGGCGTCTTGCACATCGTCAGGAAGTCGTTCGTCGCGCGAATGGCGCGATATTCGGGAAGGTAGCGACCGGCCTGGCGCATCATCCAGACGGGCGGACGGTCGACGGGTTCGCGCGCGAGCGCGCGCAGCAAGCGGTCATTGGTAGCCATTCGCGCGGAGTATATCCCGCACGGTGAAGGCAGGCCACCGGATGCGCCGGCTCTCTTTCAGAACCGCGAGAGGTAGCGAGCGGCCTGCGGACGGTCGAGGGACTCGCAAGGACGCAGAGGAAAGACCACAGTTCGCCATGCTGTCCGCTGGCCAGCTCGCTATTGCTCGCGGTTCTTAAAGAACTGTGGCAAGACATCTCTCGTGGAGGAGACGATCACGCAACCGGCGGTCGAGTTTCGCGGGGCATCGGTATCTATCGACGGTGCGACCCTCGTCGCCGATCTGACGTTCGAGGTGGCGGCCGGAGAGACGCTGGTCCTGCTCGGACGGAGCGGTTCGGGGAAGACGACGACCCTTCGGCTCGTCAACAGGCTGATCGAGCCGACGGCCGGAGAAGTGGCTGTCGGCGGTCGTTCGACGACCGAGTGGGATCCCATTCGGCTTCGGCGCGGAATCGGCTATGTCATTCAGGAGACCGGGTTGCTGCCGCACTTCACGGTTGCACGGAACGTCGGTCTCGTCCCCGAGCTCGAGGGGTGGGAAGCGGCGAGGATCGCGGACCGAGTTGCCGAGTTGCTGGCGCTCGTCGGCCTCGAATCCGGACAATTCGGAAAACGCTTTCCGGGCGAGTTGTCGGGCGGGCAGCGGCAACGCGTCGGAGTCGCGAGGGCGCTTGCGGCGGACCCGCCGATTCTGCTGATGGACGAGCCATTCGGCGCGCTCGATCCCCTGACGCGCGCCGAAATGCAGCGCGAGTTCCGCTCGCTCGCCGAACGGCTCGGAAAGACGATCGTCTTCGTCACCCACGACGTCGCCGAGGCGTTTGCGCTGGCGACGCGGATCGGCCTGTTCCGCGACGGACGACTCGTCGAGCTCGAGACTCCCGACGAATTCAGGCGGTCGTCGGACCCCGAGGCTCGCGCGTTTCTGAGCGCCGGAGTGGTTCCGGCGAACGACGACTGACCTGTGATCATCCGCTGAGACCTGTGGACCTCATCTTCGAACACCTCATGCTCGTCTCGGTCGCGGTTGCCGCTGCCGCGGCGACCGGCGTGCCTGTAGGAATCCTGCTGACGCGGCATCCGAGGTTGAGCGGACCCGTGCTTGCTCTGGCGAACGTCTTCCAGACGATCCCGAGTCTCGCGCTATTCGGGTTCCTCATACCGATTCTCGGCGTGTACGGAATCGGTCGTGTGCCGGCGCTCGTGGCGCTCTTCCTCTACGCTCTGCTTCCCATCGTCCGGAATACGTTCACGGGCATCGGCGGCGTCGATCCGGCGGTACGTGATGCGGCGCGCGGTATGGGAATGACCGACGGGCAGCTGTTGAGGCTCGTCGAACTTCCGCTCGCGGCGGGCGTCATCGTGGCGGGCCTGCGTGTGGCCACGGTGATCTCAGTCGGGACCGCGACGATCGCCGCGGCGGTCGGAGCCGGCGGACTCGGGACGCTGATCTTCCGCGGGCTTCGAATGAACGACAACAGCCTGATCCTGCAGGGCGCCGTGCCGGCGGCCGCGATGGCGCTGGCGGCAGATGCGCTGCTTGGCTGGCTGGCGGCGTCACTCGTGCCGGGTGTTACGAGAGTACGAGTACGAGCCGCGAAGTTGATTGCCGTGCTGACTGCCGTCACGCTGCTGGTCACTGCTGGAATGTGGGCGTGGACAGGCTCGACGGCGCTCGGCGAGTCGGCGGGCCGGCGTCCGATCGTCGTTACGGCGAAGGACTTCTCGGAGCAGGTCATTCTGGGTGAGATCGTCGCGCAGGCGCTCGAGGCCGAAGGCGTTGCGGTCGAGCGCGAATTCGAGCTCGGGGGAGATCTCTGCCATCGGGGACTCGTCTCGGGCCAACTCGACGTGTACGTCGAATACACGGGCACCATGGACGTGGCGATCCTCAAGAACACGCCGCTGACGGACCCCAGAGCCGTCTACGAACGCGTGGCGGCGGCTTACGCGTCCCAGTTCGGTCTCGAGATCGGCAAGTCGCTTGGGTACGACAACACATACGCGATCCTCGTGCGGGGCGACGATGCAAGGAGGTTGGGTTTGAGGACGGTCTCTGACGCGGCGCGTTACGCACCGACGTGGCGCGCCGGGTTCGGGCAGGATTTCGTATCCCGCGCGGACGGTTACGAAGGTTTCTCGAAGGCTTATGGCTTGCGGTTCCGCGAGGCGCCGGCCGAGATGGAGTTGTCGTTGACGTACCGCGCGCTCGCTTCCGGACAGGTCGACATCATCGCCGGAAACGCAACGGACGGGCTGATCGAGACGCTCGGGCTCGTGCAGCTCGAGGATGACCGGCGCTATTTCCCTCCCTATGAGGCGGTGCCGGTGTTCAGGCGCGAAGCGCTCGAACGTGAGCCGGGACTCGGCCGGGCGCTCGACCGCATTGCCGGGCGGATCACAAGCGCCGAAATGCGTCGGATGAACCTCGCAGTTGATGGCGAGAAGCGGTCGCCGCGCGAGGTTGCAGCTGCGTTCCTGGCTACGGTACCGCGTTGAATCGCAGACGCCGTGGTCGGCCTGCGGCCGACGGGGACCGCTCTCCCGACCGCACGTCCC
>CAZXLQ010000190.1:0-10357 GCA_964641945.1 uncultured Clostridia bacterium
GGGTACGGAGAGGTGTAGGCCCTCCCTGCTCTGCGTCTTTGCGAGCCCTTTGCGACTTTGCGAGAAACGCAACCGTACGTCAGTGTTTCTCGCAAAGGCGCAAAGGACTCGCAGAGACGCGAAGTGGGCCGCGGGCCTGCAAGTCGCCCCTACTGCGGATGCCTGTAGGCCGCGACGCCCCCGTTCTCGTTTCGGAAGGTGACGAGCACGCTCGGGTGACTCCCAAGGTATGTTGCGAGCGACGCGCCCGTAATCAGCCCCCCTTTCTGGATAACCCGCGTTCCGCCCTTCTTGAGCTTCGCCGCCGTCGCGAACGGTATGCCGTCGACGAAGACCTGGACCGTCGCGCTGAATCCGGTCCCGTCCGCGACAATCTTCGATGACTTGACCTTCACGCTCGAGAGCACCGCAGCCGGAACCTCGGCGCTCGCTTCGTTCGACGCGTTCGACTCTCCGTCGTCGTATTGCGCCGTCACGACAAAAAACGTGCCTGCCGGTGCAGCCGGAGACGTCGCCGACGTAACCGTCGCCGGCACCGACTGATAGAAGTTGCCCGGCGAAGGAGTCTCCCCCGGCCGCGTCGCCCGGTAGATGTTGTAGCCGACGAGCGTCGTTCGCGGCGACGCCGCGCGGTTCGTCGAACCTGCACGGTCCAGGAACGCCTTCGCTGCCGCGCCCTCGACGATCACCAGATTCCGCGGCGGCGGCAACGCAACGCCACTTTCAAAGTCCGGCTCGTCCCAGTCAAGCGTGAACTCGTCACTCTCGACAATCGGGACCGAAACGGCGGCCGAGTTGTCGTCGGGGTTTGGATCCTCGGACGACGACGCAACCGTCGCCGCGAAATCGATGTCGCGGCCTGGAGCGCCGATCACGTCGACCGTCACGCTCAGGACTTCCGACTCGCCCGGTTCTATTGCCTCGAAGGTGCAGAGTATGTCGCCCTGGTCGCCAGGCTCGGGCGAAGTGACTTCACCGAAAGCCCCCGCATCGGAAAACGTCGTGCCGTTCGGTGTACCGGTCGTGATCACGACTCCGACTGCGGTCGTGTCTTCCGAGAGGTTCGTTACCACGACGTCGAAGTCGAACGGCGAATCGGCGCCGGCCTCGTCGCCATAGACCTCAATGTCCAACGCCAGATCGACGCTCTCGCCGCCACCGCCAACCGGAATCGCCGTCTCGGCCGTGTTGTCGTCGGGATTGGCCTCGGCGGACTCGTCGTTCGGACCGACGGCTGCTACGAATGCTTCCAGGATGGAACCGGGCTCGACCTCGGCATCGACGTCAACGACGAGCTCGACGACGACGAAGTCGCCGGACTCGAGCGATCGTGCAGTTGTCTCGACGGTGCCGGACGCACCGACGTCAGGATGGGTCGAAAGTCCATTCGTCGACGTGACCGATGCAAACGTGGTTCCGACCGGAGTTTCGATCTGGATGAGCACGGGGTCCGCTTCGCCGGCACCGTTGTTGGTCACGGTGATGGTCAGCGTGAGCTGCTCGCCAGGGCCGACCGGTTGAGGCGAACCCTCGATCTCGGCGGTCAGGTCGTAGGGCGGCATTCCGAATGGCTGGCTGGAACGCCCGGTGAATGGAGACGCAACCAGGATTGTCGCGGCGAGGCAGGCGGAAAGAATGCGCTTCTTGGTCATTGGGGGCTCTTTCCTGGGAAAGGCGTGGCCGTACAGGGCACACGGAGTCACCGAGAGCAGAGAGTCCGGAACTTCGTCAGACAGACGTGATCGAAGCTCCGTGCTCTTTGTGACTCTGTGCTCTCCGTACGGCTACGCCTTCTCCTTTCCCGGCTAGAACACCAGCCGGATTCCCATCTGGATGTTCCTCGAACCGCCGCCGCCGAGGAACGGGTTGCCGACGCCGACATCCGGCGTGACTGTGATTGGCAGGAAGCCGATGCCCCGACCGTCGGCGCTGATGCCGTTGAACCCGGCGTCGACCGAGAAGCCCGGCAGCAACGGTGACGAGTAGTTCGGATGGTTGAACAGGTTGAAGAACTCGAACCGCAGCTGCAGCATCAGGTTGTCGGTCAGTTGCGTGTTCTTGTAGACCGAGAAGTCCACGTTCTTGTAGTCCGGCCCCTTGAGCGAGTTCCGTCCGAGAGATCCGGCATGCTCGGTTCCGGGCACGCAGTCGCCGTTATTGTCGAGCACGCACGGCACAGCGAACGCCGACAGGTTCAGGAAGTTGTCCGGCGTCGACGTGCCCGCGTACGGATCGCCGATCAGGTCGGGTCGCGGGAAAAACTCGCCTGTACCGTCGTAGTCACCATAGAAGAGGAAGTTCACGTGGAACGGCGCACCACTGCGGTATGTAGCAAGCGCGTTGATCTGCCAGCCGTTCGTCAGCCACTCGGCGTCGTTGTCGAACTCGGGGAATTCGTAGGTGAGGGACCCGAGCACGCGATGGCGCACGTCGAAATTCGAATTGCCGTACTCGAGATCCGGACGGTTGCTGTCGTTGGGCTGCGTCGCATTCGCGACGTAGTCCTGCCCGTCCGATGCGTTGTCGAGCGAGTGCGACCACGTGTAGTTGAACGATCCCGACAGGCCCTTCCACGACCTCATCGAGAAGTCGACCTGCAGCGCGTTGTAGTTCGACACCGCGCTCGTCGCCAGCTCGTTGACGTAGAAGAACGTGCCACCTGACGGCGCGAACGGACCGTTGTCGAAAGGACGAGCCGGGCCCTGCCCCGGTACCGACTGGTTGATGTCGCGATAACGGAAGAGCTTGCGCCCCTGCGAGCCGGTGTAGCCAACCTGCAGCACGCCGCCGGGGAAGAGCTCCTGCTGGATGTTCACGTTGAAGTTCTGGATGTAAGGCGTCGCAACGTTCTGGTCGACCGTGAAGACGTCAGAATCCAGATAGTCCGTGAAGAGCGGCTGGCCGGCGACGATCTCGCCTACCGTCGAAAACGAGAAGAGCACCGGGTCGCTGCCGATCGGGTTGTACGCCGGACCGGGGTTGAACGTGTTGAACGGCAGCTGTCCGACGAAGAAGTCCTGCGAGAACGCGTCGAAGTAGAGGCCGTAACCGCCACGAACCACGGTCTTGCCCTTTCCGCCGATGTCCCAGGCGAAGCTCACGCGCGGCGAGAAGTTGTTCAGGTCCTTCGGGTAGAGCTCGTCGACCTGGACGAGACCGACGTTCGAATCGAGGATGCTGAAGCGGTCCCGCTCTTCGCCGATGACGCCGTAGTAATCCCAGCGCAGGCCGAGGTTCACCGTGAAGTTCTTCTTCCACCGGTAACTGTCGTTGAAGAAAACGCCGTGCGAGTTCTGGAACGTGCCCCGGCGCGAGTCGCCACGGGCGCTGCGTCCACCGGCGAGATTGCCCGCGAGGAAGTCCTCGAGCGAGTCGAAGTCGAGGCGTCCGCGGTAGCCTGCGTCGAAGAAGCCGTTCACGAACGTCCGGCGGTACTCGTATCCCATCTTCAGGTCGTGATCGCCGGCCTTCCAAGAGAAGTTGTCGACGAAATGCCAGTTCGTGTCTACGCGTCCGCGCGGAACGGAAAGCGTTGCGCCGATCGGCGCAAACCCGGCGACGCGGATCTGGGGCAGACCGAAGTCCTGCGGTCCCTGCACGCCCGTGTTCAGTCCGATTGACGACGGATTGAAGTCCGAGTCTTCCGGAAAGAAGTCCTCGTCGAACCGGTTGTAGCCGAAGCGGGCCTCGTTGACCTTGGTGTCAGAGACGACGTGGAGAAATGAAAGCGCGATCAGGTTCACGCGCGTCGGGGTGACCGTGTTGTAGCCCGGAAGCACGCCGCCCGACAGAATGGCGAGCGGGAAGCTCTGCGAGCTGTCGCCGAAGAAGTAGCGGCCGACGAGCTGGTTCTTCTCGTTGAAAGAGTGGTCGACCTTCACGATGAAGGAATCGATGTCGTTGAGCGCGCGCGTCGTGACGAGCAAGTTCGGCGTCGGATCGCCGATGGCGACTGGCCGATTGGGCGCCGGCCATGGGTTGCGCGCGAGGAGTTGCGCAATGACGTCGTTCGTGGCGCCGCCGGCGGCGGCGATTTCGCGCGGATCGGGCACGCGCGCCGCGCTCGCGAGGCCGACGCGCTCGCGCTGGCCTTCGTATGCCACGAACCAGAAGGTCTTGTTCTTTACGAACGGTCCGCCAAGCGAGAATCCGAACTGGTTGTTTCGGAACGCTGTCTGCTCGTTGGGTTCCTGGTTGAAGACGTTGCGCGCGTCGAAGATGTCGTTGCGCAGGTATTCGAACACGCTGCCGTGAATCTCGTTGCCACCGGACTTCGTCACGATGTTGACGACGGCGCCGGCACTGCGTCCGAACTCGGCCTCGAAGTTCGAAAGGACCGCGGCTTCGGCTATTGCTTCGACTGGAAGGATGGTCGCCGGGGTGCCGAACACGCCTGCCTCGTTGATGGCCGGCAGGTTGCGATACCCGTCATTCATGTCGGTTCCGTCGAGGAGGTAGTTGTTCGAGCGGCCGCGATTGCCGTTTGCCGAAAAGAGCCCGAACGATCCTGGCGAGTCGGTCGCGCCGCTCGGATCGCCGGTCGTGCCGGGGAAGAGCACCAGGAGCTTCGTGAAGTCGCGGCCGTTTACCGGCAGGTTCTGGATCTCCTTCGCGCTCACGCTGCCGCCAAGTACGTTCGACGTCGTCTCGACGAGAGGGACGTCTGCCGTGACGTCGACCTGCTCGGACACGGCGCCGGGAGTCAGCGAAACGTCGACGCGACGTTCCGCCGAGACCTCGACCTCGACGTCGCCTACCTTTGCAGTCTGGAAGCCTTCGTGCGAGACGGTCAGTTCGTACGTGCCAATCGGCAACTCGCTGATCGAGTATGAGCCGTCGGCATCCGTCACCGTTGTGCGGGTGACCCCGGTGCTGGTGTTCTTTGCGGTGACGGTGGCGCCTGGAACGACCGCCCCGGAATTGTCGACGACCGTGCCGAGAACGCTGCCGCGGAACGTCTGGGCGACGCTCGGCACGGCGAGCAGGACGCCGAGTACGAGCGCAAGCGTCATCCTTGCCGCGTAGGTGCGCGTGAGCATGAAGGATTCCTCCTCGAACGTTATTTTGTGAGTTGTCGTTGCGTCAGAAACAGAGTGAATCTGGCGCGAGTCTACGCTGGACAGGGAGTGCAGGGCAACGGGGGGAGAGTGGACAGGATAAACAGGATTGCCCGAGGATTCGCAGGATCAAACACAGTCTGTTTCCTGTAGTCCTCGGGCAATCCTTTCAATCCTGCCCACTCTTTCTCAGGCGGTACCGGAAGTGGCGCGAGCACCGTCCTTGTCCGCGATGGCGGCCTGGGCCGCTGCGAGCCGGGCGATCGGCACGCGGTACGGGGAACACGACACGTAGTTCAGTCCCGTCCGGTGACAGAACTCGACCGACGACGGTTCTCCGCCGTGCTCGCCGCAGATTCCGACCTTCAGATCAGGGCGCGTAGACCGCCCCAGCTTCACGCCCATCTCCACGAGTTTGCCGACGCCTTCGACGTCGAGCACCTGGAACGGGTCATCGGCGAGGATCTTCATGTCGACGTACTTCGGCAGGAAGCGGCCGGCGTCGTCGCGCGAGAGCCCGAACGTGGTCTGCGTCAGGTCGTTCGTGCCGAAAGAGAAGAACTCGGCGGCTTCAGCGATCTTGTCTGCCGTGAGCGCTGCGCGCGGCAACTCGATCATCGTGCCGACCAGATACTCGACCGTGACACCTGTCTCCTCAAAGACGTCCGCAGCCGCCTTTCGGACGACAGTTTCCTGGAGCCTCAGTTCGGCAACGGTCGAGACGAGCGGAATCATGATCTCGGGAAGTACCTTCACGCCGGCCTTCGTGCAGTGGACGGCTGCCTCGAAAATAGCTCGCGCCTGCATCTCGGTGATCTCCGGATAGACGATACCGAGGCGGCAGCCGCGATGGCCGAGCATCGGATTGGCCTCGTGCAGGGCGTTTACCTTCGCCGTCAGCACTGCGGAGGAAATGCCCATCTTCGCGGCGAGAGAGTCGATGTCCTCCTGTTCGTGGGGCAGGAACTCGTGCAGGGGCGGATCGAGCGTGCGGATCGTTACCGGCAGGCCGTCCATCTCCCTGAAGATGCCGATGAAGTCCTCGCGCTGGTACGGCGCGATCTTGGCAAGCGCGGCCGCCCTCTCCTCGAGTGTCTCTGCCACGATCATCTCGCGAACGGCATCGATGCGCGTTCCCTCGAAGAACATGTGCTCCGTACGGCAGAGACCGATGCCCTCGGCGCCAAAGCCGCGCGCGACCTTCGAGTCGGCCGGCGTGTCGGCGTTCGTCCGCACCTTCAAGGTGCGGGCTTCGTCGGCCCACGCCATGAGGGTGCGGAAGTTGTCGTCGAGCACCGGATCGATGAG
The DNA here is from genome assembly GCA_964641945.1 of uncultured Clostridia bacterium. Lineage (GTDB taxonomy): Bacteria > Acidobacteriota > Blastocatellia > UBA7656 > JADIYM01 > JADIYM01. The sequence goes on from CAZXLQ010000190.1 coordinate 6,366, forward strand.
CGGTGCGTGGCCCTGGATGACGTGGCCGTGCGTGCCGTCGAGCGTGATCCAGTCGCCGTCGTTGATCGTGTGGCCGCCCTTCGTCACGAAGCACTTCTTCGCGTAATCGATCGTTATGTCGGAACAGCCCGCGACACAGCATTTGCCCATCCCGCGCGCGACGACGGCCGCGTGGCTGGTCATTCCTCCGCGAGCCGTCAGGATCGCCTCGGACGCCACCATCCCGTGGAAGTCTTCCGGCGATGTCTCGATGCGAACCAGGATGACCTTCTTGCCGTCCTTGTGCAGTTCGTCGGCCTCATCGGGATCGAACACGACCTGTCCGGCCGCGGCTCCGGGACTGGCCGGCAGTCCGTGGGCGATGACGTCGATCTTCGCTGCCGGGTCGATCATCTGGTGCAGAAGCTGGTCGAGTTGATTCGGCTCGACGCGCATGAGCGCGGCATCACGATCGATGAGGCCTTCGGTGACCATGTCGACGGCGACCTTGACCGCCGCCTTGCCCGTCCGCTTCGCGTTGCGCGTCTGCAGCATGAAGAGCCTTCCGCGCTCGATCGTGAACTCCAGGTCCTGCACGTCGTGGTAATGCTTCTCGAGCCGTTCGGCGACGGCCGCGAACTGGTCGTAGACCTCGGGCATGTCGTCGCGAAGCTGCGCGATCTTCTTGGGGGTGCGGATGCCGGCGACGACGTCCTCGCCCTGCGCGTTCTGCAGGTACTCGCCATAAAGATGCCGGTCGCCTGTCGAAGGATCGCGCGTGAAGGCAACGCCGGTGCCGCAATCGCTGCCCAGGTTGCCGAAGACCATCGCCTGCACGTTCACCGCCGTGCCAAGCGTGTCGTCGATACGGTTGATGCGGCGGTAGTCCACAGCCCGACGGCCATTCCACGACTGGAAGACCGCGCGGATCGCGAGCTCGAGCTGCTCCATCGGGTCGTTCGGAAAATCGCGGCCCGTCTCCTCGCGCACGATTGCGAGATATTGCCGGTTGAGATCGTCGAGATGCTCGGACGTGAGGTCGGTGTCGAGCGTGACGCCTGCGGCGTGTTTCTTCGTTTCGAGTGCGTGGTCGAACTTCTCGCCAGAGATGTTGAGCACGATCTTTCCGAAGAGCTGGACGAACCGCCGGTACGCGTCGCGCGCGAAGCGTTCGTTGCCAGATTGCGCCGCGAGACCCTTGAGAGTCTCTTCATTGAGACCGAGGTTCAGCACCGTGTCCATCATGCCGGGCATCGAGAACTTCGCACCCGATCGGACTGATACGAGCAGCGGGTTGTCCGGATCGCCGAAGCCCCTGCCGACCGAGGCCTCGACCCTGGCGAGCGCCGCCTGCACTTCGGCCCACAGTCCGTCCGGCAGCTTCTGGCCGGCGGCATAATATTCGTTGCAGGCTTCGGTCGTGATCGTGAAGCCGGGAGGCACCGGGAGTCCGGCATTCGTCATCTCGGCGAGGCCCGAGCCCTTGCCGCCGAGCAGGTCCTTCATGGTGCCGTGGCCGTCGGCCTTCCCGTCGCAAAAGATGTAGACGTACTTTCGGGTCATTCGAAGTTCTCCAATCAGGGCTGAGGCGTCTCCGTGTCACGTCGAAGACGATTGAATAGTGCAAAAGACTTCAGGTCCCGCTCGAGCGAGTGGCGAATGATCAGCAGCGAGAACTCGGCGAGCCGATCGAGGTGATCGGCGGGAGGCGGGCGCTCGGCGAACCTCGCCGGAGGCTCCGCCAGTATGCGCGAAATGGTCGACCTGACGGCGGGAGTGACGCGCACTCCACGCCCGGACGAACATGTCGGGCATTGCGGCGCCCCGTCGCCGGAGAGCCAGATGTCCGCGTCGGCGGAGGTCGGCAGGTCGCATCTCCCGCACCGGCGAAGGTCAGGGTAGAAGCCGGCGAGTTTCAGCAGCCAGACTTCGAAGTACCGGACGAGCGCATGGGAGTCAGCGTGCTCGCCAAACGCATCCAGCGTTGCGGTCAGTAGCCGGTAAACGGTGTCGCTGGGCTCGTGGTCGGGCAGAAACTCGCAGCACAGATCCGACATGTACGACATCGCGGCACCGGCGACTACCGAGCCGGCAGCCTGCCCGTAATGCGAGCGGACGATTTCGGCGTGAGAGATCGACACGAGTTCGCGGCCGTCCTTTTCGACGTAGGTGAGCGAGATTTCCGTGAAGGGCTCGAGACTCGAGCCGAAGCGCGATCGGAGCTTGCGGGCGCCGTAGGCGACGCCCCGGAGTTTTCCAGATTGCCGGGTCAGGAGCACGCAGATCTTGTCGGCCTCGGCGAGCTTGTAGGTTCGAAGGACAAATGCTTGCGCGTCGTGAAGCGGCATAAAGAACCCAGCACTTTACCCGATGGCCGATCGTCCCGCCACTCGGAAGATGTACCCGGGACACGAAGGTCAGCCGGCTCTGCGGTCGAGGTCCTCTCCGGTGCGCCGCAGCCGGTGGTCGCGAATCTCGTTCACGCCCTGGTCGCGCTCGTCGCATTCGATCAGCCACAGGCAGAACAGGCCGACGCCAGAGCGGACCGGATCGTCGGTATGCGACCAGGATGCGGCCAGTTCCTTTCCAAGCCGTGCGGATGCCACCGACGTGGGCTGGATCGTACGGTCCGGCCACGGTTGGGCGCCGAGACGGTGGTCGCGAAGAAAGAAGCGGGCGATACCCCACGCTTCGCGCACGTCGTCGTCGATGATGGCGTTGCCGATCATCTTCGAGAGTGCAGGGGCGTGGAGTCGAGATATACGGTCTCCGCGCATCGCTCCGATGACCGTTGAGACGTCGCCCTCTGGGTTCACGACTCTGAGCGCGTCATTCTCGGGGTCCGCAGCATAGATTTCGCCGACGGACGTTGCAGCCAGGGCGCCAAGGCGACCGAAGCGCGCCGCCGCCCCGTGACCGTCTACGTAACCCGGACTCGAGCCTGCCAGCGTGTCGGCCCGTTCGAAGTCAATCAGTCTGATTCGTGTTCCATCGGCGACGGCGAAGCCGCGCCCCGTCGCCGTGACCGCTGCGGGCGAAGCGAATCGAGCCTCCCACGTCTTGCCGTCGGCGGAGCCTCGCTGATGGCGCGATCCGATTGTGGTCTTCGGCTGCCAGACGACCTCGGAGGATCCAGACCGATGCAGTTCTAGCCGTGAGAGCACGACGATGGCTGGGGGACCGCCAGCGGCCGGAACGGCAACGAGTGTGCCGTCGGCGACACAGAGGCTGGAAATGGACGTCTGCGGCATTCCGGCCAATTCGACCGACGTTACTGTCCCGCCGGAGATCGTGCGGACGATTGCGCGATGGCCCTCCTGTTCGACGACGAACAGTTCGCCGGCACCGCTTGAGGCGATGGTTATTGGCGACCGGAACCGGGCCTCGGCAACCGGACCGTCGCAACTGACGGGCTTGCGTTGAAGCGCTGGCGGTTGCTCGATGCCGGCGAGCGCGACAGCGCGTCCGCGCGCATCCACGCGCCAGATTAGATTGAGACCGGCGTCGGCAATTGCGACGCTTTCATCCGCGAGCCCGGCGAGGCCGGTGATTCGGCTTTCGGAGGGCAGACCCGCCACGTTTTCGAGCCAACCGGCATTCAAGCGAGCAATGCGCCGCCCTCCATCCGAGGCGAAGACCGACCCGGTCGAATCGGCCGCAAGGTGTTTGACGTCGCTCGGGAGCATGGCAGCGAGACACTAGACCAGCGCACCGCGGACGGACAACGGAGAAGGCCCTGCAAACAGAGTTCCTCGTGCGGACCTGTCGCGCCGCCATTGATGAAAAGGGGGCAGCTGGCAGGTTCAGTTCCGGTCATTGATCCGTCACATTTTCCGAGTCAGTCGACGTCCGGTTGCGTTACTTCCGGATATGTTCGGCGGCTCCGCTCGATTCCGCGACCGCGGAGCGGTCTATTCCGCGAGCGGGGAGCGGTCCATTCCGCGAGCGGGGAGCGGTCCATTCCGCGAATCTATTCCGCGACCGCGGAGCGGTCGATGAAATAGCCGTGGGTC
>CAZXLQ010000191.1:0-10266 GCA_964641945.1 uncultured Clostridia bacterium
TGCGAAGCTCGGCAGACGCTTCGCACACGGAGGCACGGAGGCACGGAGACACGGAGTGCACAGGGCAGTGTAGACTTCGGGTCATGCGATTGTCCGTCCCGACTGGTATCCGCCGAATCGCGACCCCGCTCGTCGCGGTTTCGCTTCTCACGCTTGCATGGGTTGAGACTCGGGCGGCGACGACGGTCGGCCCCGGCCCGTTTGCGAACGTCCGCGTGACCTCGAACGGCCTGTTGATGACGCTGCGGGGCTCGTCATCGGTCTTCACGGGCGAGCCACGCGTAGAGGTCTCGGACGGCGGGCCGTGGATCGCATTCGATCGGAGAGCGTCGGTGAAGTCGGGCGGCTCACAATTGCTTCAAAAAGGCCTGGTCGCCGGCGTGACGGCCGGCGAGTACTTTCCACAGAACGAGTCGCGCCGCGTGCGGATCAGAAATGGCGATGGCGGTCTTACCGAACTTGATCTCGTGCGGACGGGCGACGGATTCCTGATTGCGTGGACCAACCGGACGCCTTCGAAGGGCAAGCGTCTCGTCTCGGCGGAGCAGCCGGTATTCGATGTGCTCGAAGACCGTGCGCTCACGGTGCGGCCGGCGTCGTCGACAGAGCCGTCGTTCGACGTCGTGGTGGCCGTGACGAACCCGCCATTGCCGGCCGGCGCAAACGACCAGTCGCTCTCGCTGCTGGCGACAAACGTGGCGACGGGCTTGTCGACGTTCCAGACCGGAACACTGCTCGGCGACGGCGAAGTCACGTTCCATCACGTCCTGCTGCCGGCCGGCACGTACCGCTTCGAGGCCTTCCGGTCGATCGCCTACGGCAACCCGCTCACGTTCCTGTCGAGCCTGTCGCAACGGATCCCCTTAGCAGGAGAACACACTGTCGGACGCAATTCGCGGACGATCGAGCTCGCCGTGCCCGACGTAACCGTGCCGCCCGCGGTCGATTCGACGATCGTGATCGAGAACCCCGGAGTGTTTTCGCCATCGATTTCGAACCGCGTGACGATCGGGCTGACGCTGTCGGCTATTGACGGTCCGGCAACGCTTTTTGCCGATCGCGAGATCACGACGGCGGACCCGGTGGTTTTCGAGGTGCAGATTCCCTCGGGCGCCTATTCGGTCCAGGTATCCGCCGGGTCGCTCGTCGATGGCTCGTCGCGCACGTCGACGTCGATGTCGCTCGGCGAGATCGCGATCGCGGACGAGGTTCGACTCGAGGTTCCGCCGCTCGCCCGGCTGACCGGGAGCATCCTGGACCCCGACTTCCGGCTCTTCACCGATGCGACGTTTCCGGGAGACGTGAGCCAACGGGTGTTTCTTGCGTCGCCGACGGGCCAGTCGCCGAAATATTCTGCTCTGGCGTCGCTCTTCGGGTTTTCGCGGGGTTACCAGGCCAGGGTTCCCGCCGGAAGCCGCGCGCTCGTCTCGGCGTCGGTTGCGCTCGATGCCGGGGGCGGTGAAAAGGGCAATGCATTCGGCCGTCTGGATTTCCAGGCGGTTCCGGGACCAGTCGAAGTCGGCGAGGAAGTCGACGTCGATTTCGCCGTCCCGGAGCTGCCCGGTTTCGTCACGTTGTCGGGTGTGGCACTCGAACGGGGCGCCGACACGATTGCGAACGCGTTCGTGTTTGCGTTCGGATCGGACGTTGACGGGCTCTCCGGCGCTACGTATTCGGCGTCGACGACGACGGACCGCGACGGCGAGTTCACGCTCCGGGTGCTGCGGGGACGCGGCTACCGGATCATCGTCATCAAGTCGACGGGTTTCGAATTCTAGACTCGCCCAATCTTTCCTTCAGAATTACCCGGAAGTTAATCATTGAGCGTTTTTGTCGATTTTTGAGGCAACGAATCGGCCTCCGATGGTAGTCTCATTGCTTTAGCGGAAAGTGATGAGGAGGACACACGGAGATGTCGATACACAGGTGGCTGGCACTGGCGGCGATTTTTGGCTTGTCGGGACCGGCGTGCTCGGCGGCAGAGCCTGAAAAACAGCCGTTGCAGACCGTAAACACTGTCGATCTGGCACGTTACGCCGGTACATGGTACGAGATCGCCAGGTATCCCAATCGATTCCAGCGCGATTGCGCCGGCGATGTCACGGCGCTCTACGAGGTCAGGCCCGATGGATCGGTCCGGGTCACGAACAGCTGCGCCGAACCCGACGGCTCGACGAAATCGGCGAAGGCCTCGGCGAAGGTGGTGGATCGCACGACCAACGCGAAGTTGAAGGTTACCTTCTTCTGGCCGTTTTCGGGCGACTACTGGATCATCAACCTCGGACCGAACTACGAATACGCCGTTGTCGGCGAGCCCGGGCGGGACTACCTGTGGATCCTGAGCCGGACTCCCCAGATGGACGAAGCTACCTACAACGTGCTGCTCGAGCGGATTGCACGGCAGGGTTACGACCCGGGCCGACTGGTCAAGACGCCGCAGTCCGCTCGGTAGAACTCTGGACTCCGTGCCTCGGTGCCTCCGTGGCTCTGCGTGCGAATCTCCTGGGACGCTTCGCACACAGTGGCGCAGAGGCGCAGAGGCACGGAGTCAGAGACGCACGGGGTTGCTCCCGAGCCGTCCCTCCTGCTCTACTGCCCGCCGTGTCAGACGACCACAGCCTCAACTCTGACGAACTGCGCCGAAAGTTCGGCAAGCGCATCCAGCGTTGCTACGGATGCTACATCGCCTTCTTCATGAAGGACCTGTGGCTCGGCGAGGACGCAACGTTCTTTTGCGAGAACTGCAAGTCGGACGACATGTTCCACTTCGACGACTTCTCGACGATGCTCGACCTCGAAGCCTTCGCCAAGCTTCGCGAAGGTGACGACGATCACCACGGGCACTAGCCGGGCTGCCATCACCTCGGCGGCCTGCAGCGCGGGCCCGGTCTCGCACGCCCGGGATTCGCTTTGGCGATTCGCATGCTAGACTCGGCGCTGTTGCCCCCGCCGACCGTCAGGAGCATCGCGATGTCCGTTTATCGAGTGCAGTGTTCGGGTTGCGGCTATCTGACCTACGCTTCGAACGATCCGTGTCCACGATGCGGAACGCTTCTCTCGTTCGGTCACGTCGTCGGAGACGCTGGCTCCGGAGGCACGATGTACTCCGGAGACGCGCCGACAGATGCCTATCCGACCGACCACACCGAAGCGTTCGGTTCGCTGCCGCCGATGTCTCCCGACGACCTGTCGCTGCCTGCCATCGGTCCTCTGCCGGCGCCCGAACCGCGTGTCGAGAGTGAGCCAGAAATCCCTGAGATCGTGCCGCTCGCGAGCTTCGCAGGCGGCTGGTCGCCGCCGGAATCGCGCGAGCATCACGAGGAGATCGTTCCCGGCAATGAGCCCTGGACGCTCGAGGCGCCGCCCGCACCGATCCCACCGCACACGCCGCCTCCACCGCCTGGTCTCGAGCACGCCGCGCCTGTTCCGTTTCCACCGTCCCGGCCTCCAGGAGCGCATCCGTCGTCGTTCGCACCGCCCGTCGTCCGGGCGCCCGAACCTCGTCGAAAACTCTCTCCGGTGTTCTGGATCGGCGTCGTTCTCGCAGGGATCGCCGCCATCGGGCTCGGAGTCCTGTTCGCGGCGGTCTGGTCGGCGAAGGGCGGGCCCGACATCGAGGGAACGCGAAAGAAATACGCGACGATCCTCGAGGGCCAGCCCGATTTCACCGGCACGCTCGAAGGTTACGAGAACGGCGCGCCAGTGAAACTCAAATACGCGACGCTCAAGGACGAGCGAATGGTGGAGGTGGCGCTGCCGCGCAGTATGTTCCTCGGCACGTCGGCGAGCGGTTCAACCCAGGTTTCGGTCATCTTCGGCAAGGACGGCAACGTGACGGCCGTCGCGCACGAATTCTGGATCTACCGCACGATGCCGGTGTCGAGCCTCGGGGTGCTGGCAGGCGCGGCGGATCCGTTCGGCGAGCTCTCGCGCATCGCGAAAGAGAAGACCACGACGATCACCGAGGCGGGGACGGAGAAGGTCGGCAACTACGATTCGACGGTCCTCTACATATCCGAGCCCGGCAGCCCGCTCATCCAGGCGAACATCGCGCCGGAGCTCAACAACCTCGTCGTCCGGCTCGACGTGCCGGCTGGCGCAATGAAGTCGCCGACGTCGTTCCGGTATTCGCTTTCGAACGTCTCGATGACGGTGGACCCAGAGCTCTTCCGCGTACCGACGTCCTACAACGAGCTCAAGGCTCCGTGATCCGATCGATAAGGTCGCTCGTCCTCGGCTCGTTCGTCGCCGCGGCTCTTGCGTGCAGTTCGGCATCACCCGAGCTTGCCGGCCCTCGACCTCCATTGCCCGATCCTGACGGGCCGCCGCCCCCTGGGATGGTTCTCGTGCGCGGAGGCGTCTACGCGATCGGGAGCGAATCCGGCGAACCGGATGAAGCCCCGTCGCACACCGTTGTGCTCGATCCGTTCTACATCGACGTCTGCGAGGTCACGAATGCCGAGTTCGCCCGATTCGCCGCCGAAACGGGTTACGTCGCCCAGGGTCAATGGACGTCATATGCCGGCGCGGGTCGCGAGCGCCACCCGGTCGCTTCGGTCACGTGGAACGACGCTACGGCATATGCGGAGTGGGCCGGCAAACGACTGCCGACGGAGCACGAATGGGAAGCCGCGGCGCGGGGAGGTCTCGAGAACTCTCTTTTTCCGAACGGCGACACGCTTGCGGCGGATGCGGCGACGTTCGACTCGGTCGTCGAGGAGGTCATACGCACTACACCGGTCGGATCGAAGAAGGCGAACGGCTACGGCCTGCATGACACGGCGGGAAACCTATGGGAGTGGTGCTCGGACTGGTACGCGTCCGATGCGTACCGGCGCGTTGTGCCGAACAACCCGCCCGGGCCCGTGATAGGTGCGGCGCGTGTGATGCGAGGCGGATCGTGGAACGACCGGTCGGTCTCGTGCCGGGTGTCGAACCGCCTGGAGATGACGCCGACGATCATCGGGTTCGTGTTCGGGTTCAGGTGCGCGAAGACGCCGTAGGGCGGGATTTTCGGCACGACCGGGTCTTCCTTCGCGCCTTTGCGGGTCCTTTGCGTCACTGCGAGAACCTGACGTACGGCCGCGTTGCCGCAGAGACGCAAAGGACTCGCAAAGGCGCAGAGTAAGTCGGCAATAAACTCAGCAGTCCCCTTTGACCTCCAGCACCCCTCCCTCGACTAGCGACTCTGCCATCGTCTGCAGATCCTCGCGCGAGACGCCCTTCACCGACAGGAACGCGTCCCCCAGCCGCCGCGCGCCTCCCGAGAAAGCATCCAGCAGCCCGAAGTAGTCCTCGTCCACCGGCATCAACGACACCGCCGCTCCTGAAGGCAGCGCCAGCAGGAAGGCCGGAACGCCCGCGGCCATCGGCAACCCGTCCAGCCTTGGCGAGTCGTCGCACAGCGCGACCGCCGGCATCAGCCCCACTTCGAACAGGTATTTCTCGACTGCATTGACGGCCTCCACGACGTTCGCATCGAACCGGCCCACGGCGTGCCCCGGCGCAAACGCCACCATTCGATCGATGCCGATGCCTGCTGCGTCAGCCGCCGTTCGAGCCTCGACGCCGTCCGCCCGCACCGCCGACGACTCCAGTGCCCTCCGGCAACTCGCCATCATCGCCTCGAGCCGCAGGACGTCGCCAAGCAGCGGCAATTCGATTGCGCGTTCGACTCGAATCCGCTCCAGAAACGTGGCGAACGCCCCGGCGAGCGATCCGCGATGCTGCACCGCAGCGTGGAATTCGCTGCCCGAGAAAAACGCGTCCAGGGCGGTCATCGATCGCGTCGCCGCCATCACCATCGTCGACGACGCCTTGAACTCGTCGAAAAGTATTCGCAGCGTTCGCAGCCGCCGAAGCGGATCGTGCCCCCACGCGCGACGATCGGTCTCGACTATGTTCGATACCTCGGCCGGTGTCAGGTCCAACCCCGCAAGCGCATCCGCCGCGTTCGCGTAGACCTCGTCGACGAAGGCCGGATCGAAGAGCATCCGGACGAACACGCGCTCGAGCGTCCGATGGCTCACGTCGCGACGACCGCAGGTTGCGGCGCTGCCGGAAACGACGCATTGAGCCGCTCGAACGTCGGAATGCAGCGCGCCCGATCGTTGTACTCGCACTCGTAGACAATGGCCTTCAGGTTCGGCGCTCGCTCGACGACGTATTCGAAGATCTCCCACGTCGATGGGATCGGCTCAGGCGAATGGCTGTCGTCGACGTAGGAGAAACCGTCGAGGTCCTTCACGGTTCCGCCTGCGACGTGCATCTCCACCACGCGATCGAGCGGAAAGCCGTCGAGCCCCGCGAGTGGCTGCAACCCCCGAAGGTGCTGGAAAATCGCCAGGTGGGCGCAATCGAGCAGCAGTCCGCAGCCCGACCGGTTCGAGACCTCGGCGAAGTAATCGAGGATGTGCAGCGGGCCGAGGTACACGACTGACGGCGGGTTCTCGGGCAGCACGGCGAACCCCGTCAACTCTTCGATCCGCATGATGTTCTCGGCCGTTTCGACAGCCGAATCGAGGCACAGGACCGGCGGCAGCAGAACCTGGTGGCCGCGCTCCCGCGCTCCGAAATGCCAGAGACCGGCGTCGCCGCAGAGCCACGCCGCCGAAATCTCGCGTGCGCGGCCGCTCGTGCGGGAAAGCCACCGCTCGTCGACGTCTTCGGCCTCGGCGAGGTTGATGTCGAGGAAGTGGTATGTCGTCGGCAGACCCTCGGCCGCCCACAACCTGACATGCTCGTCGAGCCCGCGGTCCAGGTCCGCTCCAAACTCAAAGAAATGAACGAGATCCGGTCGTTCAGCCCGAAGCTCGAGCACGTTGATGCCTTTCGCCGACGACCCGAACTCTCCCGAGAGTCCGACGCCGAGCCTTGGCAGCATGTCGATGCGGGTGCTCACGGCCCGGGATTCTACTCGATTTCCCTTCCTGTGAGCCGTTGTTGAGAGATTCGTGATGGTCGTCTGCTACACCTGAGACTCGGACAGGTCCGAATCGAGGAGAACCCCCATGACCGCAGCACCTCTCGACACCGGCGATCGCCGGCTTCAGATCTCGCCCCTGCACGTGCCCGACGCCGTGGCCCCGGCCGTCGAATCGTCACTCGTGACGCTCGTCGCCGGTCTGTCGCACGTCGTCAACAACCAGCTCACGGCGCTGCTGGGCAACATCGAGCTCGCCTCGCACGACGTCGACCCCGATTCCGCCGCGGCACACCGGCTCTCGGAGTCCGAGGCCGCGGCTCGGCGCATCGGCGCCGTAATGCGCAGCCTCTCGACGGCCATCGGATTTCACTGGCCCCGGACGGCCATTGCCGACCTTCCCGAGATAGTCCGTTCCACCTGTGCCCGCATCGGCGCCGAGGCGCCGGATCGCGACGGCATCGGTCTCCAGGTCGAGGATGACGTGCCGGCCGTCGCCTGCGATCCGGGCCAGATCGCCCAGGTCGTCGAGATCCTCCTGCACAACGCGATCGAGGCTACGGTCGCCGGCGACGGCCCCATCGTCGTTCGCGTCGGTACCGTGCGCATTGCGCACCGCCTGCGCCTGGCCTCCGCCGGACTTCCGCTCGCCGCGGGACGTTATGCGTTCGTGGAAGTCGAGGACACTGGAAGCGGAATGGACCGCGAAACGCTCGGACGGGCGTTCGAACCGTTCTTCTCGACGCGCGTGACGGGACGCGGACTCTCGCTGGCTGTCGCGCTCGGGATCGTCCGCGCACACGGCGGCGGGATCGTCGCCCAGTCGTCACCGGGATACGGCACGACGATGCGGGTGCTGCTGCCGGTCTGAGCTTCTGTTATCCTGCGAGGCCAAAACGGAAAGAGAGGGCCTACGCATGCCGTCGTTCGACGTTGTCTCGAAAGTCGACAAACAGGAAGTCGACAACGCATTCCAGCAGACGAAGAAGGAGCTCGCGCAGCGCTACGACTTCAAGGGAACCGACACCGAGATCGAGCGCACCGAGGACGGGCTCGTCCTGCGGTCATCGACCGAGGACCGGATCAAGGCCGCCTACGAAGTGCTGATCGAGCGCGGCATCAAGCGCAAGATCTCGCCGAAGGTGTTCGATCCGGGGAAAATCGAGCCGGCGGGCGGCAGCACCTTCCGTCAGATCGTGAAGCTTCGCGAGGGGATCTCGACCGATAAAGGCAAGGAGATCGTGAAGCTCATCAAGGACAAGAAGCTCAAGGTCCAGGCGCAGATCATGGACGAGCAGGTGCGCGTGACCGGCAAGAACCGCGACGACCTTCAGTCCGTCATACAGGAGCTTCGCGGCCGCGACCTCGACATCGAGCTGCAGTTCGTGAACATGCGCGACTGAGGCATCAGTACCGAGCGCTCGGGTCGGCCTCTCCGTCAGCCCGCGCCTGGTGTCGTTACACGCGCTCGGGACCGACCGGAGCGCTACCGCGCCCGGTACTGATGCGTAAGGCGTGCGACGCGGCGGCTCCGTACTTCGCCGACTAGCTCGCGCTGATCCCCTGCAGGAAGTACCAGGCGCCGGATGGGTCGATGTTGATGTTCGCGATGCGCTTGCGTGCGACGATGACGTTTGCGGCGTACCAGAGATAGATCTGCGGCTGCTCGGCGGCGATCGTCTTCTGGATTCGCTTGTAGATCGCCAGCTGCTCGTCGCGGTTCGCCGACCGCTCCGCCTTGAGGATGTCCTCGGCGAGTGCCGGATTGCAGTACCGCATGCGGTTCCCCGCCCCGCGTGAAGTGATCAGGTCGTACGCCGCGAGCATCACGCTCCGCTTCTCAGGCCCGGACTGGGCTTTCGCCTTCGCGATCAGTCCGTCGAGCTCGGCCGATGGGCAATATCCCTTCCGGTCGAGGATCGCCGTCATCTCGCCGATTGCAGCGTCAGCCGTCGCGTCGTCCGCGGCCGTCCGCAGCTTGGAGGCGGCAGCGTCGAGATCCTTCCGGTCGGTGCCCCAGTACGACGGGAAATACGCCCACGCGAAGACGTCCGGCGTCTGGTTCGCGCCGACGCTGACGATGTAATAAGCGTCGAAGTTCGCGGTCCCGAGACGGTCGAAGAACGTCACCCGCTCGAACTGCTCCGAATTCACGCCGACGCCGACGAGCTTCCACTGCTCTTGCACGATCTGGGCGATTGCGGGGGCGGTGCCGGAGTTGGTAGTGGTGAATCCGATGGTGAACCGCAGTCCCGGTCCGTCTCCGTCGGGATCCGGATGGCCGGATTCGTCGAGCAGTCGCTTCGCTTCCTCGAGATTGAAGGTCGTGCGCGCCATCTCGCCGTCGTACGCCCACGACTCGGGCGGCATGATCGCGTCAGCCGCCCGCGCCTGTCCCTGCATGACCGTCGCGATGACCTGCTCGCGATTGAGCGCGTGCGCGAGCGCACGGCGGACTCGGGCGTCGCGCAGGACTTCGTCGTTCACGTTCAGGCCGATGTGCGCGATGTTGGAGCCGGGTGCGTTGATGACCTGAAGGTCCGCGTCCGTCTGCATCTTCGCGACGGTGTCGGGCGCAAAACCGGAGTTGATCGCGAGGTCCACGCCGCCGGACTTGAGCTCGAGCTCGCGGGTGTTGTTGTCGGGGATGACGCGGACGCGCAGGCGCGCGACCTTTGGAGCACCGAGGAAGTAACCCGCGTGCGCTTCGAGCTCGACCGTCTGCTCGCCGGCTTCGAGAATCCTGAACGGCCCCGTTCCGGCCGGAAGAGCGGTGCCTGGCGACTCGATCATCACCGGGATCGCGACCAGATCGCCGAGCAACTGGTAGTAGGGCTCGCGGCACTGGAAGACTACCGTCAGAGGATCCGGGGTCTCGATCGTCGAGATGCGGGCGAAGGCGGCGGCGACGGGTGACTTGAGTTCCGGGGACGCGATGCTCTCGTAGGTGAACTTGACGTCCGAGGAGGTCAGGTCTCGGCCGGTGTGCGTCTTGACCCCTGCGCGGAGCTTGAAGGTGAAGGTCCGGGCGTCTTCGGACTGGGTGAAGCTCTCGGCGAGGTGCGGGACGAACTCGAAGCGCTCGTTCTTGCGGACCAGCGAGTCGAAGACGATCTGGTGAAGGCGTGCCGAGACCGAGTCGATCGAGCCGAGGCGCGGGTCGAGGCTCTTCGGGGTGGATTCGACGGCGATCACGACGGCGTCGCCACCGGTGATGGAGGAACACGAGGAGCAGCCGAGAGAGCTGGCGACGAGCGTGATCGCGAGGCCGAGAGCGGAGAGTGCGTGCGGTTTCATTGGAAGATCACCAGTTTATGGACATTTTCTCGCAGAGGCGCAAATGG
>CAZXLQ010000192.1:0-10250 GCA_964641945.1 uncultured Clostridia bacterium
CGGCTTACGCCGTGGGCTCTGGTTCTTTCGCGCCTGCGGCGCTCTTCAGAACAGTACTGCGTAGCGCGCTAGCGGTACCGATCTCCCGAGCGCGGGCGCTGCATCTCCAGTTGCGTTTGCCTGCAACGCGACCCGCTGGCGATCGCTCGCGGTACCGATCTCCCCACTGCCGGCGGTGCATCTCCAGTCGCGTCTGCCTCGTCACCAGGCACCTCACGGTAATCTGACTCGTCACCAGGCAGGATCGGTACCGCGAGCGGTAGCGAGCGGGTCGCCCGTCAACCGTTCTGTCGTCGTCAACGGGACCCGGCCATGGCTGCCGCCGTCGCCAAGGTTGTGGCCGGCTACTCCCACGTTCCGAGCACGCGCAAGAGCTCGTCGAACCGGTAGGCCCTGACCATGGTCCGGAGATCGGACGCAAGTCGATCATCGGTCGAACGGATCATCTCGATCGCCGCATTCGCGTCGACGAGATCGCCGTGCAGTGCTGCCACATTGAGCCGGTCGCGAAGCGCGACGTCGATCGCCGACAACCGTTCCCGTAGCTGCTCCGCATCCAGGCCGTCATCGGTTTCGGCTCCCGAGTCAGCCGCGTCGTACCGGAAGCGCACGCCAAAATGCTCCGTGAGCTTCTCGAAGACCGTTGCCTCACGATATGGCTTGGCGACGAAATCGTCGCACCCAGCCGCCAGAATCGCTTCGCGGTCGTGCTCGAACGCACTCGCCGTCAGCGCAATGATCTTCGTCCGATGCCCATCTTCCAACGTGCGGATCGCCTCCAGAACATCGAAGCCGCTCATCTTTGGAAGGCGCATGTCCATCCAGATCAGATCGGGATTCCAGTGTTCCCAGATCTCGAGGGCCTCGATGCCCGTCCCGGCCTCCCGCAGCTGGAATCCGAACGGCTCGAGGATTCGCCGCAGCAGAAGCCGGTTTGCCGGAGCGTCGTCGACGACAACCATCTTTAGCGGCGGTTGCCCGGCCTCGAGCCCGACGACGCGTCGCACTTCGGCTCGCGCCTCCGGGCCATCCGCCAGGGGAAGATTGGCCTCGAACCGAAAAACCGTTCCGTGGCGCAGTTCGCTCTCCACCGCGATCTGGCCGCCCATCAACTGTACGAAGTTGGAACTGATGGCCAGTCCAAGTCCAGTTCCCTCGCTCGCCTGCTCACCGCTCGCCGTCTGCTGGAAGGGCTGAAAGAGCTTTCCGATTTCGTCCGCGCCAATGCCAAAGCCGGTGTCCTCTACCTCGAAATGCGCCCGGCCGTCGTTCCAGCTCACCCGCAATGACACGCCCCCGGTCTCGGTGAACTTGACGGCGTTGCCCAGCAGGTTGATGAGGACCTGCCTGAGCTTGCCCTCATCGCCCGACACGTACTGCGGAACGCCGGGATCTATTTCAGTGATCAGCGCGAGTCCCTTGTCCGCCGCCCTCACCTGGATCATCTCCTCGATGCCGCGAAGCAGGAGCAGGAGATCGAACGGATGCACGGCGAGCGTCAGTTTGCCGGCCTCGATCTTCGAGATGGACAGCACATCGTTGATGAGTCCGAGCAGATGTTCGCCGCTGCGGGCAATGATGTCGAGGTTCTCGCGGTCCTCGCCTTCGCGCGTGGCGCTGCGCTGCATTACCTGGGCAAAGCCGAGAATCGCGTTGAGCGGTGTCCGCAGTTCGTGCGACATGCTCGACAGGAAGACGCTCTTTGCACGATTCGCCTCGTGCGCCTGACGCTCGGACTCCAGAGCCCGGCGCTCCGACACCTGGAGCTCATCGACCTTCTCGGCGAGCTGAGCTGTTCTTTCGGCGATTGCAGCCTCGAGCTCGATGTTGCGGCGATTCAGCGACTGCAGCCTGTAGTGGATGCCCGCGTAACCCAACCCGGCCGTCGCCGCCGCATAGAGCCCGTAGGCCCACCAGGTCCGCCACGGCGCCGGACGGACTCGGAAGGCAATCCCGGCCGGTCCCGAGACGTTTCCTGCCGCATCGCGTCCCCAGACGCGGAATGCGTAACGGCCCTCGGGAAGGTTCGTGTATTCGCGCTTCCAGTCGGTCGTCCACGACGATGGAGTCCTGTCGAATCCGACCAGCTGCGTGCGGTATCGCGTGGCCTTTTCGCGAAACGTGCTCAGCAGGGCATATTCGAAGACCATGTTGTTTTCGTCATGGTCGAGCGACTCACCGTCCTCCAGGGTGACACGACGCCCGTTGATGAAGACGCGCTCGACGAGGATCGGCTTCGGCTCGACGTCTTCGACTTCCCGCGACGGGTCGAGGACGGCAGCGCCCTCGCTCGTCCCGGCCCATATCCTTCCGAGCGAGTCGATCATCGAGGCGCCGCTGTTGCACTCGTCGGTCGGAAGTCCATCGTCGGTCGTGAACGTCGAGACCGTGAACTCGGCCGGATCCTCGCGCGTAGGGACGCGCGGCGTGAACCGGTCGATCCCGCGGTTCGAGAACGCATAGATGCGTCCGCGGCGATCGCGCACGAATCGATACACGACGTCGCTCGAGACAGCCGGCGTCGTGGACGTCGAGAGCAGTCGCCACCGCGGACTCTTTGCGTCGAGATTGCGCCGCGCGATGCCTCCGCCCATCGTTGCAACCCAGAGCGTTCTCCCCTCCGGATCATCCGTGACCATCAGTCCCATGACGAGGTTGTTCGGAAGCCCGGTCGAGGTATCGTGAACGGTCCACGCGCCGTCTGCCAGGGAAGCCAGTCCGCCCCCGTTCGTGCCGGCCCAGATCGTGCGTACCCCGCTCCGGCTGCGAGTCTCGAGAAGGCAGACGACGACGTTGTTCGGGAGTCCGGAATCCGTGTCGAAGACCGTCCAGCGGCCGCGGTGCCGGCGCGCGAGGCCCCCGCCGTTCGTTCCCACCCACAGGACGGGCGAACCGTCGGATTCTTTCGTCTCCAGCAGGCTGAGCGCCGTGTTCTGGGGAAGGCCGTTCGACTCGTTCTCGATCGTCCACGATCCCCGCTGGAACCGTGCAACGCCTCCGCCGAAGGTCCCGGCCCAGACCACCGGCTCGCCGTCGTCACCAGTGGCGTCGAGCAGGCTGACGACACTGTTGTCGGGAAGCCCGTTCGACGCGTCAAAAATCGTCCACGCTCCATCTTCGTGTCGCGCAACGCCGCCTCCGAGCGTACCGATCCACACGCTTCGACCACCGCGCGTCGAGCGCGTCTCGAGAAAGCTCCAGACGCTTCGGCTCGGCAGCCCGGCCGACTCGTCGATCGACAGCCATCGGCCGAGCTCGAGCCGGGCCAGCCCTGCGCCCATCGTCCCGGCCCACACGCAACGGTCGCCAACCGTTGATCCGCCGGCGACGAGGCTCATGATCACGTTGTGCGGCAGTCCTCTCCGGTCGTCGAGCGTCGACCAGCGGCCTTGTTCGAGTTTCGAAAGTCCTCGGTCGGTTCCCGCCCAGACGACGCGCTCGCCGCCGACGCTCGTCGTCTCGATGAGGCCGTTGACCGTAACTCCCTCGAGACCGCTCGTCGCCTCCACACGCGACCACGACCGGCCGTCGAGACGCCAGAGACCGTGGCCGTCGGTTCCGGCCCAGAGTTGCCGGCCCGCGGGCCCCGCTGTTTCGAGAAGGCTCGAAACCACCTTCCCGTCGAGTCCGCCGGCAATTCCGGCTGACGTCCACTCCCCCCGATGGTAGCGAGACAGCCCGCCACGCGTTCCGACCCACAGGGTGGGTTGCGAGTCTTCGTCACGGGTCACGAGGAGCGACCGGACGACGTCGTTCGCGAGTCCAGACGTTTCGTCGACGACCGTCCAACGCCCCCTGGAATACCTCGCGAGTCCTCCCCGGGTCCCGACGAGCAGGATTGGCTCGCCGTCGCGTCCGACGGTTTCGAGCATGCAGCGAATCTGGTCGTTCGGCAGGGCGCCCGATGCCGTATCGAAAATGGTCCAGTGGCCGCGATCGAGGTGCAGGACGCCGCCGCCGTTCGTGCCGAACCATACGCTGCCGTCGCGCGACGCACAGATGGCCCCAACGAAGTTCGACAAGGTCCGATTGGGCATCGCCACGGTCTGCCACGTTCGGGCGTTGTAGCGCGCCGCGCCGTCCTGTGTACCGACCCACAGGTAACCGAGCCTGTCGAACACCATCGTCTGGATCGTGTTCTGCGGAAGGCCCTGCTCGGTCGTGAAGACCCGGACGGGTGGCCGTCCAAGCTCCATGATGTCCAACGACGGTGCGTTCGCAGCGGCGGTCATGAGCGTTCCCGATCTCGAGTAACGCCCGCCATCATACCCCACCGGCGGCACGCCTCAACTCGTGTCGGAACCGAGCCGAAGGAACGGGGTCAGGCTACTTGCAGAGGTCGTTGAGCTCCGCCTCGGCCTTCTCGATCATCGTCACGAGTCTTACGGCACCAGTCGAAAGGAGCATCTTTGCGAGCGGACCGGTCGACGGCGGTCGCTCGCCTTCGATACCGAGCCACGTTCCGCAGACCTCGCAGAACCGATCGCCGGTCACCGGGAAGTTCGTGCACTCGGGTGCCGGACACGGCATCGCGTCTTCAACAGCGTAGTCCTCAACTGTCATACTCGATCTCTCCAACACTCTGCTCCTCGGAAGTATATATCGTCACGATGGATGCGCGACTTTAGCGACCGGGTTGTGTGGCAGGCCTGATTGATTCCCGTGTATAAACCGGCCGCATGAAACGAATCTGTGTGTTCTGTGGATCCAGCGAGGGCGCCCGGCCGGAATATGCGGCTGTGGCAAGGGCCCTCGGCGCGGAAATGGCGAGCCGGGGGATCGGTCTGGTGTTCGGTGGTGGACGCGTCGGCCTGATGGGCGCGGTCGCGTCTGCGGTGCTTGAAAACGGCGGCCACGTCACCGGGGTCATTCCGCACGGCCTGATGGTCCGTGAAGTCGCACACGACGGCGTCGAGGACATGCGCGTGGTCGACTCGATGCACGAGCGCAAGGCGTTGATGAACGAGCTCTCGGATGCCTTCGTCTCGATGCCGGGCGGACTCGGAACGATTGAGGAGACAGCCGAGATGCTCACGTGGGCACAGCTCGGAATTCACCGGAAGCCGGTGGCGCTGCTCAACGTGCTCGGGTATTACGACACGCTCGTCGCTTTTCTGGACCGCACCGTCGAGGAGGGGTTCCTACGCGCCGAGAACCGCCAGTTGCTCGTCGTCGGCGACGAACCGGCATCGCTGCTCGATCGACTCATGGACTATCGTGCCCCCGAAACGGAACGATGGATAAGGCGGTCCGAAACGTAGCAGGTCCGGGCGCGCCGGAGCCGTTGGGCACTTCCGGCCTCGACGCAGCCCGGCGATCCCAGCCATAATGCCGGCGTTATGACCGATACGACCTTCTCCTGCACCCGATGTCAGCGACCTGGTCCGGCTCTCGAAAAGCCGCCTTTCCCGAACGCGCTGGGCCAGCGCATTCACGCCGGAATCTGTCAGCCGTGCTGGCAGCTGTGGCTTCAGAAGCAGAACCAGCTCATGAACCACTTCGGGCTCAACACGATGGACCCGGACCACCGGCTGATGCTGCTCGACAACCTCAAGGGGTTCCTGTTCAACGAGGGTCCGATGTCGCAGATCGACACGGCGCTCGAGGGAACGATCACGCACATAAGCAAGTAGCGACCGTGAGGCGAACGTGTGCTGACTCAGTGCACTCTGTGCCTCTGGGACGCCGCGTGCGAAGCTCCGCAGACGCTTCGCACGCAGAGTCTCAGAGACTCGGAGGCACCGAGACCTTCACGATGCCGTCGGTCCTACCGCTTGTCGAGCAGCCGGGACAGCGGCCGACGCACTCCCGTCTGAGGTGGTGCCGCCGCTGACTTCGCTGCCGGCCTTGCAGCCGGGGCCGCTTTCGCCACCGGTTTAGCTGGCGCTGTGGGCTTCGACACGGTCTTCGGCTTCGCTGTCTTCGGTTTCGCCGACGCTGTCTTCACCGGCGCCTTCGCCGCCGCTTTGACCGAAGGCTTGGGCGAGCTCTTCGTCGATGATGCCGAGCGCGGCGTCGAGCTCTTCGTCACCTGCTTCGCCTTCGATACTGACTTCGTCGCCGGCGCCTTGCGCGCCGTCGGCTTCGATTTCGTTGCCATCTTCTTCATTCTCCCTCTTCGCTTCGGCAAACCTGACCGAAACGAGCTTCGAGACGCCGGGCTCTTCCATCGTTACCCCGTACAGAGCCCGCGCAGCCTCCATTGTCCGCTTGCTGTGCGTGATGACGAGGAATTGTGTCGTCTGGCTCATCTCGATGATGTGATCGCTGAATCGGCCGACGTTGACCTCGTCGAGCGGCGCGTCAACCTCATCGAGGATGCAGAAAGGACTGGGTTTGTACTTGAAGATCGCGAGCACGAGCGCAATCGCCGTCATCGCCTTCTCACCACCGGAGAGCAGCAGCACGTTCTGGAGCCGCTTGCCCGGCGGCTGCGCGATGATGTCGATGCCCGACTCGAGCACGTCGTCTTCGTCGAGCAGGATCATCTCGCCACGGCCGCCTCCGAACAACTCCTGGAACATCTCGCCGAAGTTGTGATTGATCTCGGCAAACGCGTCGCGGAACTTCTGTCGAGAGCGACGCTTGATCTCCGACAGGGCATTCTCGGTCGCGGCGATTGAATCGAGGACGTCCTTGCGCTGAGTCGTGAGGAACACGAAGCGGGTTTCTGCCTCTTCCAGCTCCTCGAGCGCCATCATGTTGACTGCTCCGAGCGATTCGACGGTACGGCGAATCTGATCGAGCCTTGCCCGGGCCGCTTCGGCCGGGTCCGACGGCAATGGCAGATCGTCATCGAGATCGCCGGTGACCTCGAACTCGTCGCCCGATTCACTTTCGTCAACGGCATCCACGGGCACGGGCCCATCGACTCTGGCTGCGCGCGCGGACTCCACCACTTCCTCGATCGACTGAGAAAGCTCGGAGGCAGCGCCACGCCGGACGTGTTCGGCATCCGAGAGCAGTCGCGCCCGTTCAACCTCGTATCCGGTGCCCTTGGCCTTCACCTCGTCGAGACGTTCGCGCATCCCGGCGATCTCCGTCTCCATGGCATCGACCGCGTGCCGAACGTCATTGAGGGTGGTCAACGCCGTCTCGAGCGCCTCGTCCATTCCGGCGCGCTCACTGGAGTACTGCTCGCTCTGACCTTCCGTCTCGGCAACCTGGCCCGACAGCTGCTCGATCCGCGCCTCGATCTCGACGCCCTCGATCTGGTTCCGATCCCGGCGCGCGACCAGGTCGGTTTCTTCCTCTCCCAGCCGCCGCAACTCGGAGGAAACTGCCCGGCGGCGCTCTTGCCTGGCTGCGGCAACGGCGCGCGCCTCGGCAAGCTGCCGTCCGTCCGCTTCGACCTCGCCGCGAAGCTCCGAGAGTCCCTGCTGTGCCGACGCAAGATCGACCTCGACCTGCTGCCGTTCCACCGACGCCGTTTCCATCTCGACGACGACCGCCGCGCGGCGCACGCCGAGCTCGGCGATCTCTTCGGCGAGCCGCTTGCGCTCCGACTCGACGACACGGATGTGCTGCTCGGCGCGCTCGAAGTCCGTCTCGAGCTGCCGCTGCCGCATCGTGCGTTCGATTGCCGTCTTCTCGTCCGCCCTCAGCGTCGAGTCGAGCTCGCCCGACTCCGCCTCGAGATCCGCAACCGCACGCCGTGTCTCCGAGACTTCGGCTTCCGCTGAGCCCACTTCCCAGACAATCCGCTCGAGCTCCGATCGGATTTCCTTGATCTCGCGCTTGAGGCCGAGCAGGTGAGCACCGGCGGCAGTGGCGCTGCCTCCGACGACCACGCGACCGTTGACGACGAGCTCTCCGGCAATCGTCACGAAGACGTTCGGCGCGTCGCCCGCAACGCGCGACCGCTCGATGGCCTCTCCGACCGTATCGACGACGATTGCCATCGCCTTGTCGGGGTAGGCCTTCGCCACTGCGTCGGCGACGGGTTTCGGCAGACGCATCAGCGAGAGCGCCGTTCGCGGTCCGCCGTCGCTGCCGTTCACCCGGACGCTCGAAGCGATCTCGTCCGCCGACGCTGCAACAACGAGAAAGGCGGCGCGCCCCGCGCCGGTTGAAACGAGGTATTCGACTCCCGATAGCGCGTCGTCGAGTCCCGGCACGAGAATCGATTGGAGCTCGCGACCGAAAAGGCTCTCGAGCGCAGCCTCGAACGTCGGCTCTACATCGGCCACGTCGCCGAGAGTTCCGATCGCGTTGAAGGTGTTCCCTTCAAGGCTCAACACCTGCTGCACGGCATCGCTGTAGTAGGCGTGGCGCGCGTCGAGATCCTCGAGCGACGACAGCCGGTGCGCCCGCGCCGACCGGCGCTCCTCGAGTTCCCGAAGTCGCTTGGCGGCAGCGGCCGCATTCGACTTCGCCGTCGCGAGCGCCTCGACGCGCTCGACGATCGTCCGGCGCAGTTCGTCGAGCCGCACCTGACTCATCTGCATCTCGTCGGCGAGTTCCGTCAGATGGCGCGACGCCTCGTCGCGGCGCGTTGAAGCCTGTGCGGACTCACGGTCGAGGCGTGCGCCCTCGAGACCGAGACGGCGCTCCACGTCGTCGAACTGGGTCTGCTGGTTGCGAAGCCGTTCAGTGCGCCCGACCTCCGCCATCAGCCTGGTGCGGATGGCCTCGAGCGCCTTCTCACGCTCGCCGAGTACGCGAAGTCGCGACTGGTACGTCGACTCCTGCTCTGCCAGCCGTGCCGCCTCGGCATCCGTCTCCGCCGACAACTCCTTGTGCTGAAGCGTTTTGCGGTCACGCTCCTCTGCGATGAGCGCCAATCGGTCCGCGATTCGTTCCCGGTCGCGCGCGATCTCTTCGCGCCGCAGCATGAGCTCGGCGATCTGCTCCCGAAGGAACGAGTGCCGGTTGCGCGCGCGATCGGCCTCTAGCTCGAGCGCGGATGCACGATCACGCACCTTCGCGAGCGCTTCTTCCGCTTCCCGCGCCTGCAGGGAGGCCGTTCGGTGCTCGATGTCACGTTCGGCGAGCGTCGCAGAGAGCCCATCCTGCTCTTCCCGGCTTCGCCTTGCGAGTTTCTCGAGCCGGTCGAGCTCGGCCTCGAGGCGTTCCCAGTCCGCCGCGAACACGTCGCGCAGAAGAGACCGCATCTCTTCGCGAAGCCGGCGATAACGCCGGGCTTTCGCCGCCTGGCGCTTCAGACTGCCGATCTGCCTCTCGACCTCGCTGACGATGTCGTTCAGTCGAAAGAGGTTCTGCCGCGCCGAGTCGAGTCGAAGCTCCGCCGCGCGTTTCCGGGTCTTGAACTTGGTGATGCCGGCCGCTTCCTCGATCAGCGTCCTGCGATCCTGCGGCTTCGATGAGAGAATCTGGCCGATACGGCCCTGCTCGATGATGGCGTAGTTGTTCGTTCCAAGACCGGTCCCGGCGAAGAGGTCGTGAATGTCGCGCAACCGGCACGCCCGGCCATTCATGATGTAGTCGCTTTCGCCCGACCGATACAGCCGACGGCCGATGGTTACCCGGTCGCCAGCCATCAGAATCGGCCCCGACGGGTTAGTCGGCTTGGCGCGGTGGTAGCGAGGCGACTTGGGCTTGGGTGGCGCGATCGCGGCAGCTGTTCCCTCGGCTGCCGGGACTTGCGCCCCATCCGGACTGTCCGGCGTTTCACCGCCACCTGCGGGAATAGTGACGCCCTCGCCACCGGCCTGTGTATGAATGATCGTCGAGGACGGCGTCTCCGGGATCGCCATCTCCACCGCGTCGGGCAGCTCGATATCGTCGACCTCGGTCCGCGGCACGATGTCTTCGATCGCCACGAGCGTCAGCATCACTTCGGCCATGCCCACGGGTTTGCGGGCCTTGGTGCCGTTGAAGATGACGTCCTCCATCTTCGCGCCGCGCAGGTTCTTGGCGCTCTGCTCGCCAAGCACCCAGGAGATGGCGTCCGAGACGTTGCTCTTCCCGCAGCCGTTCGGCCCCACGATCGTGGTGATGCCGTCGCCGAGCTTGATCTCGGTCGCATCGGCAAATGACTTGAAGCCGGTAATGTGGAGTTTTTCGATCTTCAGCATGGTTGGTCTTTCGAAACGGAATCGCCGGAAACCACAATCTGTGGAGGCTGTCGAACGGGACAACACACTATACGGTGGACCGGAAAGTGTTGTCAAACATGGGCTTAGACGCGGTCGGGAGCGCTTCTGGCAGTGCGAGTTACGGTGCTTCGACCGCGGAGCGGTCGAAGGAAATAGCCGTGGGTCGCGTAGGGGCGAGTGCAACGAGCCCCC
>CAZXLQ010000193.1:0-10239 GCA_964641945.1 uncultured Clostridia bacterium
GCGAAGGCTCGCTGCGCTCGCCCGCGCGCGACCCACGGCTATTCTATCGACCGCTCCGCGGTCGCGGACTGCGTCACAGGCTCACTTCAAAACTGGAGTTCTGGCATAGCACAAGGCGCGGCGTCATGGCTGCAGGGGCTTCTTCGTCGAGGCAGTGGCGACGAGTTTTGCGAGTTGCGCACCGGTAAGAGTGTCGGCGACGGTCCGCGTGATCTTGTCGTGCTCGGATTGCAGCACCGCGCCGACCTGCCGAAGCTGATCGCGCACGCCCGCCAGCTCCATCGACTGCGGATCTCCGCCCTTCACCTGCTCTCGCAGATCCCTGGCCTCGCGCCGCTCGTCCATCGTCGCGCGGTTGAAGCCCATCAGCGCCTCTCGCAGCTTCGACTGCTGTGCCGGCGTCAGGTCGTCGACCGACCGGATCATCTCGGGAGTGAAGACCAGCGACCGCGGCGGCCCCGGTGCCTGTGCCGCGAGCTGCTTGACCTGCTCGGGAGTCAGCACCTTCTGCAATTCCGCGTTGGCTTTCGCCTCACGTTCATCGATCCTGTCGGCAAGCTCCCGACGCTCGGACCTCCCGGAACCATCGCCGCCGCGCCCGCCCTCTCCGCGAAGCGCCTTCAACCGGGCCTTGTCCGCCGCCGTCTCGTCCTCGAGCGCGGCGAATATCGCTCGCACCTGTGCTTCCTGCTCGAGAGTGAGCGACGGCAACCGGAAGACGATCTTCTCTCGAAGACCAACCATCTTCAGCGTGTCGGGAAGGAACCGCTTCACCGCGATCATCTGATCCGGCGTCAGCAGGGCCTCGGTGACCTCGAAGAGCGCGAGCCGTCGCTGACGCTGTCCGGACTGGCGCTGTTCGCGCGCCTGGGCGTCCGCGGGGTCCGCGTTCGAACCACCTCGACCCCGTCCGCGGCCGAATCCGCCCATGTCCTCGGCTTCCGACCGGGCGGTCTCGAGAATCGAGCCGTAGACCGCCTCCACCTTCGCACGCCTCGAGGCGTCGAGGTCCGGCAGCGCGACGATCCCGTAATAGAGGATCTCTTCGGGAGCGAGCGGTCCGCGCGGTTGCTGTCGTGCGAGATCGAGCTGCGCTGGCGTAATGACGGTCGCCATTCGCCGCTGCGCCTCGACGAGTGTTCCGGCCATTCCGCGCCGACCTGCGCCGTCACCCCGGGCATCGCGAAGATCGCGCATCAGCGACGACTGCATCTCGCTGAGCTTCAGTCGCTGGTCCATTGTCAGAGTCCGCACTCTCCACACCTGGGAGGGCGTGACACCGTCGCCGAAACCGCGCTGTGCGCCGCGCTCGCGGGCAAACCGCTGAGCCGCAAACACCGCTGCCGGTGCCGCCACCGCCAGGACCACGCAAAGAAGAATTATTCGCTTCATGATGACTCCATTCCGTCTGGTAACCCCGGCGCGGCGTGCGGTGGTTGGAACAGGAGCCCCGGACTCGCGGAGTTCCACGGAACACCCGTGGCCGCTTCGTACTCCGGGAGCCAGGGCCCCTGGTCGAACCACCGACGCATCGGACCTCGTCCGCCGCGCGCCGCCTAGAAAAGACCGAGCGGCGCAATGCCGCGAAAGACCGCCGAAGGGTCGCCTTTCAGGCAGTCGCGGACGATGCCGCCGAAGACCGCCCGAAAGTCCGTCGTAAATCTGAGATTGCCGTTGTCGAGCGCCGTCAGCGACGGAGCCTCTCCGTGCAGGCCTCCCCGCACGCCGTTCGCGATGACGAACAGCGGACCGGCCGAGCCGTGGTCCGTCCCGCCGCCGAAGTTCTCGGCCGGACGGCGGCCGAACTCGGAGTAGACGACAGTCGCGACGTTCTTCGCGATGCCGCGCCGCTCGAGATCCTGCTGGAATGCGGCAAATGCGCCACCGAGCTGGTTGAGCAGCTGCCGGTGCTTGCCGGTCTGGTTCACGTGCGTGTCGAAGCCGCCAAACGACAGGTGCAGCACTTCGATGCCGACGCCGGCGGCGAGCAGCTCCGCGGCGCGCCTGAGATCCGCCGACAGCTCACCGGGCGGGTAGTTCACGCCGCTGCCGCCGCGAAGGCTGGAGATGGTTGAAGCCGCATTGAGCGTCTCGACGCCGGCTTCGCCGACGACGTGGCGCGCGGCCGGCTGCTTCGCGTACGCGGCGTACATCGCCCGGATGGCATCGGCGTTCGCAGGCGGTCGAAAACTGGCCGTGTCGCTGACCGTCACGGCCGGTGACGACGACGAGGCGAGGACGAGCGGCGGCTGCTCCTTGCTGAGCGCGACCGCGCGCAATCCGCGACGCGCTGGCGTTTCGTCGAGATACCGGCCAATCCAGCCGGACGAGCCGCCATTCGGGTCGCCGGCCTCCCAGATTTCGGTCGCGCGGAAGTGGGAGAAGTCGGGATTCGGATAGCCGACTCCCTGAACGATTGCCAGTTGGCCTCGCTCGTAGAGAGTCTTGAAGCCGCCGAGAGCCGGATGTAGCGCAAGCCCGCGATCGATCGGAAGGACATCGGCCTTCGAAAGCGCAAGCGCCGGCCGCAGCCTCGCGTATGCCGGATCGCCGATCGGCACCACGGTATTCAGTCCGTCATTCCCGCCGGCGAGATGAACCATGACCAGCGCCCGCCCGGCAGGGGAACCTTCGACTCGCCCGGCCAGATCGGTACCGAGAGCGTTAGCGAGCGGGTTGCCTTCCGCAGTGCCCCACTCCGCCTTCGACCCCAGGACAACAAACGCCGGCAGTGCAAACAGGCCTTTCAGTATGTTTCTTCGATCCGTTCCGTTCTTCATGATGTCGACTCTCCGACCACGGCAGCAGCCGTTCAGTTCAGCTGGAACTCCGGTGACGCGAGCGCGAGCGTTACCCGATCGGCGCCGGTGGCAGCAGCGATCACGCCTGAGACTTCGACCGGCACCTGTCCGTCGAAGGCGAGCGACAGAGTCGCATCGATGGCCCGAGCCTCCGGCGCGAGCTTCGCGGCGAAACGCATCCGCTCGAGCAGTGCTCCAGCCGACAGCCACGCCCCGCCGCCGTCCCATCCCTTCACCGTGGGCGGCGCGAACAGCGTCTGTCCCATGCGGCCCATCGACTCGACGGCCCACGCGGGAGTGGCGTCCATGCCGGCGACCTTCAGCGCACCGACGACGAACTCGGCGGGACTCTTTACGAGCGCCCGGTAGGACGCATCGGACCGGAACGCCGGCGCCGTCAGGATGTGACGCACGACTTCGGCAATCGAGCCCTTCGTTCGGGTGAAGACCGCCGCCGCCGCGGCGATGTCGGCACTCGACGGCTCAGGATGCGACAGGAAGGCGATGAGCTTTCGCGAGATGAACCGGGCGCACTCCGGGCGTCCGGTCACTATCCGGACGACGTCGTCTCCGTCGAGGTTTCCGGTCTCGCCGAGCACCTTCTTCGAGCCCGAGTCGTGGAACTCAGGTCTGAAGGCGAAGACTCCGTTCTCGGCGCCCCAGCCCGTGAATGCCCTCGCGGCCTCGCGAACGTCGGTTTCCGTGTAGTTGCCGCGGCCAATCGTGAACAACTCCATCAGCTCGCGCGCGTAGTTCTCGTTGGGAGCGCCCTTTCGGTTCGAATTCCCGTCGAGCCAACGGATCATCGCCGGGTCTCGGCTGACGCTTGCAACGAGGTCCGGGAATCGCCCCGCACCGAGCGCACGGAAGGTCGACACCTGGCGCCACATCAGCTTCGGATCCTCGACCTTCCGAACGGACGTCGCGAAGTGGCCGTGCCAGAAGAGAGTCAGTTTCTCGGCGAGCGGGACCGCACTGGTGCGCATTCGATCGAGCCAGGCCGCATTGGCGGCGCCGGGTGAGAACACACTGAATCCGGCGGGGTCGGCCGGGGGCTTCTCCGCAAGTCCCGCGATGAGCCGGTCGACCGCGCGCTCGAAGCCGAGCGGAACGTATGTGTCGAGATCCGCCTGTGACGGACCGAATCCGGTGCGTCGAAGCAGGTGTGCGATGTCGCGTGCCGAGGACTGTTTCCAGGTCATCGAGGGAACCTCCATCCTTCGCGGTTTCAGACGCCGCGGGGGTGGAGAAAGTTTGCGGGGGTGGTGAGTGGACAGGATTTACGGGATTGCCCGAGGATTGACAGGAAAGACTTGGGTCTTGGTCGAGGAGCACAGCACTCTGTGAACCTACGACTTCAGACGTAAACCTTAGAGAATCCTGCTAATCCTCGGGTAAATCTGTTAATCCTGTCCACTCTCACTCTTCCTACCCGCCTTCGCCCTTTCCCTTCGACCAGTCGACCTCGGGGGCATCCGTGTGCAGGCTCCGCTGCTTCTCGAGCTCCGCGGTCCGCTTCGCCACGTATTCGGCCTCCGACGGGTCGTCGATTCGCTTGAGCGTCGCCACCGCCTCGTCGAACCGGAACATGTCCGCGTACACCTCGCTCAGGCTCTTCAGCGCCGCGCGGCGCACCGCCGGATCCTCCGTCGAGGTCGCCACGCGCTCGTACAACGGCACGGCGATTTCACCGCGCGACCGGACCTTGTACGCGATCGACGCCAGGCGCAGAAGTGCCTGCTCCGTCAACTCGTCGTACGAGGCGTTCTCGACAACCTTCGTGTATTCGACGTCCGCCTGGTTGAAGTCCTCCAGCCGGTAATACAGATCCGCTATCGTCGACCGGATCGACCGCCAGTCCGGCGGATTCGGATGCTCGACGAGCAACAGTTCGTATTGCGCGATCGCCTCGGGCAGGTTCTTGAGCTCGACGTTGACCTCCGCCAGTCGCTTCCGCGCCTCGTATGCCCGCGAACCTGTCGGATACGCCGCCAGGTAAGCCGCGTAGTGGTCCCTCGCGCGCTCGTATTGCTTGAGGTTGTGGTAATAGAGGTCCGCGATCGTGAAGCGTGCAACGGCGGCTTCGTCGCCGACCGGCTCCGTCGCCAGGTATTCCTCGTAGGCCTGGGCCGCCTCGACATAGTCCTGATCGCGCCACGCATCCCGCGCGCGATCTATCGCAGGTCTGGTCGTGCCGCTACACCCCGCCGTGAGGACTCCGAGAAGGACGCAGGCCATCGCAGTCAGGCCGGCACGACGCCGACCGAGCACACAACGGCCCTCCCCTCTCGAAGCCTTCACTCTGCCGCGCCTCCTGCTACTTCAGCGTTTCCTCCGCCGCGTCGCGGACTTCACGCTCGATCAACGAGACGCCGGCGACCCTGTCCCCGTCTCCCGTATCGATGATCTTCACGCCCTGCGCCGACCGGCCCGTCTGCCGGATCGAGTCGCACCCGATGCGGATCAGCTTGCCCTTCTCCGAAATCACGAGAATCTTGCTCTCATCCGATACCGGGAACGCACCGACCACGAGTCCGGTCTTGTCGGTCGTCTTCATGTTGATGACGCCCTTGCCGCCTCGAGTCTGAATCCGGTAGGCCGTGACCTCCGTGCGCTTTCCGTATCCGCCCTCGGCGATCGACAGCACCTGCTCGTCGCCGCGCATGACGGCTGCCGACACGACATAGTCGCCCGTGGACAGGTTGATGCCGCGCACGCCGCGCGCCTGTCGACCCATGTCGCGGACGCCCTTCTCCTCGAAAACGATCGCCATTCCTTCGTGGGTCGCGAGGAAGATCTTCTGCGTCCCGTCGGTCGTGTTCACGGCGATCAGCTCGTCGTCGTCGTCGACGCCCATCGCGATGATGCCGGCCGCACGGATGTTCTGGAACTCCGAGAGCTCCGTCTTCTTGATGATGCCCTTGCGCGAGACCATGACGACGAACCGTCCCTCGGCGAAGGCACGCACCGGGATGAAGCCCGCGACTTTTTCGTCACGCGGCAGCTGGATGAGGTTCACGATCGCCTTTCCGCGCGCGCTCGGCTCGGCATCGGGGATCTCGTGGACCTTCAGCTTGTGGACCTTGCCACGGTCCGTGAAGATCATCAGGTAGCTGTGCGTCGACGCCACGAAGATGTGGTCGACGACGTCCTCCGTCCGCAGCGCCGCGCCCTTGCGGCCGAGGCCGCCGCGCCGCTGCTCGCGAAAGATCGACACTGCCGTCCGCTTGATGTAGCCGTTGTGCGTGACGGTGATCGCGACGTCTTCGTCGGCGATGAGGTCCTCGAGGCGAAGGTCCGCCTCTTCGTCGAGGATCTGCGTGCGCCGCGGATTCGCGTAGTCGCGCTGTACGTCGCGCAACTCTGTCGTGATCACGCTGCGGAGCCTCGCCTCGCTGCCGAGGATCTCGTTGAGCTCGGCGATGAGCTTGAGGAGCGCTTCGTACTCGTCGATGAGCTTCTGCCGCTCGAGCCCCGTCAGCCGCTGGAGCTGCATCTCGAGGATGGCCTTCGCCTGTCGCTCCGAGAACTCGAACTGGCTCATCAGGCCGATGCGGGCTTCCTCGGCGTTCTTCGACTTCCGAATGAGAGTGATGACCGCGTCCAGGTTGTCGAGCGCGCGCTTCAGGCCTTCGAGGATGTGGGCGCGAGCCTCGGCTTTTGCCAGGTCGAAGCGCGTGCGACGCAGGACGACTTCGCGCCGATGCTCGACGAAGAGCTTGAGCGTCTCGGCAAGCGACAGGATGCGGGGCTGGCCGTTGACGATCGAGAGGTTGATGACTCCGAACGACGTCTGCATCGCCGTCAGCTTGTAGAGCTTGTTCATCACGACCTGGGCGATCGCGTCGCGCTTCAGCTCGATGACGATGCGCATGCCGTCGCGGTCGGACTCGTCGCGCAGATCCGAGATGCCCTCGATACGCTTTTCGTTGACGAGCTCGGCGATCTGCTCGATGAGCCTCGACTTGTTGACCTGGAACGGGATCTCGGTGATGACGATCGCGTCGCGATCGTGGTGCTTGCCGACGCGGTCGATCGCGGCGCGGGCGCGCATGATGACTGTGCCACGGCCGGTCTCGTAGGCGTCGCGAATCCCGCTGCGGCCATAAATGAACGCGCCGGTCGGAAAGTCGGGACCGGGAACCATCTTCATGAGGTCGGCCGACGTCGCGTCGGGATTCTCGACGATGTGGACCGTGGCTTCGATGATCTCGCCGAGGTTGTGCGGCGGAATGTTCGTGGCCATTCCGACCGCGATACCGCCCGAGCCGTTCACGAGCAGGTTCGGGAATCGCGTCGGCAGAACCTTGGGCTCCTCGCGCGACTCGTCGAAGTTCGGCGAGAAATCGACGGTGTCCTTGTCGATGTCCGCCATCATCTCGGTGGCGATCTTGGTGAGACGGGCCTCGGTGTAGCGGTATGCCGCGGCAAAGTCTCCGTCGATGCTGCCGAAGTTGCCCTGGCCGTCGACCAGTGGCTCGCGCAGCGAGAACGTCTGCACGAGTCGGACCATGGCGTCGTAGACGCTCGAGTCACCGTGCGGATGGTACTTGCCGAGCACGTCGCCCACGACCGCGGCCGACTTCTTGTACGGCCGGTTGGGCTGGAGGCCCATTTCGTTCATCGCCCAGAGGATTCGCCGGTGAACCGGCTTCAATCCATCGCGGACGTCAGGGAGAGCGCGGCCGATGATGACCGACATCGCGTAGTCCAGATAACTACGCTTCATCTCCTCTTCGATGTTGACTGGAATCCGATCCGGGATATCGACAGACATGCTTGCTGGTGCCTTCCCTTTCTGAGAGTCCCCGATGCGGCACGGGGCCGGCATGCGGGGAGTTTGTCGTGGTTCCGAAGTGGCGAAGTGTACCCGATTCGGGGGCGAAACGGCAGTCGGAGCGGACGTGCCGCATCGGACGGCTGCCTTGCGCGTTCAGGGGCCGGTGGCGACAATACGCAGTCCGATGTCAGACTGGCTCATAAGAATCCTGCGACCGGCGGCGTTCGCGTGGACGCGCTTCTGTTACCGCGTAGAGTTCGAGGGCCTCGAAAACGTCCCGGCTGACGGGGCGGTCGTGCTGACGCCGAATCACGTGACGTACCTGGATCCGATATGGGCGTCGGTGGCCGTCGAGCGCCGGATCTACTACATGGCGTGGGATGCGATCTTCCGGATTCCGATCCTGTCGAGCCTCGTTCGCGCGTGTGGGGCGTTTCCGGTGAGGCTGCAGGGCCACGACAAGGCGGCGATGCGAGAGGCTCGGTGCCATCTTGCGGCGGGGCGGGCGTTGATGGTTTTTCCGGAGGGGGGAAGGACGACGACGCACCAGTTGATGCCGTTCAAGGCGGGGGCGTTCCGGTTGGCGCTCGTGGAGGGAGTACCGGTTGTGCCGGTCACGATCGATGGAGGATTCGACCTGTGGCCGCCGGGGACTATTTTCCCGAAGCTGTTCGGGAAGATACGGATCGTGTATCACCCTGTCATTGCGGTCGAGAAGGCGCCGGAGAATGCCGACTTTGCGGAGTTGAGGCACCGGGCTAGGGCACTGGCCGACCAGGCGCACGACGCGGTGGCGAAATCGCTCGACCCGTCGCGGGTGCCGAGACGGGCGCACGCTGAGTTGAGGGACACCGAGGTCAGCGCGTAGCTCAAGTCAATTTCTCGCAGAGGCGCAGAGTGAAGACGCAGAGACGCAGATGCACGAGAATCAACCTCGCAGGCGCGCGTACGGACGGATGCACAGATGTGCGGTCACACGGAGCGATCGATAATCCGATGCTCTGCGGCTTTGCGTCTTCGCTCTGCGTCTCTGCGAGAAACTGTCGTCAGCTACGCGTCGCCCGAGTCGTCCCCAACGACTTCCCCGTAAACCACCCGCTTCGGCAGTCCCCGCTCCTTCGCAACGCGCTTCACCGCATCCATCCGCGACATCCCCTCCGCTTCCAGCGCGGCAACGCGTTCTCCAGCCGGGATCGCGTCGTCACCGGATGCAACTCCACGGTCTGACGCCCCCTCGACTACCACCACGAACTCACCCCGATGCCGCTCGGCCGTCAACTTCCCGATCACTTCCGAAACGCTCCCCCTCACGAACTCCTCGTGCAGTTTCGTGAGCTCGCGCGCGACTGAAATCTCGCGATCGCCGATTGCCTCCCGAAGATCCTCGAGCATAGCGCCAATCCGGTGCGGCGCCTCGTAGAACACGATCGTCTCGCGCACGCCGGCGATTTCCGCCAGCCGCGCCTTCCGGGCGCTTCTCTTCGACGGCAGAAACCCGACGAACAGGAAAGTATCCGTCGCCAACCCCGAAGCCGACAGCGCCGTCACGGCCGCCGAAGCCCCCGGGATCGGTATCACATCGATACCCGCCGCCGCCGCCTCGCGCACGAGCCGGTAGCCCGGATCCGAAATGCACGGCGTCCCCGCATCCGACACCAGCGCCACCGACTCGCCATCGAGCAGCCGTGCGACGAGCTCGGCAGCGCGCGAAGATTCGTTGTGCTCGTGATAGGACACGGTCGGTGTTGCGAGGCCGAAATGGGTGAGCAGGGTCCGAGTCCGGCGAGTGTCCTCGCACGCGACAACCTTCACTTCGCCGAGCACCCGCAGCGCGCGCCGCGTGATGTCCTCCAGGTTCCCGATCGGCGTCGCGACGACGAAGAGCGTTCCGCTCACTTCGCGTCACCAAACAGCGACCCGGGCCTGTAGCGTTCACGACCCCGATAATCCTCGATCACCGAATGCACCCGGTTCGCATCGTCCTTCGGTTTGTGGATTTCGTAGACTGCCCCGTCCTTGAGCACTATCCGGATCGTTGGCGAGAAGAACAGCGTCTTGAGCGACCGCACCACCCGCACCGAGCGGATCGCATCGAGGTCGAAGCCGAATGCAGGAAAGCGCGCGAATCGATTCGGCTTCCACGACAGCCGGTAATTCGTCACCGTCAGCTCTCCGCCTTCGAACCACCCGGAGTCCGCCTTCGTGCGGAGCACTTCGAATTCTCCGGGATAAGCGAGCGAATCGGTCGTCGTCATGGCTCGGCAATGACCAGGCGCGCTTCGCCAAAAGTCCCGGGACCGGGCTCGTGTTCACGCCCCGGATAGCGGCCGGCGGCATCGAATCCCTCGACTCGCACCGTCATCGGTTCGGCGCCGACTCCGGCCGCGCGCACCGCCTCCGCGTTGAGCGAAATCGTCACTGCATCCGTTGAGCCGGCCGCATCCCGCTTGTTGAGCGTGCTTCCAAACAGCCGCCGCTCACCGGCAAACACCGAAACGGTCAGCATTACGTACGGGCGCTTTCCGTTCGCGTCGGCCAGGATGCCGATCGACGCCACCGCCCTGCCGTCGACGACGGGAATCTCGACGGGTGCCGCTTCTCCGAGGCTGACCGCCGTTGCGCCGGCGAGCGTCAGACCGGCGACCACCGCGAGGATGG
>CAZXLQ010000194.1:0-4520 GCA_964641945.1 uncultured Clostridia bacterium
GCCATTCGACGTCTCGCCGACATTATCGGAGATAAGGCCAGCGACAGCTTCGGCGAAGCCGCGGTCGCGCAGGTTCACTACCACGCCGGCAGGCTCAGCGAAGCCGAGCCCTTGTTCCTCTCGGCGGTCGAAGGTCTTCGAGTATCGCGACGTCCCGTCGACGCGGCCGCGGTCGAGCGCCAGCTCGTTGGACTGCTCCATCGCCAGGGCCGCGCGAAAGAGGCACTCCGCGTCGCGCGAAAGGCACGCCGGACGCTGACGCGCGCCGGCGAAGACCGTCTGCTCGCCCAGCTCGAGAACAACGTCGGTTCGGTGCACTACTACACGTTGTCGAGCTATCGAACGGCGCTTGGCTACTTCGAGCGAGCGCACCAGCTTCTCGAGGCCCTCGGCGACGAGCGATCTCTGTCAACCGTGGACTACAACCGGGCCAATGTACTGCTCGAGCTCGATCGCCCGGTCGAAGCCATCGAGATCTACGAGCTTGCCGAGGGTCGATTCACGCAGCTCGGAATGGCGCGCGCCGCGGCGCAGTGCACTTACATGGCGGCCTACGCCCTCTCGGTCCTCGGACGCTTCGGCGAAGCCCTTCGCGGCTATTTCTCCGCTCGTGAACGCCTTGTCGCACTCGGCGACCGTGTCCTCGGAGCGTGGTGCAACCTCTATCTGGCGGAGCTTCACGCCCGCCTCAACCTCATCGACGAAGCCGCGGACCTTGCTGACGCGGCGCGTTCCGAGTTCGAGGCGCTCGATGCACACGAGGTCGAGGCGGCGAGAGCGCTCCTGGTAAGAGCGCGAGTCAGTCAGCGCCGCCGCGATCACGACGCCGCTGCTGCCGACCTGGTCACCGCCCAGAAGACCTTTGACGCGTTCGAGATGGACGTCCTTGGCGCCGATGCCCGGCTCGGGCGCGCCGAACTTGCGGTCGAGGCCGGCGATGCCGGTGAGGGACTGCGGCTTGCCAGAGAGGCAGTCGATTCGTTCACGCGAGCGCGGCTCGTGGGCCGGCGAACGCGGGCGCGTCTAGCGGAAGCAGCAGCTTTGGAGCGATTGGGACGAGGCGGGCAGGCCCTGCGCATCGCTCGCGCGGCCGTCAGGTCCGCCGAGCGGCTTTCGGACCCGTGGCTCGGCTGCCGCGCTGAAGCGCTAGTCGGAGAGCTCGAGATCGACCGGGGACACCACGAGGCCGGCGTTGCCGCCCTCGAGCGCTCGGTCGCAGGAATTGAACGTCTGAGGCTTCGTCTGCGCCCGGGCGAAGCCCGCGCCGCATTTCTCGCCGACAAGCTGCCAGCCTACGAACGGCTCGTCGCCGTCAATCTGAAGCGGGACGATGCCGTCGGTCTCCGGGCCGCGTTTCGCTACGTCGAGATGGCGAAGTCCCGGGCGCTCGCCGACCTCATGGCGCAGCACATGTCGCAGATGTCGAAGCGCGAGCTTCCTCGCGGCGACGCAAGAGTCCGGCAACAGATCTCCGAGCGGCTCGAACAGCTCAACTGGTACACAACCCGAATCGACGACAATGCGGAGAAAGGCGGGACGCGCAACTCGCGCCTCGATGCGCACTTCCGGACAGAGCTCACGCGCTGTGAGCGCGAGCTCGTCAGCCTCTTCTCGCGTCTGGAAATCGAGGATGCCGGTCTGGCCGGCCTGCTCGCTGCCGAACCGGCGAGCCTCGACGAGCTGTCGAGCGAGCTCGCGGCCGACGAGGCGACGGTCGAGTATTTCTTCAGCGATGATCGACTCTCGGCCTTCGTCGTGACGCGCGATGGAGCAGAGGTGCGGACGAGTTTTGCGGACCGGCGAACCGTCGAGCGCCACGTCACCGGACTCAGGTTTCAGCTCGAGAAGTTCGGGCTCGGCAACCTCTACGCCGAGGCCCATCGCCAGGCGCTCAGGCGCTCGGTCGACCATCATCTGGATTCGCTCTACCACCTGCTCTTCGAGCCGATTGCCGAAGCGGTCGATGGCAAGAAGCTCACGATAGTCCCGCACGGAGTGCTGCACTACGTGCCGCTGCATGCGCTGAGGCGCCCGGATGGCAGGTACCTCATCGAGAGCGCGGAGGTTTCCTACGCACCAAGTGCGACGGTCCATCGCCTCTGCGAGCGCCGAAAGGTGACGACATCAAGCCGACGCGATCTTCTGGCCGTGGGACTTGCCGACAGGTTCGCGCCGCATATCGCCGAGGAACTGGCCTCGATCGGGCGCCTCTTCGGTGAACAGGTGCTGCTCGAAGGCTCGAACGCAACCAAGGCCGCATTTCTCGAGAACGCGCCGGGCAGCCGCTACCTGCACCTTGCGACGCACGGACAGCTTCGACAGGACAACCCGATGTTTTCCTCCGTTCGTCTCGACGACGGACCGCTCAACTTCTACGACGTGTTCGATCTCACGCTGGACGCCGACCTCGTGACACTTTCGGCGTGCAACACTGGAGTAAACCGGCTGGCTCCAGGCGACGAGCTGAGCGGGCTCATGCGCGGGTTTCTCTACGCGGGAGCGCCCTCGCTCGTCGTCTCTCTCTGGGCCGTCAACGACCGCTCCACGTGCGAACTGATGCAGACGTTCTACCGGCATCTGCAGGGCGGCGAGTCGAAGCGGGCGGCGCTCCGGTTGGCGCAACTCGAGTCGCTCGAACGATACGGCCATCCGTACTACTGGGCGCCGTTCATCCTGATGGGCAAGACGTCGTGATCAATCGCGACACGAAATCGTCGGAACGGTAATATTCGAAAGTGGGATTCAGATCATGAACTTCAGGAACTACATTGCCGTCGCCTCTCTGATCGTCCTTGCCGCGTCGGCCCCGATGTCGGCGAAGGCGCAGTCCGCCGTTGGCGGCACGAAGCGCTTCATTCGCGGGGAAGCAATCGTCACGCTGCAGCCGGGGACGACGATCGAACAGATCAACGCGCTGTACGGCACGACCGTGATCGATCGGACCGGAGACACGTTCCTGTTGAGCACTCCCGACGGCAGCGCCACGAATGGCACGGTCAAGAAGCTGCGTAACGATCCGGCAGTTGCCGCGGCAGGCCGCAATGATTTCGTTTCGAGTCCGAACGCACGACGGCCCCCGTCGCGCCACCCCACGATGACGTTCCCGTTTGACGAGGCGAGCGACATCACGACGAATCGCGCCGGATACGACACCCAGCCGATGCTGTCGACGCTTCGACTGGACCAGGTCTCGCAGACGCGCGGCGAAGGCGTCATCGTCGCCATCATCGATACGGGCGTCGACCTCACGCACCCAGATCTCGCCGGACGTTTCATACCGGATGGAGCAGGCGGATTCCTGGGACTCGATCTCATCGACGGCGGCGAGCCGATGGACGTCCGCACGCCGGGACCCGGTGCCGACAACAGCGCGTGGGGCCACGGCACGTTCATTGCGGGGCTGATCGCAAAGGTTGCGCCCGAGGCCCGGATCCTGCCGATCAGGGCGCTCAACCCGGCCGGCGTTGGCACGACCTACAACATCGTGAAGGCCGTCGAGTTCGCGCGCGCGAGCGGTGCCCACGTCATCAACATGAGTTTCGGTGCACCCGACAAGCTGGACGGTCTCGACAAGGCGCTGAGCGACTCGAGGGATACGGCGGTGCTCGTCGCCGCGGTCGGCAATTTCGGCTCGGATGGCCTCAAGCAGTACCCGGCCGACGAGAGCTTCGTACTGGCGGTTGCGGCTCTCGACAACAGCGGCGTGAAGGCATCCTTCTCGAATTTCGGATCGCTCGTCGACGTGGCCGCGCCCGGGGTGCAACTGGCCAGCACGTTCCCCGAGAACCAGTACGCTTCGTGGTCCGGCACGTCCTTCGCGGCGCCGCTGGTGTCGGCAACGGCCGCGCTCGTCGTGTCGAAGCAGCTCTCGACGGGCGGAATCGACGTCGATTGCGCGACGCGCACGCTCATCGAGACGGCGACGCCTGTTGACGGCGTTGCGGGCAATGGGAATTACCGCGGGAAGATCGGCGGAAGAGTCGATCCTGTCACGGCGACGACGACCTCGGCGTGCGACGCTTCGGCGTACGACAAGATCGATCTGCGTGCCGTCGATCCGAATGACCGTCGATCCGACGGCGAGGCGGAACGCGAGACGCGAGGCGATCTCGATCAGGAGTTCGAGGTCAAGGTCGAGAGGCTGACTTCGCGGACGACCTACTCGCTGCGCGTGACTAACGCGAGCGGCGGCACCTTCACGGACTCTTTCACCACGGACTCGGACGGAAACGCCAAGATCGAGTACAAGAGCGCATCGGACGACGATTCGCGTCCGTTGCCGGCCGGCCTGACCCCTGTCTCGGTTGTCCTGCTCGTCGAGGTCCTCCGAACAAACGGCAGCCCCGTCCTTCGTGGTGACTTTTCTACGGCGCCTGGCGGGGGCGACGACGACGGCGGTGGCGATGACGACGGTGATGACGATGATGGAGGTGGGGACGACGACGGCGGCGGCGGCGATGACGGCGGCGGTGACGACGACGGCGGTGGGGACGGCGGCGGCGACGACGACGGCGGAGGTG
>CAZXLQ010000194.1:4620-10224 GCA_964641945.1 uncultured Clostridia bacterium
GGCGGTGACGACGACGGCGGTGGGGACGGCGGCGGCGACGACGACGGCGGAGGTGGCGGCGGCGGCGGAGGCGGTGGTGGTGGCGGCGGTGGCGACGACGGCGGTGGCGACGACGGCGGCGGCGGAAGCTCGCAGGGCGTCGAGGTCACGCTGCTCTCCAGCGGCTTCGACGACGACGCATCGGGCACGGCGTCCTGGTCCATCGAGTTGGGCGTTCAGAAGTTCAGGGTGGAATGCGAGGATCTCGACGAAGAAGCCGAATACGAGTTGTGGGTAAACGGCGTGCTCGTCGCAACGATGAGCTCGGACGATGACGGCGGTCTGCGGATTCGATTCAGCTCGGCGCCAGAGAGCGAAGAGCTGGCCCTGCCGGCATCGATGACCCCAGTGTCCTCGGTTTCCAGCGTCGCGCTTCGCAAGGATGGGCAGACGGTTCTGACGGGGAACTTTTGAGCGGACCAGTGCGCTACCGCGCACGGTACTGATGCACTAGACGCGCAATACAGGTCGGGATCGACCCGAGCGCTACCGCGCCCGGTGTGATGCGTTGAGCGCGCCTTGTAGAGGCACCGCCGCATTGCGCACCATCTCTCACTCGCGCAACCAGCCTGGCGGCACCCCGGCCCGACGCGCGCGTTCCACGAACGCATCCCAGCGCAGCAGCGTTCCACGATATCGGATCTCGAGATCGATGAGTCGCGAGTTCAGCTGCGAGAACTCTTCCTCGGACCGGCTGTACGCGGAGCCGGTGCCGTAGCCGTATGACGGATACCGTGACAGGCCTCGACGATCCACGACAACGGCACCGTGCCCGTAGTTGTACTCGTAGCTGAGACGGAATTTACGCGGGTTTGCCTCGCGATAGGCGATCTCGGATCGGATTGCCTCGATCTGTACCCGTTCGACGTCGACCTCTTCGCGCAGAATTCGTGCTTCCTCGCGCCAGCGCTCCTCAAAGGCGACTGCGTCAGGACCTGCAGGCTCATCGTCCCGCGGCACGCCGACCGGCGGCAGCACCGTAGGCGCCGATGGTCGCGCGGCCGCGTCGCGCTCCCGCTCGTCTCGCAAGGGCGCGAGATCCGCCGTCGTGATCGTGATCGGCTCGGAACGGGACTCATCGGACGTTGCGGGCGCCGGAGCGGTCGAGACGATTGCATTCCCCCGCCGGATCGCGCGGCTGACGAACTCCGAGACAGCCTCGCCGTTGTATGCGGCGGTTGCATCGAGGTCGATCCGGCCGAGATCGACGCCACGCCGTTCGCCGCCCTGCGTCACCCAAGTCATGTTCGAGCCCGAGAGCCAATAGAACTCGCCGATATCGACGCGCTCACCGCCACGCAGCACGATCGTGTACGCCGGCGCCGCCCAGGGAGCCAGTGTGATCACCAGCAGAGCCAGTACCGTCAGATGCCATCGCACGGGCGCTTCCCTCCTCCAGTCGAGCAGTTCAGCTTCTGCAAGGAATCCTACGCCCCGGGCTCGACAATCTCCACTACTCCAGCCGGCACGTCGGGAACGACCGTAACAACGCCACTCGGCCACCTGACCTCGACCGAGTCGGCTCGAGTCAATGTTCCGAGTCCGAAGTGCGGGGCGATCTGATTCTGCGACGATCGCCCGCAGGCCGACGACGTCTCTCGCGTCATCAGAGTTCCGGCAGCAAGAACCGTAACCCTCGCACCAATGGCGCCTCGGTTTCCGCTCGCCGCGACCAGTCGTACGACGAGGGATTCCGCGGACCCGCCACGGTTCCGGAATAGCTCTTCGCGCTTCCCGGGCAGGTTGCCGACATAGAGGTCGAGGTACCCATCGCCGTCGAAATCCGCCGTCGCCGCCGGCTGGCCGGATCCGGTGCCCGCCACGCCGGCGACCGATGTGATGTCGGCGAACACGCTTCCTCCGACGTTTCGATACAACCTGTTTCTCTGCGGCGTGAAATCGGACCTGTTCACGATGAAGAGGTCGAGCCATCCGTCGTTGTCAAGGTCGGCCCAGACAACGGCCTCACCGTCGCCGCTCTCCGACAGACCCGTGGATGACGTGACGTCGGCGAATGTGCCATCGCCCCGGTTGCGCCACAATCGATCGGCCGACGCTCCCGAATTCGTGTTGAACAGGTAAAGATCGAGCCATCCATCGTTGTCGTAGTCGCCCCAGGCCGCGCCGGCGCCGTTCCCGGTGTCGTCGACTCCCGCTGCCTGGGCACGGTCCCGAAACGTGCCGTCGCCGTTGTTGCGAAACAGGCGATTCGGCTGACCGAAATTCGCGACGTAGAGGTCCGGCCATCCATCGTTGTCGTAGTCCGCCCACGCACAGCCAAGGCTCGAGGCCGCGCCGCCGTCCACGCCGGCCGCTTCGGCGACTTCGCGGAACGTCCCGTCGCCCTGGTTCCGGTACAGGAAGTTCCTGGACGCCTGCTGCTGCGTGCCGTTCGCGACGTAAAGATCGAGGAACCCGTCACGGTCGTAATCCGCCCACGCCGCCGAGTAACTCGCCGTCGTCGAGCCGCCTCCAACCTTCGCCGATTTGGTCACGTCGCGCAGTCGCCCATTCCCCTCGTTCCGATAGAGCTTGTTACCGGCGTCGAGGTTTGCGACGAACAGGTCCAGAAATCCGTCGTTATCGTAGTCGCCGACCGCGGCACCGAAGCTCGCCGTCGCGCTCTTCTCGAGCCCCGTCGAACGGAGTTTCGTGAATACGCCCGCGCCGTCGTTGCGATACAGACGATCGTTTCCGAGTGCAGCAACGAAGAGATCTTCGTCACCGTCGTTGTCGAGGTCGAACCACGCCACGGCGCCCGGATCTCCCGCTTTTGCGACCCCGGCGGACGATGCGACGTCCGTAAACGCGATCGCGATCGGACTACCGCGGTCGTCGGCGACGGCCCCGGACGTCACCGGTGCCAACGCGAGCGCTGCAAGGAAGGTGTGAACGAGCCATCGCACGCCCGAAGTCTACACTGCTCGCGGCTCCCGGTCGGCCTGCAGCCGACGGCGACCGCTCTCCCGACCGCACGTCCCAGAACCGGTAACGCAGTGAGCGGCCGACCGAGTATCTCCCGCCGAGTGGCAGTGCCGCACGCCCGATCCAACTGCGTCCGCTGCCACCATCTCGATCGCTCACTCGCTCAGTTCTGCACTCAGTCGGCCCCCCGGCGCAGTCGTGGTTCCGGGCCGTACGGACTCAGGTCCTACAGGTTGTTCCAGTCTCCGCGCACCGAGACCATCCCCGACGGCGGTCCGTAGCCAAACACTACCGAAGCGCCTCCCGGTGAGTTCGCATTCCGCAGGAAGAAACTCCCGCCAGTTGGCTGATAGAGGCCCACCGTGTCGGCGCCGTCACTGTTCCAGTCGCCGACGATGGGGACGAAACCCGCACCGCCCGCTCCGTAGCTGAACACAAGGTCCGCGCCGCCAGGCGCATTCGAGTTGCGCAGGAAAAACGTCGAAGTCGCCGGAATGTACACGCCGATCGAGTCCGCGCCGTTGCCGTCCCAATCGCCGATGACAGGCGTCGCTCCCGCGGGACCATAACCAAACGACACGTCCGCTCCGCCAGGAGCGTTCAAGTTGCGAAGGAAGAACGTCCCGGTCGACGGGCTGTAGAGTCCGACAGTGTCTGTGCCGTTGCCGTCCCAGTCGCCTACGACCGGTTTCCATCCAAGGCCGCTCGGTCCGAAGTTGAACGCGAGGTCGGCACCGCCCGGTGACGCCGTGTTCTTCAGGAAGAACACTCCCGACGCCGGGTCGTAGAGCCCGACCGTGTCCAGCCCATCGCCATTCCAGTCTCCGGCAAGTGGTACGTATCCGGCGCCGCCAGCCCCAAAGCTGAACACCACATCCGCAGCGCCCGATCCATTCGTGTTTCGGAGGAAGAAGTTCGACGTCGTTGGATCGTATACGCCGATCGTGTCAGAACCCGTGCCGGCCGGGGGTGCGGCAATCATCTGTGCGAGCGCTGCTACGTTCATTCGCAACGTCTGCAGGCCCATGTCGATCGTGATGTTGTTCGCCGTGTCCGTAGTCCGGTGATAGTTCGGATAGCTGTCCCAGTCGTTTTCGATGGTCAGGAGCGCAGGCATTCCGCGATTGAGATAAGGCACGTGATCCGAACCGAACGGATTGAGCGTCGTCAGGATTCGAAGTGTC
This sequence comes from uncultured Clostridia bacterium, assembly GCA_964641945.1. GTDB lineage: Bacteria > Acidobacteriota > Blastocatellia > UBA7656 > JADIYM01 > JADIYM01. The sequence continues at coordinate 8,769 of CAZXLQ010000194.1, forward strand.
GTGTACTGCGCCGCGGCGGCCGCGTAAGCGTCGATCATGAACTGCCCGCTCGAGTTCGTTTCAAGGAGGCAATCGAGGTCGGCATCGCCCGTGTAGCCGATCATGTCCATCGTGAGAACTGCCTGAACCTTGTCGTCGTCGCCGGACGCAACGAGGCTCGCCGCGTGCGCCGTGCCGCCGTAAAGGCCCTGCTCTTCACCCGAGTAACAAACGAAGATGATCGTGGCTTCCGGCGGGTGCGCGGCAAAAATCCTTGCCATCTCGAGGACACCGGCCGTGCCGCTTCCGTTGTCTTCGCATCCGGGCGCTGCAGTGCTCGTGCTCTGCGATGTCGAATCGAAGTGTCCTCCGACGATGTACCACTCGTCAGGACGCGTCGTGCCCGTTAGCGTGGCGATGACGTTGAAGGACGTAGTGCTTGGACTCGGAATGGTGAAGCTCTGCGTGGTGACCACGAGACCTGGAATCGCCTGGAACTGTGCGACGAGCCAGTCGCGGGCAGTGAGGTTTCCGGGTTGGCGCGAGTGGCGGTTCCACTGGCCGAGGGTCTGAATGTCAGCAAACCAACGGTTTCCGTCGATCGCGTCAACAAGCGCCTGAATCGAGACATCCCACGCCTCGGGTTGGCGAGCCGGCGAATTCGCCGCCTGGTGAGCAAGCGAGAGATTCGGCGTGAACGGTCGAACTTCGTTGTGACTGTGCGGTGTGCTCGCGACGCCATCGTGATCGTGATCGCTCTCGAGTCGGGCCTTCTGTTCAGGAGTCGCAACGATGACTGCGTGTCGACCACCCGAGGCAAGAACTCGAGCGCCGGACGCCTCGGTATCCCTGCCAGCGAGAAGGTAGAGGTTGCCTGGGTCGATGTCGCCCGAAAGCATCCGCGACACGAAACCGGCCCGATCGAGGTTCTCGAGCATCGTCGGCATTCCGCTGACGAGCATCTGGTCGTCGAGTTCTACCCACCAGTCGACGCCGGCGAGCGACTTGAGTGCCGTCAGTCGCTCGTGACCGATCCGGTCGATGTCGACGACGACGTATACGCGCTTCGACGTCTGCGGTCGCGTGGCAGCGGCCGCAGGGAAGGCAATCGAGAGCGAGATGACGAGAACGGAGACGAGCGCCACGAGGCGCGACGGACGAAGCGTGGACATTCGAGGACGACTCCTGAGAAAGAAGCTGACTGGGAGCGAACCAACTGAGGATAGTGAAAAGAGTCGCAAAACGAAAGCGGTGATACGACGGGCTGGGATTTCTGCGGCCGGCCGTGCTGAGCGCTCACGTCGGTGGGAGTGGATGCATGCGGATCGGGCGTGCGATTCCACCACTTGGCGGAAGACGCAAGGCCGGCCGCTCACTTCGTTCGCGGTTCCGGGACGTGCGGTGGGGTGAGCGGTCCCCGTCGGCCGCAGGCGGACCACGGCGTCTGCGATTCAACGCGGTACCGTAGCCAGGAACG